>NZ_JAAQWK010000005.1:0-347717 GCF_012985445.1 Pseudomonas sp. WS 5532
TCCCGAACTCAGTAGTGAAACGATGCATCGCCGATGGTAGTGTGGGGTTTCCCCATGTGAGAGTAGGTCATCGTCAAGATTAAATTCCGAAACCCCTGATTGCTAACGCAATCAGGGGTTTTGTTTTTGGCGCTCGTTTAGGCGTAAATCTCGCTCACGAGTGGCGTTAATCACAACGCGTTCAGGCTGAGATGCCACGTAAGCCTGCTTTGCAGCCGCCTCCAGTGCTAAATCCTGTCCTTTCTATGCAATGACCTTGCGCATGGCTATCATGCGTGCCTCATTGTGAGGCGATGCTTGCATGCTGACGTTGTTAACACTTCTCAAAGATGGTCGATTCCACTCCGGAGAGGCGCTCGGTGCTGCCCTGGGTGTCAGCCGCAGTGCTGTTTGGAAGCAGCTCCAGCATCTGGAGTCTGAATTGAACCTGCCCATTCATAAAATTCGCGGCAGGGGGTACCAGCTAGCATCTCCATTGGTGTTCTTGAGTGCTGAAGAAATTCAAGAGCGCGCTCCTGCTTTGGCGTGGCCTGTTTACATCTCTGACTCCATAGACTCCACCAATGCCGAGGCTTTGCGCCTCGTCGGCACAGGTTGCGCGGCGCCATTTCTGGTGCTTGCGGAGCAGCAAACGGCGGGAAGAGGGAGGCGGGGCCGCAAGTGGGTCAGTCCGTTTGCTCAAAACCTGTATTACAGCCTCGTATTGCGCATTGACGGCGGGCTGAGGCAGTTGGAAGGGCTTAGCCTTGTCGTCGGATTGGCAGTCATGCAGGCCCTGCGTGAGTTGGGTGTCCAGGGCGCCGCCTTGAAATGGCCGAATGACGTCCTGGTTGGGCAGAAAAAAATTGCCGGTATCTTGCTGGAATTGGTTGGAGATCCCGCTGATGTTTGCCATGTTGTGCTCGGTATAGGGATCAACGTAAATATGCAGAAGGCGGCAGAGGTCGATCAGCAGTGGACGTCGGCGCAGTTGGAGACGGGCTCCCCTGTCGACCGAAATCACTTGGTCGCACGCCTTGGACTGCAGTTGCAAAGTCACCTGGAGCGACATAAGGCTTTCGGTTTTGCTGCGCTTCAGGAAGAGTGGGAGCGAAATCATTTGTGGCAGGGTAAGGCCGTATCTCTTATCGCGGGTGTTAACCAGATTGATGGTGTGGTGCTGGGTGTTGATCACCAGGGCGCGCTGCGGCTGAGTGTCGAGGGTGTCGAGAAAATATACAGCGGCGGTGAGTTAAGCCTGAGGTTGCGTGATGATTCTTGAGCTCGACTGTGGGAATAGCTTTATCAAGTGGCGTGTGCTCGATTCGCCTATGGCCAGGGCGTCCGCTGAGGGTGTTGTCGGCTCGGACCTTGAGTTGATCGAGGGCCTGAAGGCAATCCCGGGGTTGTCATTGACGCGCTGCCGCCTGGTAAGTGTTCGGGCCTCCGAAGAGACCGGGCAGTTGGTTGAGGCATTGCAGGGGGCATTTGGGGTTGTTGTGTCTTGTGCTGTCTCAGCGAGGGAGGCGGCGGGTGTACGTAACGGCTACGAAGAGTTTGAGCGTCTTGGGCTGGATCGTTGGTTGGCAATGCTCGGTGGTTTCAAGCTGGCATCAGGTGCCTGCCTGGTACTCGATTTCGGTACCGCAGCCACTGCAGACTTTATTGCTGCCGATGGTGAGCACCTTGGCGGCTTCATTTGCCCGGGAATGCCCCTCATGCGCAGCCAGTTGCGAACGCACACGCGCAAAATCCGCTACGACGATATTGCGGCAGAGCAGGCCCTGGCACGCCTCTCGCCGGGGCGGACGACTGTGGAAGCCGTTGAGCGGGGTTGTACGCTGATGCTCAGAGGGTTTGTTTTGACACAGCTTGAGTTGGCTCGGAGCTATTGGGGGAATGACTTCACGGTTTTTCTGACTGGCGGGGATGCTGACCTGGTCTCCGATGCCGTGCCTCACGCTCGTTTTGTTCCTGATCTGGTTTTTGTTGGTCTGGCGATGGCGTGCCCTTTGTCCTGAGGTATTTATGCGTTGGCTGTTTTTGCTTTTGCTCGTTCTCAATGCCTTCTATTACATCTGGCATCAACAGGAAGCCCCATTGCGTGCTAAAGATGTAACGCCACTGAGTCTCTATAAGGGCTCTCAGCAGGATATTCGCCTATTGAGTGAATCCTCTGACCCCATGGTTCGGCGCGACCGGGCAAAAGCGCCTGACGCACAAAGTACGTGTCTATACATCGGTGGTTTCGCTGATCAGCGCCAGGCCCAGTCGGTAGAGCAGCGCCTCATAAGCCTGGATATAAAGGTCAAAGTGCTTCTCCTCAATACGCCTGATGCCTCCGGCTATTGGCTTCGTGTCGCCCCTGAAAGCAGGAGGTTGGCTGAGGATCTGCCGTTTGAAAACCTTGCTAAGGAATTCAATGAGTTAAAACATAAAATAATGTTGTGCGAAGGCGTTGCAACTGTCGAATAGTTTGCATAGAATGGCGCCCGCTTCGCAGTGAAGACCTTTACGGTCTACAGCGTGAAGCGGAGGTCAACGCAGCTAACCTCATATTTTTAATGAGAAAATGCTTGACAGAAGGCCGGCGTGATGTAGAATGCCGGCTCGCTTAGGAGGGGTTCCCGAGCGGCCAAAGGGATCAGACTGTAAATCTGACGTCTACGACTTCGAAGGTTCGAATCCTTCCCCCTCCACCATTTTTAGCGTGAGCTGCAAGCTCCGCGGGTATAGTTTAGTGGTAGAACCTCAGCCTTCCAAGCTGATGATGCGGGTTCGATTCCCGCTACCCGCTCCAAGTTTGCAGGTTGTGCAATGTGTTTTGCTCTTGTAGCTCAGTTGGTAGAGCACACCCTTGGTAAGGGTGAGGTCAGCGGTTCAAATCCGCTCAAGAGCTCCATATAACAAGGCAGATATGAAAATATCTGCCTTTGTTTTAACAGCTGCCTCGGCTTGTTGGTGTTGCATTTGGCTTTGTTGCCAGGTGATTTCAGGTCTAGTGGGGTTGGTTGTTGTAAAGTCTTTTTCAGGCCTGCATAATGGTCGGCCTGATTTTGTTTTAGGTCAGTAGCTCAATTGGCAGAGCGACGGTCTCCAAAACCGTAGGTTGGGGGTTCGATTCCCTCCTGACCTGCCAGATTCACGTGGTGTGTCTGGCTTTCTTTTCACAGGATCTTCATAGATGACTCCTAAGGCTGAAGCTCAAAGCTCTCGTTTCGATCTCGTCAAGTGGCTCGCTGTGGTCGCGTTGGTGGTCGTAGGCGTTGTTGGCAATCAGTACTACTCTGCTTCGCCGATCCTGTACCGCGTACTCGCTTTGCTCGCTCTTGCTGCTGTAGCTGCCTTTGTAGGCCTGCAGACTGCCAAAGGCAAGTCTTTCGCGGTCCTGGTAAAGGAAGCTCGCACCGAAATTCGTAAAGTCGTTTGGCCGACTCGCCAAGAAACCACGCAGACCACATTGATTGTTGTGGCTGTTGTTCTGGTTATGGCGTTGCTGTTGTGGGGGCTTGATTCCCTGCTCGGCTGGCTTGTTTCCTTGATTGTTGGCTAAGGGTGTCCCGTGGCTAAGCGTTGGTACGTTGTGCATGCTTACTCGGGTTACGAGAAGCATGTTATGCGCTCTTTGCTAGAGCGCGTAAAGCTTGCAGGCATGGAAGATGGCTTCGGCGAAATTCTGGTTCCCACTGAAGAAGTGGTTGAAATGCGGAATGGTCAGAAGCGCAAAAGCGAACGCAAGTTCTTCCCTGGCTACGTGCTGGTTCAGATGGACATGAATGAAGGTACTTGGCACTTGGTCAAGGACACTCCTCGTGTCATGGGTTTCATCGGCGGTACTGCTGATAAGCCTGCTCCGATCACCGACAAAGAGGCGGAAGCAATTCTGCGTCGCGTTGCTGACGGTAGCGACAAGCCTAAGCCGAAGACGTTGTTCGAGCCGGGTGAGGTTGTTCGTGTCACAGATGGTCCGTTTGCTGATTTCAACGGCACCGTCGAAGAAGTTAACTACGAAAAGAGCCGGATCCAAGTGGCAGTGCTCATTTTCGGTCGCTCTACTCCGGTAGAGTTGGAGTTCAGCCAGGTCGAGAAGGTCTAGCTGAGCAAGCATCCCAACCCCGCAGCCTTAGGCTGTGGGGTTTTGTCGTCACTGGGATAAACGCGCAAGTAACCGGGGAGCCTTTCGAGGCGTTTGAACCCGTAATTGGAGTGCCTCATGGCCAAGAAGATTACCGCTTACATCAAGCTGCAAGTGAAGGCCGCTCAGGCCAACCCAAGTCCACCTGTCGGCCCGGCTCTGGGTCAGCACGGCGTGAACATCATGGAATTCTGCAAGGCCTTCAACGCCCGTACTCAGGGTCTTGAGCCAGGTCTGCCGACTCCAGTGATCATCACTGTATACAGCGACCGTAGCTTCACTTTCGAAACCAAGTCGACCCCGGCTTCGGTTTTGCTGAAGAAAGCTGCTGGTCTGACTAGCGGTTCCGCTCGTCCTAACACCGTTAAGGTTGGCACCGTAACTCGTGCTCAGCTGGAAGAAATCGCGAAAACCAAAAACGCGGATCTGACTGCAGCTGATATGGATGCAGCCGTGCGTACCATCGCCGGTTCTGCTCGTAGCATGGGCCTTAACGTGGAGGGTGTGTAATGGCTAAGCTGACCAAGCGCCAAAAGGCTATCGCCGGCAAAATCGAAGCAGGCAAGGCCTACAACTTTGTAGACGCCGCTGCCCTGCTGACCGAGCTGTCGACTGTCAAGTTCAGCGAGTCCGTTGACGTTGCTGTAAACCTGGGTGTTGACCCACGTAAATCCGACCAGGTCGTTCGTAGCGCTACTGTGCTGCCACACGGTACTGGCAAGACTGTACGTGTTGCTGTCTTCACCCAAGGCCCGGCAGCTGAAGCTGCTCTGGCCGCCGGCGCTGATCGCGTTGGCATGGACGACCTGGCTGCCGAAATGAAAGGCGGCGACCTGAACTACGACGTAGTTATTGCTTCCCCGGATGCAATGCGCGTTGTAGGTCAGTTGGGTCAGATCCTCGGTCCACGTGGTCTGATGCCTAACCCTAAAGTCGGCACCGTAACCCCAGACGTAGCTACCGCGGTTAAAAACGCCAAGGCTGGTCAGGTTCGTTATCGCACTGACAAAAACGGCATCATTCACACCTCCGTTGGCAAAGTCGGCTTCGATGCCGTCAAGCTGAAGGAAAACGTTGAAGCCCTGATCGCTGATCTGAAGCGTATCAAGCCAGCTTCCTCGAAAGGTATCTACGTCAAGCGCGTTACCCTGAGCACCACTATGGGCCCAGGTCTGGTCATCGACCAAGGCTCGCTGGACGTATAAGAAATACGTTGGTGCGAGAGATCGCGCCAATTGAAAAAATTGGGGTCCCTGCCTGGCGGGGGCTATCCAAGACCGTAGGCGGCGCAAGCCTTAAACCTCAAGCCTACGCAGATGGTGCTCCCGGTTCCTTACCGAATCAGACACCAAAACGACATCCGGCTTCGGCCAGATGAAACGGTAACAAGCAGGAGTTAAACCCGTGGCAATTAATCTCGAAGACAAGAAGGCCATCGTCGCTGAAGTCAACGAGGCTGCCAAAGCTGCTCTGTCCGCTGTCGTGGCTGATGCCCGTGGTGTGACAGTAGGCGCTATGACCGGACTCCGTAAAGAGGCTCGTGAAGCTGGCGTATACGTACGTGTTGTACGTAACACCCTGCTCAAGCGCGCTGTTGCTGACACTGAATACAGTGTTCTCAACGACGTGTTCACCGGCCCGACTCTGATCGCGTTCTCCAAAGATCACCCGGGTGCTGCTGCCCGTTTGTTCAAGGAATTCGCCAAGAGTCAGGATAAGTTCGAGATCAAGGCAGCTGCGTTCGAGGGCAAGTTCCTCGCAGCTAACCAAATCGACGTACTGGCAACACTGCCGACCCGTAACGAAGCTATTTCTCAGCTGATGAGCGTGATTCAAGGCGCTACCAGCAAGTTGGCTCGTACTCTGGCCGCAGTTCGCGAGCAAAAAGAAGCTGCCGCAGCCTAAGGCTGAGCACCTCCTTTCGCGTATTTTTGTTTATTTCGATGGCCGCGTAGGCCGTCCCCCAATTCAGGAAATACAGTAATGTCTATCTCCCAAGAAGATATCCTCAACGCCGTAGCTGAAATGTCGGTTCTGCAGGTTGTTGAGCTGATCAAAGCTTTCGAAGAAAAATTCGGCGTTTCCGCTGCCGCTGCTTCCGCTGGCCCAGCTGTTGCTGCTGTTGCTGCTGAAGAGCAAACCGAATTCAACGTCATGCTGCTGGAAGCTGGCGAGAAGAAAGTAAACGTGATCAAGGCAGTTCGTGAACTGACCGGTCTGGGCCTGAAAGAAGCCAAGGCTGTAGTTGACGGCGCTCCTGCCCAGGTTCTGGAAGCAGTGTCGAAAGACGCCGCTGACAAAGCTAAAGCAGTGCTGGAAGAAGCAGGCGCTAAAGTCGAGCTGAAGTAAGCATCGACCTTGCGTCTCCAGCCCAAGCGTTAAGCTGAAGGCTGATGGCTGGTGGCTCTTGCCACCGGCCTTTTTCCGTTCTTGGCTGTCGACTCGGTCGCCGCCAATTACGCGCTGTAACCACCCGATGCGGTGGTGCAAACCATGGGGTTTGCAAGATTTTCTGGCTGCTCCCGTCGGAGGGGCCAAACAAGCAGGTGACCAAGCTGGGGAACGCTGATGGCTTACTCATATACTGAGAAAAAACGTATCCGCAAGGACTTTAGCAAGTTGCCGGACGTCATGGATGTCCCGTACCTTCTGGCTATCCAGCTGGATTCGTATCGTGAATTCTTGCAGGCGGGAGCGACCAAAGATCAGTTCCGCGACGTGGGCCTGCATGCGGCCTTCAAATCCGTTTTCCCGATCATCAGCTACTCCGGCAATGCTGCGCTGGAGTACGTGGGTTATCGCCTGGGCGAACCGGCATTTGATGTCAAAGAATGCGTGTTGCGCGGTGTTACGTACGCCGTACCTTTGCGGGTAAAAGTCCGCCTGATCATTTTCGACAAAGAATCGTCGAACAAAGCGATCAAGGACATCAAAGAGCAAGAAGTCTACATGGGCGAAATCCCACTGATGACTGAAAACGGTACCTTCGTAATCAACGGTACCGAGCGTGTTATTGTTTCCCAGCTGCACCGTTCCCCGGGCGTGTTCTTCGACCACGACCGCGGCAAGACGCACAGCTCCGGTAAACTCCTGTACTCCGCGCGGATCATTCCGTACCGCGGTTCGTGGTTGGACTTCGAGTTCGACCCGAAAGACTGCGTGTTCGTGCGTATCGACCGTCGTCGCAAGCTGCCGGCCTCGGTACTGCTGCGCGCGCTCGGTTACACCACTGAGCAGGTGCTGGACGCTTTCTACACCACCAACGTATTCAGCCTGAAGGATGAAACCCTCAGCCTGGAGCTGATTGCTTCGCGTCTGCGTGGTGAAATTGCCGTTCTGGACATTCAGGACGAAAACGGCAAAGTGATCGTTGAAGCGGGTCGTCGTATTACTGCGCGCCACATCAACCAGATCGAAAAAGCCGGCATCAAGTCGCTGGAAGTGCCTCTGGACTACGTCCTGGGTCGCACCACCGCCAAGGTTATCGTTCACCCGGCTACAGGCGAAATCCTGGCTGAGTGCAACACCGAGCTGAACACCGAAATCCTGGCAAAAATCGCCAAGGCCCAGGTTGTTCGCATCGAGACCCTGTACACCAACGACATCGACTGCGGTCCGTTCATCTCCGACACACTGAAGATCGACTCCACCAGCAACCAATTGGAAGCGCTGGTCGAGATCTATCGCATGATGCGTCCTGGTGAGCCACCGACCAAAGACGCTGCCGAGACCCTGTTCAACAACCTGTTCTTCAGCCCTGAGCGTTATGACCTGTCTGCGGTCGGCCGGATGAAGTTCAACCGTCGTATCGGTCGTACCGAGATCGAAGGTTCGGGCGTGCTGTGCAAGGAAGATATCGTCGCGGTACTGAAGACTCTGGTCGACATCCGTAACGGTAAAGGCATCGTCGATGACATCGACCACCTGGGTAACCGTCGTGTTCGCTGCGTAGGCGAAATGGCCGAAAACCAGTTCCGCGTTGGCCTTGTGCGTGTTGAGCGTGCGGTCAAAGAGCGTCTGTCGATGGCTGAAAGCGAAGGCCTGATGCCGCAAGACCTGATCAACGCCAAGCCAGTGGCTGCGGCAGTGAAAGAGTTCTTCGGTTCCAGCCAGCTTTCCCAGTTCATGGACCAGAACAACCCGCTCTCCGAGATCACCCACAAGCGCCGTGTTTCTGCACTGGGCCCGGGCGGTCTGACCCGTGAGCGTGCTGGCTTTGAAGTTCGTGACGTACACCCGACGCACTACGGTCGTGTTTGCCCGATCGAAACGCCGGAAGGTCCGAACATCGGTCTGATCAACTCCCTGGCCGCTTATGCGCGCACCAACCAGTACGGCTTCCTCGAGAGCCCGTACCGCGTGGTGAAAGACGCTCTGGTCACCGACGAGATCGTATTCCTGTCCGCCATCGAAGAAGCTGATCACGTGATCGCTCAGGCTTCGGCCACGATGAACGACAAGAAAGTCCTGATCGACGAGCTGGTAGCTGTTCGTCACTTGAACGAGTTCACCGTCAAGGCGCCGGAAGACGTCACCTTGATGGACGTTTCGCCGAAGCAGGTAGTTTCGGTTGCAGCGTCGCTGATCCCGTTCCTGGAACACGATGACGCCAACCGTGCGTTGATGGGTTCCAACATGCAGCGTCAAGCTGTACCAACCCTGCGCGCTGACAAGCCGCTGGTAGGTACCGGCATGGAGCGTAACGTAGCCCGTGACTCCGGCGTTTGCGTCGTAGCCCGTCGTGGCGGCGTGATCGACTCCGTTGATGCCAGCCGTATCGTGGTTCGTGTTGCCGATGATGAAGTTGAAACTGGCGAAGCCGGTGTCGACATCTACAACCTGACCAAATACACCCGCTCGAACCAGAACACCTGCATCAACCAGCGTCCGCTGGTGAGCAAGGGTGACCGCGTTCAGCGTAGCGACATCATGGCCGACGGCCCGTCCACCGACATGGGTGAACTGGCTCTGGGTCAGAACATGCGCATCGCGTTCATGGCATGGAACGGCTTCAACTTCGAAGACTCCATCTGCCTGTCCGAGCGTGTTGTTCAAGAAGACCGTTTCACCACGATCCACATTCAGGAACTGACCTGTGTGGCACGTGATACCAAGCTTGGGCCAGAGGAAATCACTGCAGACATCCCGAACGTGGGTGAGGCTGCACTGAACAAGCTGGACGAAGCCGGTATCGTTTACGTAGGTGCTGAAGTTGGCGCAGGCGACATCCTGGTAGGTAAGGTCACTCCGAAAGGCGAGACCCAACTGACTCCGGAAGAGAAGCTGCTGCGTGCCATCTTCGGTGAAAAAGCCAGCGACGTTAAAGACACCTCCCTGCGTGTACCTACCGGTACCAAGGGTACTGTTATCGACGTACAGGTCTTCACCCGTGACGGCGTTGAGCGTGATGCTCGTGCACTGTCCATCGAGAAGACTCAACTCGACGAGATCCGCAAGGACCTGAACGAAGAGTTCCGTATCGTTGAAGGCGCGACCTTCGAACGTCTGCGTTCCGCTCTGGTAGGCCACAAGGCTGAAGGCGGCGCAGGTCTGAAGAAAGGTCAAGACATCACCGACGAAGTACTCGACGGTCTTGAGCACGGCCAGTGGTTCAAACTGCGCATGGCTGAAGATGCTCTGAACGAGCAGCTCGAGAAGGCCCAGGCCTACATCGTTGATCGCCGCCGTCTGCTGGACGACAAGTTCGAAGACAAGAAGCGCAAACTGCAGCAGGGCGATGACCTGGCTCCAGGCGTGCTGAAAATCGTCAAGGTTTACCTGGCAATCCGTCGCCGCATCCAGCCGGGCGACAAGATGGCCGGTCGTCACGGTAACAAAGGTGTGGTCTCCGTGATCATGCCGGTTGAAGACATGCCGCACGATGCCAATGGCACCCCGGTCGACGTCGTCCTCAACCCGTTGGGCGTACCTTCGCGTATGAACGTTGGTCAGATCCTCGAAACCCACCTGGGCCTCGCGGCCAAAGGTCTGGGCGAGAAGATCAACCGTATGATCGAAGAGCAGCGCAAGGTTGCTGACCTGCGTAAGTTCCTGCACGAGATCTACAACGAGATCGGCGGTCGCAACGAAGAGCTGGACACCTTCTCCGACCAGGAAATCCTGGACCTGGCGAAGAACCTGCGCGGCGGCGTTCCAATGGCTACCCCGGTGTTCGACGGTGCCAAGGAAAGCGAAATCAAGGCCATGCTGAAACTGGCAGACCTGCCGGAAAGCGGCCAGATGCAGCTGTTCGACGGCCGTACCGGCAACAAGTTTGAGCGCCCGGTTACTGTTGGCTACATGTACATGCTGAAGCTGAACCACTTGGTAGACGACAAGATGCACGCTCGTTCTACCGGTTCGTACAGCCTGGTTACCCAGCAGCCGCTGGGTGGTAAGGCTCAGTTCGGTGGTCAGCGTTTCGGGGAGATGGAGGTCTGGGCACTGGAAGCATACGGTGCTGCATACACTCTGCAAGAAATGCTCACAGTGAAGTCGGACGATGTGAACGGTCGGACCAAGATGTACAAAAACATCGTGGACGGCGATCACCGTATGGAGCCGGGCATGCCCGAGTCCTTCAACGTGTTGATCAAAGAAATTCGTTCCCTCGGCATCGATATCGATCTGGAAACCGAATAACACGTGACGCGAATCGAGAGCGGGGTTGTTTAGCCCGCTCTCTGCTCCGCCAGGAGGAAAGGCCTTGAAAGACCTACTGAATTTGCTGAAAAACCAGGGTCAAGTCGAAGAGTTCGACGCCATCCGTATTGGGTTGGCATCGCCTGAGATGATCCGTTCGTGGTCGTTCGGTGAAGTTAAAAAGCCGGAAACCATCAACTACCGTACGTTCAAACCTGAGCGTGACGGCCTGTTCTGCGCCAAGATCTTTGGCCCGGTAAAGGATTACGAGTGCCTGTGCGGTAAGTACAAGCGCTTGAAGCACCGTGGTGTGATCTGCGAGAAGTGCGGCGTTGAAGTTGCACTGGCCAAGGTTCGTCGTGAGCGCATGGCGCACATCGAACTGGCTTCGCCGGTTGCCCACATCTGGTTCCTGAAATCGCTGCCGTCCCGTATCGGCTTGCTGATGGACATGACCCTGCGTGATATCGAACGCGTTCTCTACTTCGAGAGCTATGTCGTTATCGATCCAGGCATGACCACCCTTGAAAAAGGTCAGCTGCTGAACGACGAGCAGTACTTCGAAGCGCTGGAAGAATTCGGCGACGACTTTGATGCCCGTATGGGTGCCGAGGCTGTCCGCGAACTGCTGCACGCTATCGACCTGGAGCACGAGATTGGCCGTCTGCGCGAAGAAATTCCGCAAACCAACTCCGAAACCAAGATCAAAAAGCTGTCCAAGCGTCTGAAGTTGATGGAAGCCTTCCAGGGTTCCGGCAACTTGCCAGAGTGGATGGTGCTGACCGTTCTGCCGGTTCTGCCGCCAGACCTGCGTCCGCTGGTACCGTTGGACGGTGGTCGTTTCGCGACGTCCGACCTCAACGACCTGTACCGCCGCGTGATCAACCGTAACAACCGCTTGAAGCGTCTGCTCGATCTGTCCGCTCCGGACATCATCGTGCGCAACGAAAAGCGTATGTTGCAAGAAGCTGTCGATGCCTTGCTCGACAACGGCCGTCGTGGCCGCGCTATCACCGGTTCCAACAAGCGTCCTCTGAAATCCTTGGCTGACATGATCAAGGGTAAGCAAGGTCGTTTCCGTCAGAACTTGCTCGGTAAGCGTGTTGACTACTCCGGTCGTTCGGTAATTACCGTAGGCCCGACCCTGCGTCTGCACCAGTGCGGTCTGCCCAAGAAGATGGCACTTGAGCTGTTCAAGCCATTCATCTTCGGCAAGCTGGAAATGCGTGGTCTCGCGACCACCATCAAAGCGGCCAAGAAAATGGTCGAGCGCGAACTGCCAGAGGTTTGGGACGTTCTCGCTGAAGTGATTCGCGAACACCCGGTTCTCCTCAACCGTGCACCGACCCTTCACCGTCTGGGTATCCAGGCGTTTGAACCAGTACTGATCGAAGGTAAGGCTATCCAGCTGCACCCTCTGGTCTGTGCTGCGTACAACGCCGACTTCGACGGCGACCAAATGGCCGTGCACGTACCGCTGACACTGGAAGCCCAGTTGGAAGCGCGCGCGTTGATGATGTCGACCAACAACATTCTGTCGCCAGCCAACGGTGAGCCAATCATCGTTCCGTCGCAGGACGTTGTATTGGGTCTGTACTACATGACTCGTGAAGCGATCAACGCCAAAGGTGAAGGTCGTGTGTTCGCTGACCTGCAAGAAGTTGACCGTGTGTTCCGTGCCGGCGAAGCCGCACTGCACGCCAAGGTCAAAGTGCGGATCAACGAAACCGTCAACGACCGTGATGGCGGCAGCGTGAGCGGCACCCGTATTGTCGACACCACTGTCGGCCGTGCCTTGCTGTATCAAGTTGTGCCAAAAGGCCTGTCGTACGACGTCGTCAACTTGCCGATGAAGAAAAAGGCGATCTCCAAGCTGATCAACCAGTGCTACCGCGTGGTTGGTTTGAAAGAGACCGTGATCTTCGCTGACCAGCTGATGTACACCGGCTTTGCTTATTCGACCATTTCCGGCGTTTCCATCGGTGTTAACGACTTCGTTATCCCGGATGAAAAAGCCCAGATCATCAATGCTGCAACTGATGAAGTGAAAGAAATCGAAAGCCAGTACGCCTCCGGCCTGGTAACCCAGGGCGAGAAGTACAACAAAGTGATCGACCTTTGGTCCAAGGCCAACGACGAAGTGTCGAAGGCGATGATGGCTAACCTCTCGAAAGAGAAGGTTATCGACCGTCATGGCGTAGAAGTCGATCAAGAGTCGTTCAACTCGATGTACATGATGGCCGACTCGGGTGCACGGGGTTCTGCTGCGCAGATCCGTCAGCTCGCCGGTATGCGTGGCCTGATGGCCAAGCCGGACGGCTCCATCATCGAAACGCCGATTACTGCGAACTTCCGTGAAGGTTTGAGCGTACTTCAGTACTTCATCTCCACTCACGGTGCTCGTAAGGGTCTTGCGGATACCGCGTTGAAAACGGCTAACTCCGGTTACCTGACTCGTCGTCTGGTAGACGTTGCGCAAGACTTGGTTGTGACTGAAGTTGACTGCGGCACCGAACACGGTCTGCTGATGACTCCGCACATCGAAGGCGGCGACGTTGTAGAACCGTTGGGTGAGCGCGTACTGGGTCGAGTAATTGCCCGTGACGTATTCAAGCCAGGTACCGAGGAAGTTATCGTTCCTGCTGGCACCCTGGTGGATGAAAAGTGGGTCGAGTTCATCGAACTCAACAGCATCGACGAAGTGATTGTTCGCTCGCCGATCAGCTGCGAAACCCGCTACGGCATTTGCGCCAAGTGCTACGGCCGTGACTTGGCTCGTGGTCACCAGGTGAACATCGGTGAAGCGGTTGGCGTAATTGCTGCCCAGTCCATCGGTGAGCCGGGTACCCAGCTGACCATGCGTACGTTCCACATCGGTGGTGCGGCAAGCCGGACCTCCGCAGCTGATAGCGTTCAGGTGAAGAACGGCGGTACTGTCCGTCTGCACAACCTGAAACACGTTGAGCGAGTGGATGGTTGCCTGGTTGCTGTGTCCCGTTCCGGTGAGCTGGCAATCGCTGATGACTACGGTCGTGAGCGCGAGCGTTACAAGCTGCCGTACGGTGCTGTGATCTCGGTTAAAGAAGGTGACAAGGTCGACGCTGGCGCAATCGTGGCCAAGTGGGATCCGCACACTCACCCAATCGTTACCGAAATGAAAGGTACCGTGACCTACGTGGGCATGGAAGAAGGCATCACGATCAAGCGTCAGACTGACGAATTGACCGGTATGACCAACATTGAAGTACTCGACGCGAAAGATCGTCCAGCTGCCGGTAAGGACATCCGTCCTGCCGTTAAGATGGTTGACGACAACGGCAAGGACTTGTTGCTGCCAGGCACTGACGTAATCGCTCAGTACTTCCTGCCAGCCAACGCCCTGGTCGGTGTAGCGGATGGTGCGAAGATCGCGATCGGTGATGTTATCGCGCGTATCCCGCAAGAAACTTCGAAGACTCGCGACATCACCGGTGGTCTGCCGCGTGTTGCCGACTTGTTCGAAGCTCGTCGTCCGAAAGAAGCGTCGATTCTGGCTGAAGTCAGCGGCACCATCGCGTTCGGTAAAGAGACCAAAGGCAAGCGCCGTCTGGTCATTACCCCGAACGATGGTACTGATCCGTACGAAGAGCTGATTCCGAAGTGGCGTCACCTGAACGTCTTCGAAGGCGAACAGGTAAACCGCGGCGAAGTTATCTCCGACGGCCCGAGCGATCCACACGACATCCTGCGTCTGCTGGGTGTGAGTGCGCTGGCCAAGTACATCGTTAACGAGATCCAGGACGTTTACCGTCTGCAAGGCGTGAAGATCAACGATAAGCACATCGAGACCATCCTGCGTCAGATGCTGCGTAAAGTTGAAATCGCTGAATCCGGCGATTCCAGTTTCATCAAGGGCGACCAGATGGAACTGACTCACGTACTGGTAGAAAACGAACGTCTGGGCGCGGAAGACAAATTTGTCTCCAAGTTCACTCGTGTGTTGCTGGGTATCACCAAGGCGTCGTTGTCCACTGAGTCGTTCATCTCGGCGGCCTCCTTCCAGGAGACCACTCGCGTACTGACCGAAGCAGCGGTAACCGGCAAGCGCGATTACCTGCGCGGCCTGAAAGAAAACGTAGTCGTGGGTCGTTTGATCCCGGCAGGTACCGGTTTGGCTTACCACAGCGAGCGCAAGCGCCGCCGTGATGCTGACAAGCCGCTGCGCGTAAGCGCCAGTGAAGTGGAAGCTGCACTGACCGAAGCGCTGAACTCAAGCGGTAACTGAGTTCTGCGATAAATAAGTCTGGGCCCTGGCAGCCCCATTCGTCGGATCGAGGCATTTTTGTCCCGGTTCGATGAGAGGGGAGGTCGGGGCCTTGCCTTGACTGGGGGCAAGATCCTCTTTAGACTCTTGTACCCCTAAATTTGGCGGGAATTCGTTCCTGCCATTTTGCTTTTCTTGCAAGACAATAGCGTCGCAAGACAACAGTGGAGCTAGTAGATGGCAACTATCAACCAGCTGGTACGTCAGCCGCGTAAGCGTATCGTCGAGAAATCCGACGTACCTGCGCTGCAGAACTGCCCGCAACGTCGTGGCGTATGCACTCGTGTGTATACCACCACGCCGAAAAAACCTAACTCGGCACTGCGTAAAGTATGCCGTGTGCGTCTGACCAACGGTTTCGAGGTTTCCTCGTACATCGGCGGTGAAGGCCACAACCTGCAAGAGCACAGCGTGGTACTGATCCGCGGCGGTCGTGTAAAAGACTTGCCAGGTGTTCGTTACCACACCGTACGCGGCTCCTTGGATACTTCCGGCGTTAAAGGTCGTAACCAGGGTCGTTCGAAGTACGGTACCAAGAAGCCTAAGTAGTAGCGGCTTTTTGTAAAACTGAATCATCTTATTTTCTGAGTCGATAAGAGTAAGGTCGGAGGCGTCCCGAAAGGGCACCGATTCCGAGCGAACCTGAAGACCGTTTGAGGGCTTATCCATGCCAAGAAGACGCGTAGCAGCCAAGCGCGAAGTGCTTGACGATCCAAAATACGGAAGCCAAATTCTGGCCAAGTTCATGAACCACGTGATGGAAAGCGGCAAGAAAGCCGTTGCCGAGCGTATCGTTTATGGCGCGCTGGAAAAGGTTAAAGAACGCAAGAACAGCGACCCCCTGGAAATCTTCGAGAAAGCTCTCGACGCCATCGCTCCGCTGGTCGAAGTGAAGTCGCGCCGTGTAGGCGGTGCTACTTACCAGGTTCCGGTCGAAGTTCGTCCGTCCCGTCGTAACGCTCTGGCAATGCGCTGGTTGGTAGACTTCGCCCGTAAGCGCGGCGAGAAGTCTATGGCTCTGCGTTTGGCCGGCGAGCTGTTGGACGCCGCTGAAGGTAAAGGTGCTGCTGTTAAGAAGCGTGAAGACGTGCACCGTATGGCTGAAGCTAACAAAGCTTTCTCGCACTACCGCTTCTAATCTTAGCTTCACTAATTTTGCGAGGGCTTTATGGCTCGTACTACTCCGATTAGCCGCTACCGTAACATCGGTATCGTTGCTCACGTGGATGCTGGTAAAACCACCACCACCGAGCGCGTACTGTTTTACACCGGCAAAAGTCACAAAATGGGCGAGGTGCATGACGGCGCCGCGACCACAGACTGGATGGTTCAGGAGCAGGAGCGTGGTATTACCATTACTTCTGCTGCTATTACCGCCTTCTGGAAAGGTTCCGAGAAGCAGTACAAAGACGAGCATCGCTTCAACGTAATCGATACACCAGGCCACGTAGACTTCACCATTGAAGTTGAGCGTTCCCTGCGCGTACTCGACGGCGCTGTCGTTGTGTTCTGCGGTACCTCGGGTGTTGAGCCTCAGTCGGAAACCGTATGGCGTCAAGCCAACAAGTACGGCGTTCCACGTCTTGTTTACGTAAACAAGATGGACCGTGCTGGTGCCAACTTCCTGCGCGTGATCGGTCAGATCAAACAGCGCCTGGGTCACACTCCGGTGCCAATTCAATTGGCAATCGGTTCCGAAGACAACTTCCAGGGTCAGATCGATCTGATCAACATGGAAGCTGTTTACTGGAATGACTCCGACAAAGGTATGGTTCCTGTTCGTAAGCCTATCCCTGCAGAACTGCAGGAACTGGCTGACGAGTGGCGCAACAACATGGTTGAGGCTGCGGCCGAAGCCAGCGAAGAGCTGATGAACAAGTACCTCGAGGGTGAAGAACTCACCAACGTGGAAATCAAGGCCGCTCTGCGTCAGCGTACTATCGCTGGTGAGATCGTCTTGGCTGTTTGCGGTTCCTCGTTCAAGAACAAGGGCGTTCCCCTGGTTCTCGATGCTGTGATCGACTACCTGCCTGCTCCAACCGATATTCCTGCTATCAAGGGTACCAACCCTGATAACGAGGAAGAAGAAATGGAGCGTCATGCAGACGACAGCGAGCCGTTCTCGGCCTTGGCGTTCAAGATCGCTACCGACCCATTCGTGGGTACTTTGACCTTCGTCCGTGTTTACTCGGGCGTGTTGGCATCCGGCGACGGCGTGATCAACTCGGTTAAAGGTAAGAAAGAGCGCGTGGGTCGTATGGTGCAAATGCACGCAAACGCCCGTGAAGAGATCAAGGAAGTACGCGCTGGTGACATCGCGGCCCTGATCGGCATGAAGGACGTCACCACTGGTGAGACTTTGTGCGACGCTGCCAAGCCAATCATCCTGGTTCGCATGGACTTCCCGGAGCCGGTTATTTCGGTTGCCGTAGAGCCTAAGACCAAGGATGACCAGGAAAAAATGGGTATCGCTTTGGGCAAACTTGCTCAGGAAGATCCATCTTTCCGCGTCAAGACTGATGAAGAGACTGGTCAAACGATCATCTCCGGCATGGGCGAGCTGCACCTGGACATCCTGGTTGACCGGATGCGCCGTGAGTTCAACGTCGAAGCCAACATCGGTAAGCCTCAGGTTTCCTATCGTGAGCGCATCACGAAGAACTGTGAAATCGAAGGCAAGTTCGTTCGTCAGTCCGGCGGTCGTGGTCAGTTCGGTCACTGCTGGATCCGTTTTGCTCCTGCTGACGAAGGTCAGGAAGGTCTGCAATTCGTGAACGAAGTAGTGGGTGGTGTTGTTCCTAAGGAATACATCCCTGCTATCCAGAAGGGTATCGAAGAGCAGATGAAGAACGGTGTTGTTGCCGGCTATCCGCTGATCGGCCTGAAAGCAACCGTTTTTGACGGTTCTTACCACGACGTCGACTCCAACGAGATGGCGTTTAAGGTGGCTGCTTCCATGGCAACCAAGCAACTGGCCCAGAAGGGCGGTGGTGAGTTGCTTGAGCCAATCATGGCGGTAGAAGTTGTTACACCTGAAGACTATATGGGTGATGTCATGGGCGACCTTAACCGTCGTCGCGGCATGATCTTGGGTATGGAAGACACGGTTTCCGGCAAAGTGATTCGCGCCGAGGTTCCGTTGGGTGAGATGTTCGGTTATGCGACCGACGTTCGCTCCATGTCCCAGGGTCGCGCAAGCTACTCTATGGAATTCAAAAAATACAACACAGCTCCGGCGCACATCGCTGAAACTGTATCCAAAAAACAAGGCTGATTCAGTCCTTTAGGCAAGGAGTTAATTGTCGTGGCTAAAGAAAAATTTGATCGTTCCCTACCGCACGTCAACGTTGGCACCATCGGTCACGTTGACCACGGTAAAACCACTCTGACTGCTGCTCTGACTCGCGTTTGCTCCGAAGTATTCGGTTCCGCAATCGTTGATTTCGATAAAATCGACAGCGCGCCAGAAGAAAAAGCTCGTGGTATCACCATCAACACCGCGCACGTTGAATACAACTCGCTGATCCGTCACTACGCTCACGTTGACTGCCCAGGTCACGCTGACTATGTGAAGAACATGATCACCGGTGCTGCCCAGATGGACGGCGCGATCCTGGTTTGCTCGGCCGCTGATGGTCCGATGCCACAAACCCGTGAGCACATCCTGCTGTCCCGTCAGGTAGGCGTTCCGTACATCGTGGTTTACCTGAACAAGGCCGACCTGGTAGACGACGCTGAGCTGCTGGAACTGGTTGAGATGGAAGTGCGCGATCTGCTGAGCACTTACGACTTCCCAGGCGACGACACTCCGATCATCATCGGTTCTGCTCGTATGGCTCTGGAAGGCAAAGACGACAACGAAATGGGCACCACGTCCGTTCGTAAACTGGTTGAGACTCTGGACAGCTACATCCCAGATCCAGTTCGTGTTATCGACAAGCCGTTCCTGATGCCAATCGAAGACGTATTCTCGATCTCCGGTCGCGGTACTGTTGTAACTGGTCGTATCGAGCGCGGTATCGTCAAGGTTCAAGATCCACTGGAAATCGTTGGTCTGCGTGACACTACCGTCACCACCTGCACCGGTGTTGAAATGTTCCGTAAACTGCTCGACGAAGGTCGTGCTGGCGAGAACTGCGGCGTTCTGCTGCGTGGTACCAAGCGTGACGACGTTGAGCGTGGCCAGGTTCTGGTTAAGCCAGGTTCGGTTAAGCCGCACACCAAGTTCGAAGCTGAAGTGTACGTGCTGAGCAAAGAAGAAGGCGGCCGTCACACTCCGTTCTTCAAAGGCTACCGTCCACAGTTCTACTTCCGTACTACCGACGTAACCGGTAACTGCGAACTGCCGGAAGGCGTAGAAATGGTAATGCCAGGCGACAACATCAAAATGGTTGTCACCCTGATCAAAACCATCGCTATGGAAGACGGTCTGCGTTTCGCAATCCGTGAAGGCGGCCGTACCGTTGGTGCTGGCGTTGTAGCTAAAATCATCGAGTAATTATCTCTTCTGAGATAGCTCTGATGTTTTGAAAAGGCCCCCGCTCAGCGGGGGCCTTTTTTATTGGGTTGACACCTATCAGGGCCGTCTATAGAATTGCGCCTCCTTTTAACGGGCGTATTGCGCTCGCTGGGAATAGCAGCCGGAGTCTGAAATCCAATGCAAAATCAGCAAATCCGTATCAGGTTGAAGGCTTTTGACCATCGCCTGATCGACCAATCCACCCAGGAAATCGTGGAAACCGCGAAACGTACTGGTGCTCAAGTGCGTGGTCCAATTCCACTGCCTACCCGTAAAGAGCGGTTCACCGTTCTGGTCTCCCCGCACGTCAACAAAGACGCGCGTGACCAGTACGAGATCCGTACTCATAAGCGCGTACTGGACATCGTCCAGCCAACGGATAAAACCGTTGATGCACTTATGAAGCTTGATCTGGCGGCCGGTGTGGAAGTACAGATCAGCCTCGGCTAAGACTTGGGTCTTAGTCGTGTAACGCTCTGAAATGGGCGGCCATAGCGGGTGAAAGCCCCGTACACTCATGAGGTTTACAACATGACTATTGGTGTAGTCGGTCGTAAATGCGGTATGACCCGTATTTTCACCGAAGAAGGTGTCTCCATTCCGGTCACGGTCATTGAGATCGAGCCGAATCGCGTCACCCAGTTCAAAACTGAAGAAACCGATGGCTATCGTGCAGTGCAAGTCACTGTCGGCGAGCGTCGTGCTTCGCGCGTGACTGCTGCTCAAGCAGGTCACTTCGCTAAAGCAAACGTTGCAGCTGGTCGCACTGTTATGGAGTTCCGTCTCGAAGACGGCGACTACCAGGCTGGCGATCTGATCAACGCTGAAATCTTCGCCGCTGGTCAACTGGTTGATGTAACCGGTCAGTCCAAGGGTAAAGGCTTCCAGGGTACGATCAAGCGTTGGAATTTCCGTGGCCAAGACAACACTCACGGTAACTCCGTTTCCCACCGCGTCCCGGGCTCTATTGGCCAGTGCCAGACTCCTGGTCGTGTATTCAAGGGCAAAAAAATGTCCGGTCATATGGGCGCTGAGCGCGTGACCGTGCAGTCCCTCGAAGTAGTGCGCGTCGACGCTGAACGCAATCTGTTGTTGGTCAAGGGTGCTGTTCCTGGCGCTACTGGCGGCAACCTGGTTGTACGTCCAGCGGCCAAGGCTCGCGGTTAAGGGGAAGCTGACATGCAATTAAATGTAAATGACGCTCAAGCGATCGAAGTTTCCGAACTGACATTTGGCGGCGAATTCAACGAGACGCTGGTTCACCAAGCAGTCGTGGCCTACATGGCCGGCGGCCGTCAAGGTAGCAAGCAGCAAAAGACCCGTTCCGACGTACGTGGTGGCGGTAAGCGCCCTTGGCGTCAGAAAGGTACTGGCCGTGCTCGTGCCGGTACTATCCGTAGCCCAATCTGGCGTGGCGGCGGTACCACTTTCGCAGCTCGTCCACAGGATCACACTCAGAAGCTCAACAAGAAGATGTATCGCGCAGCACTGCGCTCCATCCTTGCTGAACTCGTGCGTACTGATCGTCTGGTCGTGGTTCAAGACTTCGCTGTTGAAAGTCCAAAAACCAAAGATCTGCTGGGCAAACTGAACAACATGAGCCTGACCGACGTTTTGATCGTGTCGGAAGCTGTTGATCAGAACCTGTACCTGGCTGCTCGCAACCTGCCACACGTTGATGTACGTGACGTGCAAGGTTCCGATCCAGTTAGTCTGATCGCATACGACAAGGTGTTGATCACCGTGTCGGCCGTGAAGAAATTCGAGGAGCTGCTGGGATGAACCAGGAACGCGTATTTAAAGTTCTGCTTGGCCCGCACGTTTCCGAAAAGGCTACGGTTCTGGCTGACAAGAAAGGCCAGTTCGTTTTCAAGGTTGCAACTGACGCAACCAAGCTGGAAATCAAGAAGGCCGTCGAAAGCCTGTTCAGCGTGAAAGTAGAGCGTGTTACTACCCTGAATGTTCTGGGTAAGAGCAAGCGCACTGCTCGCGGTCTGGGCAAGCGTAATGACTGGAAGAAGGCAGTTATCTCCCTTCAGCCAGGCCAAGATCTCGATTTCAGCAGCAGTGCTGAGTAAGGAAGGGGTGCATCATGGCAATCGTTAAATGCAAACCGACTTCCCCTGGCCGCCGTTTTGTGGTCAAGGTGGTCAACCAGGAGCTGCATAAAGGCGCTCCTCACGCACCGCTGCTCGAGAAAAAATCGAAGACTGGTGGTCGTAACAACAATGGTCGTATTACCACTCGTCACATCGGTGGTGGCCATAAGCAGCATTATCGTCTGGTCGATTTCCGTCGCAACGACAAAGATGGCATCTCTGCCACTGTCGAGCGTATTGAATACGATCCAAACCGTACTGCTCACATCGCTCTGCTGCTGTACGCAGATGGCGAGCGTCGCTACATCATCGCCCCTAAAGGCGTGAGTGCTGGTGACCAGCTGATCGCAGGTGCTTTGGCACCGATCAAGCCGGGCAACGCTCTGCAACTGCGTAACATTCCAGTTGGTAGCACCGTACACGGCATCGAATTGAAGCCAGGTAAAGGCGCGCAAATCGCTCGTTCCGCTGGTGCTTCGGCTCAGCTGATCGCTCGTGAAGGTGTCTACGTGACCCTGCGTCTGCGTTCTGGTGAGATGCGTAAAGTGCTGGCTGAATGCCGCGCGACCTTGGGCGAAGTCTCGAACTCCGAGCACAGCCTGCGTTCGCTGGGTAAAGCTGGTGCCAAACGCTGGCGTGGCGTTCGCCCAACCGTTCGTGGTGTTGCCATGAACCCGGTTGACCACCCACACGGTGGTGGTGAAGGTCGTACCTCTGGTGGTCGTCATCCGGTATCGCCATGGGGCTTCCCGACTAAGGGCGCGAAGACTCGTGGTAATAAGCGTACCGACAAAATGATCGTCCGTCGTCGCAAGTAAATAGAGGGATACGACAGTGCCACGTTCTCTGAAAAAAGGTCCTTTTATTGATCTTCACCTACTGAAGAAGATCGAAGTGGCGGCGGAAAAGAACGATCGCAAACCAGTTAAGACCTGGTCGCGTCGTTCGATGATCCTGCCACAAATGGTCGGTCTGACCATCGCAGTACACAACGGTCGCCAACACGTCCCAGTTCTCGTTAACGAAGACATGGTCGGCCACAAACTGGGCGAGTTTGCCGGTACCCGCACTTATCGTGGGCACGTGGCAGACAAGAAAGCCAAGCGTTAAGGGGTTAGGAAATGGAAGTAGCCGCTAAGTTGTCGGGCGCTCGAATCTCCGCCCAGAAAGCCCGCTTGGTCGCCGACCAGATCCGCGGGAAGAAGGTGGGCGAAGCGCTCAACCTGTTGGCTTTCAGCAGTAAGAAAGCCGCCGAGATCATGAAGAAAGTGCTGGAGTCGGCCGTAGCCAACGCCGAGCATAACGAAGGCGCAGACGTTGATGACCTGAAGGTCAGCACCGTTTTCGTCAACGAAGGGCGTTCGCTGAAGCGCATCATGCCACGTGCCAAAGGCCGTGCTGATCGCATCGTCAAGCGGTCTTGCCATATCACTGTCAAGGTTGCTGACAAGTAACGGAGTCGAAGAGATGGGTCAGAAAGTACATCCCATTGGCATTCGCCTGGGAATCGTCAAGGAGCACACCTCCGTCTGGTACGCAGACGGTCGGACTTATGCGGACTATTTGTTCGCTGATCTGAAGGTGCGTGAGTATCTCCAAGACAAACTAAAAAGCGCGTCCGTAAGCCGTATCGATATCCATCGTCCGGCACAAACTGCACGTATCACCATCCACACCGCTCGTCCAGGTATCGTTATCGGGAAGAAAGGTGAAGATGTTGAGAAACTGCGTCAGGACCTGACCAAGCAAATGGGTGTGCCTGTGCACATCAATATCGAAGAGATCCGTAAGCCGGAGCTCGACGGTATGCTGGTTGCGCAGAGCGTAGCTCAGCAGCTGGAGCGTCGTGTAATGTTCCGTCGCGCTATGAAGCGCGCTGTACAGAACGCCATGCGCATTGGTGCCAAAGGCATCAAAATCCAAGTGAGCGGTCGTCTCGGCGGTGCTGAAATTGCACGTACTGAATGGTATCGCGAAGGTCGTGTGCCACTGCACACCCTGCGTGCCGACATCGACTATGCCAACTACGAAGCTCACACCACTTACGGTGTGATCGGTGTAAAGGTTTGGATCTTCAAGGGCGAAGTAATTGGTGGTCGCCAAGAAGAACTGAAACCACAAGCACCAGCGCCTCGTAAAAAAGCTGCTAAGTAAGGGGTACGCCAAATGTTGCAACCTAAGCGTACGAAGTTCCGCAAGCAGATGACAGGCCACAACCGTGGTCTGGCTCAGCGCGGTAGCAAAGTCAGCTTCGGCGAGTTCGCGCTGAAGTCTGTAGCTCGTGGTCGTCTCACCGCTCGTCAGATCGAGTCAGCGCGTCGTGCACTGACCCGTCACGTAAAACGTGGCGGCAAGATCTGGATCCGTGTATTCCCGGATAAGCCGATCTCCAAAAAGCCTCTCGAGGTTCGGATGGGTAAAGGTAAGGGTAACGTGGAATACTGGGTAGCCCAGATTCAGCCAGGCAAAGTCCTGTATGAAATCGAGGGTGTAACTGAAGAGCTGGCGCGTGAGGCTTTTGCCCTGGCTGCTGCAAAGCTGCCGCTCGCCACCGCCTTTGTTAAACGGACGGTGATGTGATGAAAGCGAATGAACTTCGTGAAAAATCCGCACAGCAGCTGAACGAGCAACTGCTCGGCCTGCTGCGCGACCAGTTCAATCTGCGTATGCAGAAAGCAACTGGCCAGTTGGGGCAGTCTCATCTGCTCTCGCAAGTTAAGCGTGACATCGCTCGCGTGAAGACTGTGCTCAACCAGCAGGCAGGTAAGTGATCATGGCTGAAGCCGAAAAGACTGTCCGTACGCTGACTGGCCGTGTTGTCAGCGACAAGATGGACAAAACCATCACCGTACTGATCGAGCGTCGCGTTAAGCACCCGATCTACGGTAAATATGTTAAGCGTTCGACTAAGCTGCACGCGCACGACGAAACCAACCAGTGCCACATCGGCGACAAAGTCACTATTCGTGAAACTCGTCCGCTGGCCAAGACCAAGTCTTGGGCACTGGTTGATGTTCTCGAACGCGCTGTGGAAGTCTAAGGACTAGGGGTCGGAGAAATTATATGATTCAGACTCAATCCATGCTCGATGTGGCCGATAACAGCGGCGCTCGCCGTGTTATGTGCATCAAGGTGCTGGGTGGCTCCCATCGTCGTTACGCTGGTATCGGTGACATCATCAAAGTTACCGTGAAGGAAGCAATTCCTCGCGGTAAAGTGAAAAAAGGCCAAGTGATGACTGCTGTTGTAGTCCGCACTCGTCACGGCGTACGCCGTGCTGATGGCTCCATTATCCGCTTTGATGGCAACGCTGCTGTTCTTCTGAACAACAAGCAAGAGCCGATCGGCACCCGTATCTTTGGGCCAGTGACCCGTGAACTTCGTACTGAGAAGTTCATGAAGATCGTCTCGCTCGCCCCAGAAGTGCTGTAAGGAGATCCGACATGCAAAAGATTCGTCGTGACGACGAGATCATCGTGATCGCCGGCAAAGACAAAGGTAAGCGCGGTAAGGTGCTTAAGGTTCTCGCTAATAACCGTCTGGTTATCGGCGGTCTGAACCTGGTTAAGCGTCATACCAAGCCTAACCCGATGTCGGGCGTACAAGGCGGTATCGTCGAAAAAGAAGCTCCACTGGACGCTTCTAACGTCGCCATTTTCAACGGCGAAACCAACAAGGCTGACCGCGTTGGTTTCAAAGTAGAAGACGGCAAGAAAATTCGTGTCTTCAAGTCGACCCAAAAAGCGGTTGATGCTTGAACACTGCTAGGTAGAAGACCATGGCACGACTAAAAGAGATTTACTGGAAAGAAATCGCACCGAAACTTAAGGAAGAACTTAAGCTTTCGAACGTGATGGAAGTTCCACGCGTTACCAAAATCACCCTGAACATGGGTCTGGGCGAAGCGGTCGGTGACAAAAAAGTCATCGAGCACGCTGTTGCTGACCTGGAAAAGATCACCGGTCAAAAAGTCGTTGTGACTTACGCTCGGAAATCCATCGCTGGCTTTAAAGTCCGTGAAGGTTGGCCGATCGGCGTCAAAGTGACTCTGCGCCGTGAGCGTATGTATGAATTCCTGGATCGTCTGCTGTCGATCTCCCTGCCTCGGGTTCGCGACTTCCGCGGCCTGAATGCCAAGTCCTTCGATGGTCGTGGTAACTACAGCATGGGCGTGAAAGAGCAGATTATCTTCCCGGAAATCGACTACGACAAGATCGATGCTCTTCGCGGTCTGGACATCACCCTGACCACCACTGCCAAGAACGATGATGAAGGTCGCGCCCTGTTGCGTGCTTTCAAATTCCCGTTCCGCAACTGATTGGAGTAGGACCATGGCCAAGATGAGCATGAAAAACCGCGAGCTGAAGCGTCAGCTCACGGTTGCCAAGTACGCCAAGAAGCGTGCAGCACTGAAAGCAATCATCGTTGATCTGAACGCAAGTCCAGAAGCGCGCTGGGAAGCTACAGTTGCTCTGCAGAAGCAGCCACGTGACGCAAGCGCTTCGCGCATGCGTAACCGCTGCCGCCTGACCGGTCGTCCACACGGCGTTTACCGCAAGTTCGGCCTCGGCCGTAACAAACTGCGTGAAGCGGCAATGCGTGGTGACGTACCAGGTCTGGTTAAAGCCAGCTGGTAAGTACTTTCAACGTCCAGGTGGGCAGAATCGCAAGATACTGACCGCCGGTGACCTTGAATCTGGATCAAGCCCCTTTTGGGGCTTGTTTCATTTCCGGAGTATGTCTAAAATACGCGGCTCGCCTGAGCCCGTGTTTTTTATGGCCGGAGATTCTCGGCGACATATGTAGCCGCAAGGCTAATTTTTTTGTATTAGGAGCGTCTAGCCCATGAGTATGCAGGACCCGTTAGCGGACATGCTAACTCGTATCCGTAATGCCCAGATGGCTGAAAAGTCCGTCGTAAGCATGCCATCTTCCAAGTTGAAGGTAGCTGTTGCCAAAGTCCTGAAAGACGAAGGCTACATTGCGGGTTATCAGATCAGCAGCGAAACCAAGCCACTGCTGTCCATCGAGCTGAAGTACTTCGAAGGCCGTTCGGTCATTGAAGAAGTGAAGCGCGTTAGCCGTCCAGGCCTGCGTCAGTACAAGTCCGCTGAAGATCTGCCGAAAGTTCGTGGCGGTCTGGGCGTGTCTATCGTCTCCACCAACAAAGGTGTGATGACGGATCGTGCTGCGCGCGCTGCCGGTGTCGGCGGCGAAGTTCTTTGCACTGTGTTCTAAGGGGGGATAAGCATGTCTCGCGTCGCTAAGAACCCCGTTAAGCTGCCAGCCGGTGTCGAAGTAAAATTCGCAGGCCAACAGCTTTCGGTGAAGGGTGCCAAGGGCACTCTTGAACTGAACATCCATTCGTCCGTTGAGATCGTTGAAGAAGCTGGTGAGCTGCGTTTCGCTGCTCGCAATGGCGATCAACAAACTCGCGCAATGGCCGGTACCACGCGTGCGTTGGTAAACAACATGGTCCAAGGCGTAAGCCAAGGCTTCGAGCGTAAGCTCCAGCTGGTCGGTGTTGGTTACAAAGCGCAAGCAAAAGGCACGGTTTTGAACCTGGCCCTTGGCTTCTCGCACCCAGTGGATTACGAACTGCCGGAAGGCATCACCGCTGAGACCCCTAGCCAAACCGATATCCTGATCAAGGGTATTGATAAGCAGCTGGTAGGTCAGGTGGCCGCTGAGATCCGCGACTTCCGTCCACCAGAGCCGTACAAAGGCAAAGGTGTGCGCTACGCGGACGAAGTCGTCCGTCGTAAAGAAGCCAAGAAGAAGTAGGGCATAGCAAATGACCGACAAAAAAGTTACTCGACTGCGTCGCGCTCGCAAAGCACGCCTGAAAATGCACGAACTCGAAGTCGTGCGTCTCTGCGTGTACCGCTCGTCGCAGCACATCTACGCCCAGGTCATCTCGGCCGACGGCAACAAAGTCCTGGCCAGCGCCTCGACTTTGGATAAAGAACTGCGTGATGGTGCCACCGGCAACATCGACGCGGCCACAAAGGTTGGCCAGCTGGTCGCTACACGTGCTAAGGCCGTGGGCGTCTCGCAAGTGGCTTTCGACCGCTCTGGCTTCAAGTACCACGGTCGCGTGAAAGCGCTGGCTGATGCTGCTCGTGAAGCTGGGCTGGAGTTCTAAGTTATGTCAAATAACGACCAAAAGCGCGACGAAGGCTACATTGAGAAGCTGGTTCAAGTTAACCGCGTAGCCAAAACCGTTAAAGGCGGCCGTATCTTCACTTTCACCGCGTTGACCGTGGTAGGTGATGGTAAAGGGCGTGTTGGCTTCGGCCGTGGCAAGTCACGTGAAGTGCCTGCCGCGATCCAGAAGGCAATGGAAGCTGCTCGTCGCAACATGATCCAAGTTGATCTGAACGGCACCACGCTGCAGTACGCAATGAAGTCCGCTCACGGCGCTTCGAAGGTGTACATGCAGCCTGCTTCTGAAGGTACCGGTATCATCGCTGGCGGCGCTATGCGTGCTGTCCTCGAGGTTGCTGGCGTTCAGAACGTTCTGGCCAAGTGCTACGGCTCGACTAACCCGGTAAACGTGGTTCACGCCACTTTCAAGGGTTTGAAAGCTATGCAATCTCCTGAGTCCATCGCTGCCAAGCGTGGTCTGACTGTCAAGGAGATCTTCTGATCATGGCTACCGTTAAAGTAACGCTGATCAAAAGCATGACCGGCCGCATCCCTAACCACAAACTGTGTGTTAAAGGTTTGGGTCTGCGTCGCATCGGTCACACTGTAGAAGTCCAGGATACTCCCGAGAATCGCGGGATGATCAACAAGGCTTACTACATGCTGCGTGTAGAGGGTTAATCGATGAAACTCAATGATCTGAGTCCAGCGCCGGGTTCCCGTCGCGAAAAGCATCGTCCGGGCCGTGGTATCGGTAGCGGTTTGGGTAAGACTGGTGGCCGTGGCCACAAAGGTCAAACCTCCCGCTCCGGTGGCACCATTGCTCCTGGCTTTGAAGGCGGTCAACAGCCGCTGCATCGTCGCCTGCCTAAGTTCGGTTTCGTATCCCTGAAAGCCATGGATCGCGCAGAAGTGCGTCTGTCCGAGCTGGCTAAAGTGGAAGGCGACATCGTTACTGTGCAGACCCTGAAAGATGCCAACGTGATCAACGTCAACGTACAACGTGTGAAAATCATGTTGTCCGGTGAAGTGACTCGCGCTGTCACTATCGGCAAGGGAATCGGCGCCACCAAAGGTGCGCGTTCGGCTATCGAAGCAGCTGGCGGCAAGTTCGAGGAATAAATGGCTAAGCAAGGTGCTCTCTCAGCGCTCGGCAAAGGCGGTATGTCTGAACTTTGGGCTCGTCTGCGTTTTCTGTTCCTGGCGATTATCGTCTACCGAATAGGCGCACACATCCCGGTTCCAGGTATCAACCCGGACCGACTCGCAGACCTGTTTCGACAGAATGAGGGGACCATTCTTAGCTTGTTCAACATGTTTTCCGGCGGCGCGCTGGAACGGATGAGCATCTTTGCATTGGGGATCATGCCGTACATTTCGGCATCGATCATCATGCAGTTGATGACCGCCGTGAGCCCGCAGCTGGAGCAGTTGAAGAAGGAAGGTGAAGCTGGCCGTCGCAAGATTAGCCAGTACACCCGCTACGGCACTGTCGTTCTCGCCCTGGTTCAAGCTATCGGCATGTCCGTTGGCCTGGCGGGGCAGGGCGTTGCGTTCACTGGTGACTTTGGCTTCTATTTCGTCGCGGTATCCACGTTTGTGGCTGGCGCGATGTTCATGATGTGGCTGGGTGAGCAGATTACTGAGCGTGGTGTTGGCAACGGTATCTCGATGTTGATTTTCGCAGGTATCGTCGCCGGTCTTCCGAGAGCAATCGGGCAGTCTTTCGAGTCTGCACGTCAGGGTGATATCAATATCTTCGCCCTGGTTGCCATCGGTGTGCTGGCAGTAGCGATTATCGGTTTTGTGGTGTTCATTGAGCGTGGCCAGCGTCGTATTGCTGTTCACTACGCCAAGCGTCAGCAGGGCCGTAAGGTCTTTGCTGCGCAGACCAGCCACTTGCCGCTGAAAGTGAATATGGCCGGTGTTATTCCGGCAATTTTCGCGAGCAGCATTTTGCTGTTTCCGGCTTCGTTGGGTACCTGGTTTGGTCAGTCTGAAAATATGGGCTGGCTGCAGGACCTCTCTCAGTCGATCGCTCCTGGTCAGCCGTTGAATATTCTGCTGTTTAGTGCAGGGATTATTTTCTTCTGCTTCTTCTATACGGCGTTGATGTTCAATCCGAAAGACGTAGCGGAAAACCTGAAGAAGTCCGGTGCCTTTATTCCGGGTATCCGTCCAGGTGAGCAGTCGGCACGCTACATTGATGGCGTTCTGACTCGTTTGACCCTGTTCGGTGCTCTATATATGACGGCCGTGTGCTTGCTTCCCCAGTTCCTGGTGGTTGCAGCAAACGTTCCGTTCTACCTTGGCGGGACCTCGTTGCTGATCGTGGTCGTGGTTGTGATGGACTTCATGTCCCAAGTACAATCGCACCTCGTTTCGCACCAGTACGAATCCCTGATGAAGAAAGCCAACCTGAAGGGCTACGGCAGCGGCATGTTGCGCTGAGTACCCCATAAGGTTCGAGGAGTTGGTGATGAAAGTTCGTGCATCGGTGAAAAAGCTGTGCCGTAACTGCAAGATTATTCGCCGCGAAGGTGTTGTTCGAGTAATTTGCAGCGCGGAACCGCGTCACAAACAGCGCCAAGGCTGAGTGTGATCCGCTTGAAGCCCGGCAGCTAGTGCGCTGCCGGGTTGATTATTTGTTATTACAGCGATATTATCTCGCGCCCTATTTCTTGGCTTCCGGGGCGTAGGTAGCTGTCAATTGGAGTCCCACTGAATGGCCCGTATTGCAGGCGTTAACATTCCAGATAACAAGCACACTGTTATCTCGCTGACCTACATCTATGGTGTTGGTCGCACTACTGCGCAGAAAATTTGCGCAGACACTGGGGTAAACCCAGCCGCAAAGATCAAAGATCTGAGCGACGAGCAGATTGAGCTGTTGCGTGGCGAAGTGGCGAAGTTCACCACTGAAGGTGACCTGCGTCGCGAAATCAACATGAAAATCAAGCGTTTGATGGACCTCGGTTGCTACCGTGGTCTGCGTCATCGTCGTGGTCTTCCAGTACGCGGTCAGCGTACCAAGACTAACGCGCGTACCCGTAAAGGTCCGCGTAAGCCGATCCGCAAGTAATCGCCCACGCGAATCGACAGGAAAATTATCATGGCAAAACCTGCTGCTCGTCCTCGTAAAAAAGTTAAAAAGACAGTGGTTGATGGCATCGCCCACATCCATGCATCTTTTAACAACACCATCGTGACCATCACCGACCGTCAAGGTAACGCGCTGTCTTGGGCTACCTCTGGTGGTTCGGGTTTCCGCGGTTCCCGCAAGTCCACCCCGTTTGCTGCTCAAGTAGCTGCTGAACGTGCTGGTCAAGCTGCGCTGGAATACGGCCTGAAAAACCTCGACGTTAACGTCAAAGGTCCAGGTCCAGGTCGTGAGTCTGCTGTCCGTGCTTTGAACGGCTGTGGCTATAAGATCGCCAGCATCACCGACGTGACGCCAATCCCGCACAACGGGTGCCGTCCGCCGAAGAAGCGCCGCGTGTAATCCAGGAGATTGTAAAGAATGGCTCGTTACATTGGTCCAAAATGCAAACTCGCTCGTCGCGAAGGCACCGATCTCTTCTTGAAGAGCGGCGTGCGCGCGATCGAATCGAAGTGCAACATTGAAGCAGCACCTGGTATCCACGGCCAACGCCGCGGTCGCCAGTCCGATTACGGCACCCAACTGCGTGAAAAGCAGAAGGTCCGTCGTATTTACGGCGTTCTCGAGCGTCAGTTCAGCGGCTACTACAAAGAAGCTGCTGGCAAGAAAGGTGCAACCGGTGAAAACCTGCTGCAACTGCTCGAATGCCGTCTGGACAACGTTGTATACCGTATGGGCTTTGGTTCGACTCGTGCCGAATCCCGTCAGCTGGTATCGCACAAATCCGTCAGCGTAAACGGCCAAACCGTTAACGTTCCGTCCTACCAGGTTCGTGCTGGTGACGTGGTCGCGATTCGCGAGAAAGCAAAAAACCAACTTCGCATTGTCCAAGCTCTCGATCTGTGTGCCCAACGTGGCCGCGTAGAATGGGTAGAAGTAGACACTGAGAAGAAGTCGGGCGTTTTCAAGAACGTTCCTGCTCGCAGTGATCTGTCCGCCGACATCAACGAAAGCCTGATTGTCGAGCTCTACTCCAAGTAAGGGCTAGAAAATAGGTGCATCCATGCAGATTTCGGTAAATGAGTTCCTGACACCCCGCCACATTGATGTGCAGGTTGTCAGTCCAACCCGCGCCAAGATCACTCTCGAGCCTCTCGAGCGTGGTTTTGGCCACACCCTGGGCAACGCGCTGCGCCGCATCCTGTTGTCCTCAATGCCCGGCTGTGCAGTAGTCGAGGCCGAGATTGACGGTGTGCTCCACGAGTACAGCGCCATCGAAGGTGTACAGGAAGACGTAATTGAAATCCTGTTGAACCTTAAAGGTCTGGCTATCAAGCTGCACGGCCGTGACGAAGTTACGCTGACCTTGTCGAAGAAGGGTTCGGGGGTGGTTACCGCTGCCGATATTCAGCTGGATCATGATGTCGAGATCGTTAATCCCGATCACGTAATCGCTAACCTGGCGTCTAACGGCGCCCTGAACATGAAGCTCACTGTAGCTCGTGGTCGTGGTTATGAACCGGCCGACTCGCGTCAGAGCGATGAAGACGAAAGCCGCAGCATTGGTCGCTTGCAGCTTGACTCTTCGTTCAGCCCGGTTCGCCGTATCGCATACGTGGTGGAAAACGCCCGTGTCGAGCAGCGTACTAACCTGGACAAGCTGGTTATTGATCTGGAAACCAACGGTACTCTGGATCCTGAAGAGGCTATCCGCCGCGCTGCAACCATTCTGCAACAGCAGTTGGCTGCGTTCGTCGACCTCAAAGGTGACAGCGAACCAGTGGTAATCGAGCAGGAAGACGAGATCGATCCGATCCTGCTTCGCCCGGTTGACGATCTGGAACTGACTGTACGTTCGGCTAACTGCCTTAAGGCGGAAAACATTTACTACATCGGCGACCTGATTCAGCGTACCGAAGTAGAACTGTTGAAGACTCCGAACCTGGGCAAGAAATCCTTGACTGAAATCAAGGACGTTCTGGCCTCCCGCGGTCTGTCCCTCGGCATGCGCCTCGACAACTGGCCGCCTGCAAGTCTTAAGAAGGACGACAAGGCGACTGCCTGATCGTCGTAATCACCGAACGTGAGTTTGGTAAGGAATGAACCATGCGTCATCGTAAAAGTGGTCGTCACCTGAGCCGTACCAGCTCGCACCGCAAGGCCATGTTTCAAAACATGGCGGTGTCGCTGTTCGAGCACGAGCTGATCAAAACTACCCTGCCGAAAGCTAAAGAACTGCGTCGCGTTGCTGAGCCGCTGATCACTTTGGCCAAGACAGACAGCCTGGCTAACCGCCGTTTGGTTTTCGACCGTACTCGTTCGAAAGCTATCGTTGGTAAGCTCTTCAACGACCTGGGCAAGCGTTACGCTACCCGTGAGGGTGGCTACCTGCGCATCCTCAAGTGCGGCTTCCGCACTGGCGACAACGCGCCTATGGCGTATGTCGAGTTGGTTGATCGTGCTACTGCCGGCGAAGCTGTAAGCGCCGAGTAAGACGACATGCTGCAACGAAGAACCGGGCCTAGTGCCCGGTTTTTTGTGGGCGATAGGAAAGTCGTCTATATTCCTCAAGTCGCTGCCGGTTCCCTTATTAATCCAAACTCTATTCGCCCTGACGGGTTATTAGTTATTTTCTATCAAAGTCCATAATTTAATGCATTTGATGGTGTCATCTTGATGGTCAATACTCCCTCCAGCCGATTAGCCGGCAGTTCTAAGCCTGACCTGAGGAAGATTGAGCATGAGTACAATTCTGACCACCGCCAGCGGCGCTCCCGTCGCAGATAACCAGAACTCCCGCACTGCCGGCCCGCGTGGGCCACTGCTCCTCGATGATTTTCATCTCATCGAGAAGCTTGCGCACTTCAACCGTGAGAACATTCCTGAGCGTCGTGTGCACGCCAAAGGCTCTGGTGCACACGGTACGTTTACAGTGACTCGGGATATTACCCAATACACCCGCGCCAAGCTGTTTGAGTCCGTAGGCAAGCAGACTCCAACGTTTCTGCGTTTTTCCACGGTGGGTGGTGAGCGTGGCTCGGCAGATACTGCGCGTGACCCGCGCGGCTTTGCCTTGAAGTTTTACACCGAGGAAGGTAACTGGGACATCGTTGGCAACAACACCCCGGTGTTCTTCATTCGCGACCCGCTCAAGTTTCCAGATTTTATCCACACCCAGAAACGGTTGCCGCAAACCAACCTCAAAAGTGCACAGATGGTCTGGGACTTCTGGTCATTGTCCCCAGAGGCGCTGCACCAGATCACCATTCTGTTCTCGGATCGTGGCACTCCAGACGGCTATCGTCACATGCACGGCTTCGGGAGCCATACCTACAGCCTTATCAACGCTAAAGGCGAGCGCCATTGGGTCAAGTGGCACTATAAAACCAAGCAAGGGATCAAAAACCTGACACCCGAGGAGGCGACACGTATCGCCGGTACCGATCCTGATTACGCGCAGCGTGACCTGTTTGATGCGATTGAGCGCGGTGACTTTCCGAAGTGGAGCGTCAACATCCAGATCATGACCGAGGCTCAGGCCGCTGCTCACTATGAAAACCCGTTCGACGTGACTAAGACCTGGTCGCAGCAGGAGTTTCCGTTGATCGAGGTGGGTGAGCTGGAGCTGAACCGTAATCCAGTGAATTACTTTGCTGAAGTCGAGCAGGCATGCTTCGGCCCAAGCAATATGGTTCCGGGTGTTGGTCTGTCGCCAGACCGTATGCTTCAAGGCCGTGTTTTCGCTTATGCGGACGCCCACCGCTATCGCGTCGGCACCAACCATCAGCAGTTGCCGATCAACTCCCCATTGAGTCCGGTCAATAACAACCAGCGCGATGGTTCCATGTCCTTTGGTTACGGTGGTGCGTCTCCTAACTATGAGCCCAACAGCGTGGCGGATACACCAAAGCAGGCGCCACAGTACGCTGAGCCGCCTCTGGCGCTGAACGGTGCTGCTGACCGTTATGATCAACGTGAAGACACGGACTACTACAGCCATGCCGGTGCGTTGTTCCGCCTGCAGGACGACGCTCAGAAAGCGCTGCTGATTAACAACATCGCCGGCGCGATGGCCGGCGTCAGCAGTGATGTGGTTCAGCGCCAGCTTCAGCACTTTTTCAAGGCTGACCCAGCTTACGGCCAGGGCATTGCAGCTGCATTGGGCGTAACGCTTAGCTGACTCTAAACGAGAAGCAGAACCGCCCTCATTCGGGCGGTTTTTGCGTTATTTTCGCTACTTTTCTCTGAATATCTTCGCTTTTCTGCCGTTTGTCCCGTGACCTTCGAGTCAGCATGGTTCAAACTACAGACTTTCAAGCAGGGAGATGTAGGGCGATGCAAGGTCACCCCGACGTAATCGATTACCTCAACACGTTGCTGACGGGCGAACTGGCAGCTCGTGACCAATATTTCATCCATTCGCGTATGTACGAAGACTGGGGCTTTACCGAGCTCTACGAGCGTATCAACCACGAAATGGAAGAAGAGGCACAGCACGCCGACGCGCTGATGCGCCGTATCCTGATGCTCGAAGGCACGCCGCGCATGCGTCCCGACGACCTGGACGTGGGCACCACGGTACCTGACATGCTCGCTGCCGACCTTCGTCTCGAGTACAAGGTGCGTGCCGCGCTCTGCAAGGGCATCGAGCTCTGTGAGCAGCACAACGACTATGTCACTCGCGAAATTCTGCGCGTGCAGTTGAATGACACCGAAGAAGATCACACCTACTGGCTTGAAAAGCAGTTGGGGCTGATAAAGTTGGTCGGTCTGGAGAATTACCTGCAATCGCAGTTCTGATTTGCGGCTGCAAAAAGGCCCCTGTCACCGCAAAGTGACAGGGGCTTTTTCATGAGCCCGATAAATCAGGCTCTGTCGCGTGCCAGCAGTGGCTTCAAGTAGTAACCAGTATGCGACTGTGGCATCTCGGAGACCTGCTCCGGCGTGCCCACCGCAATGATCTGGCCACCCTTGGAACCGCCTTCCGGTCCGAGGTCCACCAGCCAGTCGGCCGTTTTGATCACATCCAGGTTGTGTTCGATGACTACCACCGTGTTGCCGTGGTCGCGCAAGCGGTGCAAAACGTCGAGCAATTGCTGAATGTCCGCGAAGTGCAGGCCCGTGGTTGGCTCATCGAGGATATACAGGGTCTTGCCCGTGTCGCGTTTGGACAGCTCACGAGACAACTTCACCCGTTGCGCCTCGCCACCCGACAGCGTGGTCGCTGACTGCCCCAGCTTGATGTACGACAGGCCCACATCCATCAACGTCTGCAGCTTGCGCGCCAATGCTGGAACTGCGTCGAAGAACACCCGCGCTTCCTCGATGGTCATCTCGAGGGTTTCGTGGATGCTCTTGCCCTTGTACTTGATCTCCAGGGTTTCGCGGTTGTAGCGCTTGCTCTTGCAGACATCGCACGGCACGTAGATGTCCGGCAGGAAGTGCATTTCCACTTTGATCAGGCCATCGCCCTGGCAAGCTTCGCAGCGGCCACCCTTGACGTTGAACGAGAACCGGCCAGGCCCATAGCCCCGTGAGCGCGACTCTGGCACGCCGGCAAACAGTTCGCGTATCGGCGTGAACAACCCGGTATAGGTCGCAGGGTTCGAGCGGGGTGTGCGGCCAATCGGGCTTTGGTCGATATCGACCACCTTGTCCAAGTGCTCCAGGCCCTTGATGCTGTCGTGTGCAGCCGCTTCCAGGGTAGTCGCGCCGTTCAGGGCGGTGGCGCTCAGTGGGAACAGCGTGTTGTTGATCAGCGTCGATTTGCCCGAGCCGGAAACACCGGTCACGCAGGTCAGCAAGCCCAGCGGAATCTCCAGGTCGACATTGCGCAGGTTATTTCCGCGCGCGCCCTTGAGGTGCAGCGCCATTTTTTTGTTACGCGGCGTGCGCTTGGCTGGCACTTCGATTTTCACGCGACCGGACAGGTACTTGCCGGTCAACGAGTCCGGGTGAGCCATCACTTCGGCAGGCGTGCCCTCGGCGACAATATGCCCGCCATGCACACCCGCACCAGGACCAATGTCGACCACATAATCGGCCAGGCGAATCGCGTCTTCGTCGTGCTCAACCACGATCACCGTGTTGCCGATATCGCGCAGGTGTTTCAGCGTACCCAGCAGGCGATCATTGTCACGTTGGTGCAGGCCGATCGACGGCTCGTCGAGGATGTACAGAACGCCCACCAGGCCGGCACCAATCTGGCTGGCCAGGCGAATCCGCTGGGCCTCACCACCGGACAAGGTATCCGCGCTGCGATCCAGCGACAGGTAGTCCAGGCCGACGTTGACCAGGAACTGCAAGCGCTCGCGAATTTCCTTGAGAATCTTGTCGGCAATTTCCCCACGGCGGCCGGTCAGCTTGAGTACACCGAAGTATTCACAGGCATCGCCGATCGGCAGGTTGGTTACTGCCGGCAACGTCTTCTCGCCTACCCATACGTGCCGCGCCTCACGACGCAGGCGCGTGCCGCGGCAGTCGGGGCACGGCTGGGTGCTGAGGAATTTCGCCAGCTCTTCGCGTACGCTCGCCGATTCGGTCTCGCGGTAGCGCCGCTCCAGGTTGGGCACGATGCCCTCGAACGGGTGCGAGCGTTTGACGATATCGCCGCGGTCGTTCAGGTATTTGAAATCGACATTCTGCGAGCCGCTACCGTGCAGGATGACTTTCTGCTGCTCGGCTGGCAGTTGGTTGAACGGCACTTCCAGGCTGAATTTATAGTGCGACGCCAGCGACCCCAGCATCTGGAAGTAATAGACGTTGCGCCTGTCCCAGCCGCGTATGGCACCTTCCGCCAAGGTCAGGTCACCGTTGACCAGGCGCTTGATGTCGAAGAACTGCTTCACCCCCAGGCCATCGCACGTCGGGCAGGCCCCGGCCGGGTTGTTGAAGGAAAACAGCTTGGGTTCCAGCTCGCTGATCGCATGGCCGCAGATCGGGCAGGCAAAACGTGCGGAGAAGATGATCTCTTCGCCCGGTTCGTCATCCATCGGTGCGACCAGGGCAATACCATCGGCCAGCTTCAGCGCGGTCTCGAACGATTCCGCCAAACGCTGCTGCAAGTCGGCGCGTACCTTGAAGCGGTCGACCACCACATCAATCGAATGCTTCTTCTGCTTGTCGAGCTTCGGCGCTTCGTCCAGCTCATACAGCTTGCCGTTGATGCGCGCCCGCACAAAGCCCTGGGCACGCAGCTCTTCGAACACCGACAGGTGCTCACCCTTGCGCTCGCGAATCACCGGCGCCAGCAGCATCAGCTTGGCGCCTTCCGGCTGGGCCAGCACCAGGTCGACCATCTGGCTGACGGTCTGGGCTTCCAGCGGAATGTCGTGGTCCGGGCAGCGTGGAATACCTACGCGCGCATACAGCAGGCGCAGGTAGTCGTAGATTTCAGTGATGGTGCCCACGGTGGAACGCGGGTTATGGGAGGTCGACTTCTGTTCGATGGAAATCGCCGGCGACAGGCCTTCAATGGTGTCGACGTCGGGTTTTTCCATCATTGACAGGAACTGTCGCGCATAGGCCGACAGCGATTCCACATAGCGGCGCTGGCCCTCGGCATACAGCGTGTCGAACGCCAGGGACGATTTGCCCGAGCCGGACAAGCCGGTGATGACGATCAGTTTGTCCCGGGGCAGGGTCAGGTCGATGTTCTTCAGGTTGTGGGTTCTAGCCCCACGAATCAGGATCTTGTCCAAGATGGCCTCGCACGGCGGGCGTAAATAATGCGGGAGTATACGGCTAAAGACTGGATGAATATACACTGCCAAAGTGCCGGGTGCAGCCTTACATGAAAGCTGCGCGGCAAAGCGCCGCATATACCCTCTCAATCGATGGGACTGGTAGAATCGCCGCCGGTTCACACGAGGTTTTTCCATGCACGATCCCCACAGCGAACGCATGAGTAGCGGCGAGACCCGAGCAGCAAGCGGTCTGGCCCTGGTGTTCGCGTTCCGTATGCTAGGCATGTTTATGGTGTTGCCGGTGCTGGCGACCTATGGAATGGATCTCGCAGGAGCGACCCCCGCACTGATCGGCCTGGCGATTGGCGCCTATGGCCTGACCCAGGCGCTTTTTCAGATCCCGTTCGGGATCATTTCCGACCGTATCGGCCGTCGTCCCATCATCTACCTGGGGCTGATCGTGTTCGCCCTCGGCAGCGTGCTCGCGGCCCAGTCTGATTCTATTTGGGGGGTGATTGCCGGGCGCGTCCTACAGGGCGCCGGGGCGATTTCCGCAGCGGTGATGGCGCTGCTCTCGGACCTGACCCGCGAACAACACCGCACCAAGGCCATGGCCATGATCGGCATGACCATCGGCCTTTCATTCGCCGTTGCGATGGTCGTCGGCCCCTTGCTGACCCGTGCCTTCGGTTTGCACGGGCTGTTCCTCGCCACCGGCGGCATGGCGTTGTTCGGCATCGTGATCGTGGCCTTCATGGTGCCGCGCTCCACCGGCACCTTGCAGCACCGTGAGTCCGGCGTCGCACGCAAGGCATTGTTGCCGACGCTCAAGCACCCGGACCTGCTGCGCCTGGATTTAGGTATCTTCGTGTTGCACGCAATGCTGATGTGCAGCTTCGTCGCGCTGCCCCTGGCACTGGTGCAAAAAGCCGGTTTGCCCAAGGAACAGCACTGGTGGGTGTACCTCACCGCACTACTGATTTCGTTCTTCGCCATGATCCCGTTCATCATCTATGGCGAGAAGAAACGCAAAATGAAACGAGTTTTGCTCGGCGCCGTCGCGACGCTGATGCTCACTGAGCTATTCTTCTGGAAGTTCGGCGACAGCCTGCGGGCGCTGGTAATCGGCACGGTGGTGTTCTTCACCGCGTTCAACCTGCTGGAGGCTTCGCTGCCTTCGCTGATCAGTAAAGTTTCACCGGCCGGCGGCAAGGGCACGGCGATGGGGGTGTATTCCACCAGCCAGTTCCTGGGTTCTGCGCTTGGCGGCATCATGGGCGGCTGGATGTTCCAGCATGGCGGTTTGTCGGTTGTGTTCCTCGGATGCGCCGGGCTGGCTGCACTTTGGTTGGCCTTTGCTGTTACCATGCGCGAACCTCCCTATGTGACGAGCCTGCGTTTGCCGTTATCGCCAGAAGCGATCCGCGAAGCCGGTCTGGTTGAGCGCCTCAAGGCCGTTACCGGGGTTACAGATGCCGTGGTTATTGCAGAAGAAGCCGCCATCTACATCAAATTAGACACCGAATTATTGGATCGCGCGACGCTCGAGCAACTGGTCAACCCAGTGCCGACAGCGCGCCCAGCCTAGGAGAACGTTATGGCCCGTGGGGTTAACAAAGTCATATTGGTCGGTACATGCGGCCAGGATCCCGAAGTTCGCTACTTGCCTAACGGTAACGCCGTGACCAACTTGAGTCTGGCGACCAGCGAACAGTGGACCGACAAGCAGACTGGCCAGAAGGTCGAGAAAACCGAATGGCACCGTGTGTCGATGTTCGGCAAGGTGGCAGAAATCGCCGGTGAATACCTGCGCAAAGGTTCGCAGGTCTACATCGAAGGCAAACTGCAAACCCGCGAGTGGGAAAAAGACGGCATCAAGCGTTACACCACCGAAATCGTGGTGGACATGCAAGGCACCATGCAACTGCTGGGCGGCCGTCCACAGCAGGGCGACCAACAGGGCGGGGGCAATAACTACCAGCAGTCCGCTCCGACCCCACGCCAGCAGGCTCCGCGCCCGCAGCAGTCGGCTCCGCAACAGTCGCGCCAGGCACCGCCTCCACAGCAGGCCGCTCCACAGCCGGCTCCGGATTTCGACAGCTTTGATGACGATATCCCGTTCTAAGGTCCAAGGCCCGGAACGAGCAAAACCCCCGCAGGCGAAAGCCTCGGGGGTTTTTTAATGCCTGCAATCAGGCGTCCGTCGCGGCCGCTGTGACCACCATCTCCTTGAACCTGCGCAAAACCGCCGAGCTGTCACCAATACGCGTGGCCAAATGCAACGGCGCCACCAGGCTCTGGCACTCGATCAGCTCGCGATAAATAATGCCATCGCCGCGCAGCCGCTGCATGGAGGCGGGCACGATGGAGACGCCAAGCCCCGCAGCCACAAGGCTCAAGGTCGCTGTCATGCGTGGCGCCTCCTGCACCACTTGCGGGCTGAACCCCGCTTCACGGCAGGCCACCAGAATGGCGTCATACAAACCCAGCCCCACGCGACGGCGATAGAGCACGAAGGCTTCATCCGCCAGCGCCGCCAAGGGTAGGGGGCCTCCAGCGTCGAGTGCCAGCGGGTGATCGGTCGGCAGCGCCAGCAGCATCGGCTCCACCAGGATCGGTTCGTCCTGCAACTGTTGCGTGCCACTGAGCGGTGAGCGGATAAACGCGGCATCCAGTTTTTCCTGCACCAGCGCGTCCAGCAGTTCGCCGGTTCCCGCTTCCTCCAGTACCACCGAGACCCCCACAAAGGCCTCGCGAAACCGCCGCAGCACGCTGGGCACAAACGGGTGCAACGCCGCCGAGCTGGTAAAGCCGATAGCGAGTCGGCCCCGTTCACCCCGGGCGGCACGGCGCACCACGTCGGCCACACCCTCGGCCCGCGCCAGGATGTCACGCGCCTCGTCCAGCAACGCGAGGCCGGCAGTGGTTGGGCGCACGCCGCGGGGCAGGCGCTCCATCAACACCACACCCAATTGCGTTTCAAGACTTTGCAGCAAGCGTGTCAACGGCGGTTGCTGCATGCCCAGGCGTTCTGCGGCGCGGGTGATGTAGCCTTCCTCGGCAATAGCCACGAAGGCTTTAAGCTGGCGAAGCTCCAACATAAGGATACTTTCAAGGTATGGGAGTTTGCCAATCCTGGCATTTGTTCTCATGGCTCACAAGACTTAGGCTGTGGTCACCGCTAACAAAGAAGGAAAGCCGCGATGACCTGGTCTGCCAAGCAATACACGATGTTTGAACAGCAACGCACCCGCCCGGTCCGTGACTTGGTCGCGGCCATTCCCAATACCGATGTGCGTAGCGCCGTCGACCTGGGGTGCGGCCCTGGCAATTCCACTGAAGTGGTGGCCGAGCGTTTCCCGCAGGCGCACGTTACGGGCATGGACAGCTCCGACGACATGCTGGTCGACGCCCGCAAGCGTTTGCCGAAACTGAGTTTCGAGCTGGCAGACATCGCCGCCTGGAACCCAGGCCAGAAGTTCGATGTGATCCTCGCCAACGCGTCCCTGCAATGGTTACCTGACCACGCCACGCTTTATCCGCATCTGCTCGACCAACTGACACCCGGCGGCACCCTCGCCGTACAAACCCCGGACAACCTCGACGAACCTGCCCACCGGCTGGCCCGCGAAGTGGCGGCAGATGGCTCGTGGGCGGCAAAGATCGGTGCGGTCAAACACAATGAGCGGCACACCGCCAGTTACTACTACGAGCTGCTGAGCAAACATTGCAGCACCGTCGACGTGTGGCGCACCACCTATCAACACCCGCTGGCCGATCACGGGGCGGTGGTGGAGTGGTTCAAGGCTTCTGCATTGCGGCCGTTTCTTGCACCGTTGACCGATAGCGAAAAAGCCGCATTCCTACAGCAATACCAGGCGCGTATTACCCAGGCTTACCCGGCCCTGGCTGACGGCACTGTATTACTGCCTTTTCCGCGTCTGTTCATCATCGCAACCCGCTGAGGGCCGCAAACAAGCGGTGGTCATTGCGCCGCCGCTTGCGCCTTCAAGTATTCATCCGTCGACACCACGCTGGCATACCCGAAAGCCAGCGATGCCATATAAGCGCCATGCACCTGCGCCGCCGCAATCACCTGGCCATTGAATACCTGGTCGCGGGTCGCGCAGGCGTCATGAATCAGCGTGACCTGGTAGCCCAGGTCTGCCGCAGCCCGCACCACGGCGTCGATGCACATATGGCTCATGTTGCCGACCACCACCACGTCAGTGATGGCGCGTTGTTCCAGCACGGTGCGCAGGTTTGTCCCGCGAAACGCGTTCACAAAGTGCTTAAGTACCACAGGCTCATTACCCTCGTTGAGTACCTTGGCATGCAGGTGCGCGCCCTCGGAGCCTGGCGTGAAGAAGGGCGCGTCTTCGCTGGTGAACTCATGGCGCACATGGACAACGGCGTTGCCCGCCTGGCGAAACGCCTGCAGCACCTGCGCGGCCTTGTCCGCCGCGGCTTCCACGCCATCGAGCGGCCACTTGCCCTCGGGGAAGTAATCGTTCTGGATATCGATGAGGATGAGCGCTTGCTTGGCCATGGGTGTCCTTATGATGGTTGGCAGTGCCTTGCATCTTAGCTGGCCCGTCGCCATCCACGCAGCTGCTTTGATGGCGGCGTCGTGCAGAACACCGTCCGTTTAAACCCCTGTCGTGCAGAATAAAACAGGCTTTGTGCCATCGCTGTGTCAGTAACTGTTTGATTTAACGGCCATCCTCCCCAGCCTTGCCTTGGCGTGATCCATGCAACCTTCCTCGCACACACATGGCAGGATCGCCAAGGGGGACGCATGACCCCGATTCAACGCAAAAAACGCGTAGTCGCCCACTCCACAAGAGAAGGGGCGCCGCAGCATGAAGTCGAAACCAATCGCGCCCTCGCGCGCTGGCTGGCGCAGATCCTTGGGCTTAAATTCGGCGGCAGCTATGACCCGCAGTTACACGCCGGTCTCGACTTGTATGTGTTACCCACCCAAACCCTGGTCGGTCCCGACCAAGCGCGGCCGCTCAATATCAAAGGGCCGGAAGATCTGTGGGGCGGTTATGTCGATCACGCATTCATCTGTACCAAAGCGATCACCCACGGCCTGCTGAGTCCTGACGCCACGGCGCCTGAAGGCTGGTCGCCAGCGTTCTGTGAGCGTGTGCGCACGGTTGTTCTCGACGGGCTCAGCGTGTTTGCCCTTGAAGACGCATTGCCTGCCGCCACGCGCTTGCTCTACAGCGGGCCGATTCGCATGAAACCGGTGCATGCCTGTGCCGGACGCGGCCAGGAAGTTATCCACAGCCTCGACGCATTCGAGGCTTTGCTGGCGCGACCCGAAGCGGCGCAGCTGTTCAACGACGGCGTAGTGCTGGAGCAGGATCTGCACGACGTCACCACCCACAGTGTGGGCCAGAGCTTTATCGGCGATCACGTGATCAGCTACTGCGGCGAGCAATACCTCACCCAGGACGGGCACGGTGAAGAGGTTTACGGCGGCTCGACCTTGCTGGTGGTGCCCGGTGGCTATGAAGATCTGCTTGAGCTCGATTTGCCCGACGATGTGCGCGAAGCCATCCAACAAGCCCAGGTCTTCGACAGTGCCGCCGATGAGGCCTACCCTGGTTTCTATGCCTCGCGGCGCAATTACGACATTGCCCAAGGCCTGGACAGTGACGGCCAACGCCGTAGTGGCGTGCTCGAACAATCCTGGCGCATGGGTGGGGCCAGCAGCGCGGAAGTCGCCGCGCTGCAAAGCTTTATCAATAACCCCGGCCTGCGGGCGATTCATGTGTCCTCGGTAGAGACCTATGTGGACCAACCGCTGCCGGCGCACGCTATTGAGGTGTATCGCGGCCCGGCCGAAAACAGCGACTTTCTTCTCAAGTATGTGACGGTTAAATCTTATGACGGCTAGAAGCGAAAGCATTGCGATCGATATCGACGACGAACAGATGAGCGGCACCTTCCTGAGCCCAAAATCCAAAGTCCCCGGCGTTTTGTTTGTGCACGGCTGGGGCGGTAGCCAGGAACGCGATCTTGAGCGCGCCAAGGGCATCGCCGGTTTAGGCTGCGTATGCCTGACTTTCGACCTGCGCGGCCACGCCGGCACCGGCATTCCCTTGTCCCGCGTCACCCGTGAAGACAACCTGCGCGATTTGCTGGCGGCCTATGATCGGCTGCTCTCACACCCCGCCATCGACACCTCGGCCGTGGCCGTGGTGGGCACCAGTTATGGCGGCTATCTGGCGGCGATTCTCACTTCATTGCGGCCGGTACGCTGGTTGGCGCTGCGCGTGCCGGCGTTGTATCGCGACCAGGAGTGGCTCAAGCCCAAGCGCGATCTGGATAAGGCCGACCTGATGGATTACCGCAGCACCCTGGTACACGCCGAGACCAATCGCGCCCTGCATGCCTGCGCCAAGTTCAGCGGTGATGTGTTGATCGTCGAGTCGGAAACCGACGACCATGTGCCCCATGCCACCATCATGAGTTACCGCGCGGCCTGCCAGAACACCCATTCGCTGACCCATCGGATCATCGATGGCGCCGATCATTCGTTGAGCGACCCGGTGTCGCAGCAGGCCTACACCTCGATCCTGGTGGACTGGATTACCGAGATGGTGGTGGGGGAGCGGTTGAGCATTATTCAGTCACGATAGTGGGGTGCCCTTTAGGGCCTCATCGCGGGCAAGCCCGGCTCCCACACTTGGAATGTATTGCAACCTGTGGGAGCGGGCTTGCCCGCGATGGCGATCGAACTGCCGACACCGTTCACGCCGGTGTTTTCTTGACCCGCAACGCCTTGGCCTTGGCCTCCACCGCCAGGTACATCACCAACGCCACCAGCAGCGGCAAAATAAAGTAGATCGCCCGGTAGGCAATCAGCCCTGCAAGCAAACTGCCCCGCGACGCCTCATGCTGCATCAGCCCGATAAACACTGCTTCCAGCACACCGAGCCCGGCGGGGATATGGGTGATCACCCCGGCAATCGCGCTGATCAGCAACACGCCCAATACCAGCGGGTAGTCCAGCTTGGCGGGCAGCAACGTAAAGATCACCGCCGCCATCAACGACCAATTCAACGCACCGAGTGCCAGTTGCAAACAAGCCATGCGCAACGACGGCAAGTTGATCTCGATGCCTTTGATCGACCACGCGCGTTTCTTTGCAAACTGGCAGGCCGCCAGATAACCCAGGCTGGCCAGCACCAACACCACGCCAATGCCTTGCAACGCGGCGCTGCTGACCTTCCAGCCCGGCGGCATGGTCACCAACCCACTGCTGAATACCCCTCCGGCCACAGCCATATAGCCAAACCAGTTGGTGGCCAGGCTCAGCCCAAGAATCTTGGCGATATTGCTGGTGCTCACCCCGAGCCGCGAGTACAGCCGATAGCGCATGGCAATGCCGCCGACCCACGCGCTCAGGTTGAGGTTAAAGGCATAGCTGATGATCCCGACCGGCAGGATCTGCTTCCAACGCAAATCCTGGCGAATGTAGGTGCGGCCGATCAGGTCGAAGCTGGCGTAGACAAGAAAGCTGCAGAGCGTCAGCCCACCGGCGATCAGCAGCGTGCGCAGCTTGAAGGCCGCCAGCGTTTGCAGCACTTCGCTCCAGTCGATGCGCCGCGCGAGCAGGATGAACAGCACAATCAGCAGCAGAAAAAACGCGAACGTCAGCGGTTTCTTCCAGCGCTTGAACCGCGAGCCGCCGCTTTCAGTGCTCATGGGCCTGGCTCTCGAATGGCTTGAGACGCGGTTTGTGTGCTGGCAGCCAGCCCGTCAGCGCGGGGAAGTGCCGCATGACATGGAACACCAAAAAGCCCACGGTCAATCGCCATAACCACAGGCGCGGCTTGCGGTTTTCCGGCATGGTCCGGCAATGATTGCGCGCCAGTGTTTCCAGGCTTTCGTACAGCTGTTGATTGAACGCGCGATCACGAATCAGCACGTTGGCTTCCAGGTTCAGCGACAGGCTCAATGGGTCCAGGTTGCTCGAACCCACAGTGCTCCAGTCGTCATCCACCAAGGCCACTTTGCCATGCAACGGGCGCTGGCAATACTCGTGAATCACTACGCCATCCTTGAGCAAATAGTCATACAGCATGCGCGCGGCGAGCTTGGCCAGCAGCACATCGGGTTGGCCCTGCATGATCAGTTGCACCTGTACGCCACGTCGCGCGGCATTGCGGATTTCACGCAGCAGGCGATAGCCTGGGAAGAAGTAGGCGTTGGCAATCACCACGCGTTTTTGCGCCTTGCTCAAGGCGTGTATATAGGCCTCTTCGATATCATCGCGATGTTGCAGGTTATCGCGATAAATCAGGCGCACCAGGCCGTCGTCGGTGTGCGTCGGCCACAGCGATGGCCGTTGCTGGCGCCGTCGCCAGCCGCGTCGCGTGCGCACCTGGCGGCCACTTTGGGCGAGGGCGAAATGATGCAGGTCCGCCACGGCCGGGCCGCTTACCTGCACGGCATAATCCTGCTTGGCTTCGGGGCCGAAATCACCCAAGTGGTCGGCAGAAAAATTGATCCCGCCGATAAACGCCACGGCGGCGTCCACCACCACAATCTTGCGGTGCAGGCGACGGAACCAGTTGGTGCGAATGCCCACTATCTTCGCTGCCGGGTCAAACATTTGCACCGTCACCCCGGCCTCGGCCAGCTCACTGAGAAAGGCAGGGCTCAGTTCGCCGCAGCCAAAGCCATCGAGGCTGACGATCACCTTTACGCCACGCTGCGCCGCCTCAATCAGGATGCCTTGCAGCTCATTGCCAACCTTGTCTTCGAACAGAATAAAGGTCTCCAGCAAGATCTCCCGCTGCGCCCGGCGCATGGCCTCGAAGACGGCGGGAAAGTACGCCTCGCCGTTCTCCAGCAGCTCAATGCGGTTGCCCGGTTGCCAGCCGTAATCCAGGTCGCGGGCCTTGGCATCATCCGGTGGCTGGTCGGTGGCAATGTGTTCCACGGCGACATTCATAGTTCGATCTCCACCGACAGCGGCACGTGGTCTGACAGGTGAGACCAGGGCCGCGTCGTCAGCGCCCTGGGGTTATGCACCTTCAGGTTACGCACATAGATGCGATCCAAAGGCAGCAATGGCAGGCGCGCCGGAAAGGTGCGCGCCGGTTTGCCATGGGCTTCGATAAACACTTCCCTGAGCCCGCTTTGGCTCAGGTCGGCCTTGTGGCGCCAGTCATTGAAATCACCGGCGACGATCAGCGCCGCGTCAGCCGGAATCTCGGCAATGCGCTGCTCCAGCAAACGCAATTGCTGCTGGCGATGCACCTCGCGCAGGCCCAGGTGCATGCAGATCGCATGCACCTCTTGGCCGCTGCCCGGCAAGCGCAGCACGCAATGCAGCAGGCCACGGCTTTCATGGCCGCTCTGGGAGATGTCGAGGTTGTCGTAGCGGATGATCTGGAATTTGGACAGCAGCGCGTTGCCGTGGTCGCCATGCGGGTAGACCGCGTTGCGGCCGTAGGCGAACTGCGGCCAGATGCTGTCGGCGAGGAACTCATACTGCGGCATCTTCGGCCAGTCGCTGTAACGCTGCGGGTGCCGCTCATGGGTGCCGTGGATTTCCTGCAGGAACACCATGTCGGCGCCCACGCTGCGCACCGCCTCACGCAACTCGGGCAGGATGAAGCGTCGGTTCAACGCGGTGAAACCCTTATGGATATTCACCGTCAGCACGGTGAAGCGGGTGATGGCGGTGCTGGGCGTAACGGGCACCCAGTCGGCAATCGCAGCCATGATCGCTCCTGTGGATAAGTAAAGGGTGAAGCCTGTGTTATTGGCTGATGTTATTGGCTGACTGCGGGTGTTGACGGAAAGTTTCGAGTGACCTACAGGCGGTGCTGTTAACCGATCGTTCCCACGCCCCGCGTGGTAACGCAGCCCGGGACGCTCCGCGTCCCATGGACGCAGAGCGTGGGAACGATCAGCGCTCAAACCCGTCAGTTCCTTACAGACCCTGCTGAAGGAGCCCGGTGTTTTGCTGAATCTAAAGACTGCATTACTGCTCGTCGCGCTGTTGGTGTGTGGCAATGGCGCGCTGCAAGCCGCGGCCGCGGCCCCTGCGGCAGCTGAGGCTCCAGCCAAGCCGGAGTTGCTGGTCGAAGGTGGCCTGCTCGGCGCCATCAGCTCCAGCATTGACGATGTGCAAGACAAACTCGACCTCAACCAGAACCTCATCGACGCCTGGCGCCTGCGCGCCGACCGTGCGGCGGATGAGGTCGGGCGGCTGGTCGATCAAACCGCGCAACGTTCGCCGTGGAGCGTGGCCGGGGACTTCCTGCTGCTGTCCGGGGTGTGGGTCGGCGCCTTTGCGGCGCTCACACTGCTGGGGCGCTTTAGCGTGCAACGCCTGGGTCGGCGGCGTTTCGTTGCACAGCGCGGGCGTCTGCAGGGCGTTCTTGGCTACGTGGTGCCCTACACGATTCCAGCCGTGATCTGCCTGCCGCTGACGCTTTACGTCAGCCACTTTTTACCCAGCTCCGTAGGCCGTGCGCTGGCGCTGTGTTTTGCCTATGCCACCAGCAGCGGCATCTTCTCGACGTCGATGCTGTTGTGCGTCATCGTCATGTTCAACGTCGGCCATAAACGCCCGGCCGTGCAGATCATTCGCAACTATTGCCCCAAGCCGCTGTTCCTGATCGGCTTTCTCGCCGCCCTCAGCGATGCCCTGACCAGCCCGCAGATCGCGCGCCAGTTGGGTGGCAATATCACCAGCAGCATCGCGGTGTTTACCGGCCTGTTCGCGGCGGTGATTTTCGGCGTGCTGGTGGTGCGCCTGCGCCGTCCGGTCGCGCATCTGATCCGCAATCGGCCGCTGGCCCAGCGCCTCAAACACCCGGCGCTGCAGCAATCGCTGCGAGTGTTTTCCGGGCTGTGGTATTGGCCGATTCTGTTGATGGTGCTGGTCTCGGCGATCAACCTGATCGGTGCCGGCGACGATAACCAGAAAGCTTTGCGTTGCGCGCTGTTCACCACGATTCTGTTGATCGGCACAGTGTTTCTCAGCACGGTGTTGCAACACCTGTTCAAGTCCCGCAGCCAGGTGGCGATCCAGCGCAGCAGCGCCTACAAAGAGCGCTTCCTCAGCCTGCTGCACGCAATACTGCGCATCGCCATGGCCATCGCGTTTATCGAAATTCTCGGGCGTATCTGGGGTGTATCGCTGTTCGAATTTGCCCAGCGTAACTCGGTAGGCCGGGCGATCAGCGATTCCCTCAGCAGCATTGGCCTGATCCTGCTGGTGACCTGGCTGTTCTGGGTGGTGCTCGACACGGCGATCCAGGAAGCCTTGAAGCCGCCGGTCAACAAGCGCTCCAGTCGCCAGCCCAGCACGCGAGTCAAAACCATCCTGCCGTTGTTGCGCAATGCGGTGAAGATCGTGCTGGTGGTGATCTGCGCGATCACCACCATGGCTAACCTGGGCATCAATGTCGCACCTCTGCTGGCCGGTGCCGGTGTGGTCGGTCTGGCCATCGGTTTTGGCTCCCAGCAGTTGGTGCAGGACGTGATCACCGGCCTGTTCATCATCATTGAAGACACGCTGTCGATCGGCGATTGGGTAGTGCTCGACTCCGGCCATGCCGGCACCGTGGAAGGCCTGACCATCCGCACCCTGCGCCTGCGAGACGGCAAGGGGTTTGTGCACTCGGTGCCGTTCGGGCAGATCAAGGCGGTCACCAACCAGTCGCGGCAGTTTGCCTATGCGTTCTTCTCGGTGCAGTTCACCTACGACACCGACGTGGACAAGGCTGTGGAGCTGATCCGTGAGGCGGGGCAGTCGATCCGCGACGATGTGTTCCTCAAGTACAACCTGCAAGGTCCGCTGGAAGTGTTCGGGGTCGACAAGATGGACCTCAACGGCGTGGTGCTGACGGCGCAGTTCCGTACCGTGTCGGGCGGGCAATATGCTGTGAGCCGCGCGTTTAACCAACGCCTGAAAAAACTTGTGGATAACTGTGATGAGGTGCACTTCGCGCAAACTTATCCACAGCAGGTTTGGCTGCCCAAGCGTTCGGCGCATGTGGATGAGGCGGGTGAGGAGGTGCCGGGTGCGGTGGTGGTGACCGAGCAGCACAGGCCTCAATGATGTAATGAATGTTCCGGCCTCATCGCAGGCAAGCCAGCTCCCACCGTTGGAATGCATTCCCCTGTGGGAGCCGGGCTTGCCCGCGATGAGGCCGGCAAGGTCAACAGAGGGTTCAGCGCCTGATCAACCTCTCCTGCACCGCCTGCAAATCCTCCTCCAGCAACACCTGCTGCTTACCCGCGACCATCACCGCCGCCGGCAAGCCATCGCGATACACAATCCGGTTACCACTCACCGCAGGCACTTTGCTGCCCGGTAGCAAGGTGCCCACCAGGTTCAACGGGTCCGCCCCGCACACCGCAATCAAACTGCCGTCATGTGGGCGACGGCGTACCTCGCGTAACAGGGGAATCGCCTCCGGCAACGCAAACTGTTCCCCCGCCAAACCACTCACAAACCGCCCGCCGCGAATCTCACCCCGCGCTTCCAGGCGATGGAAGGTGCGCAGCAATTCGCGCCAGCTTGGCAGCCAGTCGGGCTCCCGCTCCAGCAACCGCCAGAATACCACGCCATAACGGCGCAGCAGGGTCATCGCCACATGCTCCAGGGTCTCGGCCGAATGCGGGCCGGCGGCGCTGGGCGAGCGGCGCAACAAGGCCCAGCGCCCGGCGTCGTCCATGCCGCCAATAAACGCCCCGCGCCCACGCCGGCTACTGCGGGCCTGGCGTTTGCTGGCGGGCGTGGTCAAGGCTCGCAGCCCGGCAAAGCTGTCGGCATTCACCAGCCCTGCGCCCACCAGTTCCTGCAAGGCGGTTTCCAGTTCGCTGCGCATCAGATGGGCTTCGTGCACCAGTTCGTCGAAAAACAGCGCGCCGTGTTCACGCAGCGCCAGGTGGACTTTTTGCGCCTTGGGCGACAGCGTGGTGCTGTCGGTCGGTTCGGTCAGCCCGCTCCACAACGGCACTTGGCTGCGCGGCAGCAACACCACCGGCGTACTGCGCAGTGCCAGGGCACCGGCCTTGTTGCTCAGGCGCGTCCATACCAGTTTGCCGCTGCGGCACAGCTCGTCGAGCCAGGTGGAGGAATAGTTCTTGAGCCGCGCACTGAGCAAGTCGCTGTCCCAGGCCGAGGTGGCGGCGGCGTAACCTTCGAACTGCCCGACAATCTGCGGCAACATTGCGCTGCCCTGGCCACGGGTGCCGTCGGACAGGTGCTGCCAATCGAACAGAAAGCGCATGAAGTCCTGCAGCGCCACCGGCTCGATTTCCCGGCGCAGACGCTTGACTGTGTAGCGATGGATACGCGCGAGCAAATGCCGCTCGCACCATTGTTCCTGGGTGGCGCCGGGGCTGAAATGGCCGCGCAGCACATAGCCTTCCTGCTCCAGACGCGCGAGTGCCTGGCTGATATCCGCGACCGGCAGCGCCAACGGCGTGGCGATCTCGACCAGGCTCAATGGGCCGAAACCGCCGAGGCGCGCGCGCAGCACTTCGGCCAGTGCATCGTCAAAGGTCCAGGGCTCATCGAAGCCCGGCAACAACGGCAAGTCATTCGGATAGATCGCTTGCAGGCAACTCAGGCGTTCCACCGCTACCCACAGGCCATTGTCCAGTTGATGGGCGCGCCCGCCCTTGGCCAAGGCATGCAACCACTCGGCCCATTGCGGCGTGACTTCGTTGTCGGCGATACAGGCCAGGCTCATCAGCGCTTCATGCATTTCATCCAGGCCATTGGGCGCGGGCCAGGCTTCTTCACGCACGCCGGCAATAGCCTCGGCGTCCAGCGCGCCGAGGTCGTCGGTACTGCGAGGGTCGCTCCAGCGACGGTTGAGCACGGCCTGGGTGCGGCGCTCTTCCAATGGCGCGTCGTCGAGAAAGGTGTAGGGCCGCGCGCTGAGAATTTCGGCGGCCATGGGCGAGGGCGCAGGCAGGTCGCGGCTGATCAGGCGCACTTCGCCGCGCTCCATGCGCCGCAACAGCGTCAGCCAACCTTCGCTGTCCATGGCTTCGTGCAGGCAGTCGTCGAGGGTTTGCTCAACCAGCGGGTGTTCGGGTACTTCGCGTTCACCGGCGAGGTTTTCCAGGCAGGCAATCTGGTCGGGAAACACGCTGGCGATCAGGTCTTCGCTTTTCATGCGCTGGATCTGCGGCGCCACCTTGCGCCCGCCGGTGTAGCGCGGCAACGCCAGGGCCACACCGGCATTCCAGCGCCAGCGCACGCCAAACAGCGGTGCATCCAATACGGCCTGAATCAGCAGGTGTTCGGCGCTGTTGCTGTTCACATAGCGCCACACTTCATCCAGCTCAAAACTGTGGCTGGTGGACAGCGACAGCACGATTGCATTCTCACTGGCGGCTGCCTGCAATTCAAAGTTGAACGTGCGGCAAAAACGCTTGCGCAGCGCCAGACCCCACGCACGGTTGATGCGGCTGCCGAACGGCGTGTGGATGATCAACTGAGTGCCGCCGGACTCATCGAAAAACCGTTCCATGATCAATGTGTCCTGGGACGGTAATGCGCTCAGCGCCAGGCGCGCACGGGCCAGGTAATCAAGGATCTGCTCGGCGCTGGCGCGGTTCAGGCCAAGGCTGGCGGTGAGCCAGTCTTGCGCGGGTTGCAGGTCACCGGGCGTGGTGCTGAGCAGAGCGTCCAACTGCCCCTGAAAACGTGCGACTGCCGACGACAACTCGTTGCTGCGCCCCGGTGCTTCACCCAGCCAGAAGGGGATGGTCGGCGGCTGGCCGTGGGCATCTTCGACGCGCACCTTGCCGCTTTCTACCCGCAGGATTCTATAGGACGTATTACCGAGCTGAAAGATATCCCCGGCGATGCTCTCCACCGCGAAGTCTTCGTTGACGCTGCCGATGTTCAGGCTCTGAGGCTCCAGCAATACGCTGTAGTCGGCGTTGTCGGGGATGGTGCCACCGCTGGTCACGGCGGTGAGTTTGGCGCCACGGCGGGCGCGCAGGGTGTGGGTCACGGCGTCACGGTGCAGGTAGGCACTGCGGATGCCCTGGCGGCCGTTATAGCCGTCGGCGAGCATGTGCAGCAGCGCCTGGTAGTGGCGTTCATCGAGTGCGGCGTAGGGTGAGGCGCGACGGATGAGGTCCAGCAATGCCTGTTCCGGCCATTCGCGGGCGCTGACTTCGGCGATGATTTGTTGGGCCAGCACGTCCAGCGGGGCGATGGGGATGTGCAAGGTGTCCAGTTCGCCGCGCCGCACGCAGTCGAGCAGGGCGGCGCATTCGATCAAATCATCACGGGTGGTGGCGAACAGTCGCCCCTTGGGCGTGCCGCCGACCTGGTGACCGGAACGCCCGACCCTTTGCAGAAAACCGTTGATGGAACCGGGCGAGCCGATCTGGCACACCAGGTCGACCTCACCGATATCAATCCCCAACTCCAGCGACGCGGTGGCGATCAGCACTTGCAGTTCACCGGCCTTGAGCCGTTGCTCGGCGTCCAGGCGCAGCTCTTTGGCCAGGCTGCCGTGGTGCGCGGCCACAGCGGTCTTGCCCAAACGCTCGCTCAAGTGCCGGGCCAAGCGTTCGGCCAGGCGCCGGGTGTTGACAAACACCAGCGTAGTGCGGTGTTCGCGGGCCAGCGTGGCGAGGCGGTCGTAAACCAATTCCCACACATCGTTGGCCATCACCGCCGAGAGCGGCACTGGTGGTACTTCGATATCCAGGTCGCGGGGGCGCGCGTGGCCGATATCGACGATGGCGCACTCACGCCCGCTGCCGACCAAAAATCGCGACACCGCCTCGATAGGCTTTTGCGTGGCCGACAGGCCGACGCGGGTCAATGGCTCGCTGCATAACCCTTGCAGGCGCTCCAGGCTCAGAGCCAGGTGGCTGCCGCGCTTGCCGGCGGCGATGGCGTGGATTTCGTCGACGATCACCGTGCGCGTGCTGGCCAGCATCTGCCGACCGGAGTCCGAGCCCAGCAGCACGTAGAGCGATTCCGGTGTGGTGACGAGGATATGCGGCGGCCGTTTGCGCATGAGTGCGCGGTCTTTTTGCGGGGTGTCGCCGGTACGCACGGCGGTGCGGATAGTCAGCGGTGGCAAACCCAGCGCCTGCAATTGCGCGGTGATGCCGGCCAGCGGGTTTTGCAGGTTGATCTGGATATCGTTGGACAGCGCCTTGAGCGGCGACACGTACACCACCAGCGTTTCGTCCGGCAGTTGCCCACCGTTGGCCAAGCTTTGATGCACCAGGTCATCGAGCACCGCCAGGAACGCGGTCAGGGTTTTGCCGGAGCCTGTGGGCGCGGCGATCAAGGTTGATCGGCGTTGGCGGATCAGCGGCCACGCCTGGGCCTGGGCGCCGGTCACCGAGGGAAAAGTGTTGCCAAACCAGGCACTGACGGCGGGGTGGAAGCCGTCCAATACCGTGTCGGTTGATTCGGGAAGGTTCATCTATTGATTGATACTGCCCATTCCAACAAGTTGCAATCAGGTACTTTGTCCGTGACGGTTGCGCTACAAACCCGCAAAATGCAACGATTCTGGCAACAACCTACGGCAAGGCGCACACGCCTGCCGATAATAACCATCGTTCCAAACAGACCGGGCCTGCTCAATCTATGCGAATGCGCCTTATGTTACTGGGCGGCGGGAATGCCCTCGGGCAGGCGCTGATTCGCCTCGGTGCAGAGGAAGACATCGGTTTCCTCGCACCTAAACCGCCCCAAGACGGCTGGGATGCCGCGAGCCTCACCCAATTGCTCGACGACACCCGTCCCGATGCGCTGATCAACCTCGCCTACTATTTCGACTGGTTCCAGGCCGAAGCGGTCAGCGAAACACGTTTGGCCGCCCAGGAGTTCGCCATCGAACGCCTGGCCGAACTGTGCCAGCACCACAACATCACCTTGCTGCAACCGTCCAGCTACCGCGTGTTCGATGGCTCCCGCGCCACCGCCTACAGCGAAAAAGACGAGCCGGTGCCCCTGGGCCTGCGCGGTCAGGCGTTATGGCGGATCGAGCAGAGCGTGCGCGCCACTTGCCCGCAACATGTGCTGCTGCGCTTTGGCTGGCTGCTGGATGACAGTGTCGATGGCACCCTCGGGCGCTTCCTGGCCCGTGCCGAGAAGCCGGATGAATTGCTGATGGCCGATGACCGGCGCGGCAACCCGACGCCGGTGGACGATGCGGCGCGGGTGATCATTTCGGTGCTCAAGCAACTTGATTGTGCGGCGCCGCTGTGGGGCACCTATCATTACGCTGGCCACGAAGCGACCACGCCGTTGGCGCTGGGGCAGGCGATCCTTACTGAAGCGCGCAATTTCCATCCGCTGGCGATCGAATCTCCCACCGCCCAGGCCCACGCGGCCCGGCCGGATGCGGCGGACGAGCCGCAGCACGCGGTGCTGGCCTGCAAGAAAATCCTCCACACCTTCGGCATCAAACCACGGGCGTGGCGGGCGGGGTTGCCGGCGTTGCTGGATCGGTTCTACCGACATAGCTGAAGGCAACACAAAAAAATGTGGGAGCTGGGCTTGTGTGGGAGCTGGCTTGCCTGCGATAGCATCACCCCGGTATCACTGATACACCGAGGTGCCTGTATCGCGGGCAAGCCCGACTCCCACACAAGCCCAGCTCCCACATTGGGTTATGCCGTGTTGTTTAGAACTTGTAACCAATACCCACCATGTAAACCATCGGGTCAACATCCACATTGACCTTGGCGCGTGTGCCTTGGCCCAGCGCATTGTTATCCACAGTCGCCTTGGTGCTGATGTCGATGTAACGCGCCTGGGCGTTGATCATCCACTTGTCGTTGATCATGTAGTCGGCGCCGATCTGCGCGGCCCAGCCCCAGGAGTTTTCAGCCTTGAAGTTGCTGAAGCCAGCTTGTTCGGCGCGGCTGCCAACGTGCTCGTCGTAGATCCAGGTGTAGTTGATACCGGCGCCTACATACGGCTGGAACGCGGACTTGTTGTCCAGCGGGTAGTACACGACGCTCAAGGTCGGCGGCAGGTGCTTGAGCGTACCGAGCTTGCCGTTGGCGGCGCCCAGGGCGGTGTTCTTGATCTTCACGTCATGCTCGAACGGCGTGGCGGCCAGCAGTTCGATACCGATGTGGTTGGTGATCATGTAGGCGAAGTTGAGGCCCAGTTGGGTGTCGCTGCTCATGGTCGCTTTGCCGCCCAGGTTGGTGCCGGCCAATGGCCCCTGGTCAACCTTCACATGGCCGCTGTCTGCTTTCGGGTTCACGGTGATTGCACCGGCGCGAATCAGAATATCGCCGGCTTCGTGAGCGTGTGCGACAGGGGCGGCGAGGGCGAGCGCGAAGAGGGACGCGCCGAGCAGAGACTTGTTCATGGGAGCTCCAAAAGGACGTTTAAAAGTTGTACGTCCAATGGTAAAGATCGTTCCGTCCGATCTTTTGACTCAGCTCAATGAAAGCTCGATCAGCGTTACTCCTGCAGTTCGTAGACGTAAATCTTCTCGGCATCCATCTGGTAACCGGCGTCGGCCAGCTCACTGGAAGACGGTTTGACCTGCATCGCACCTTCGATCCAATACGGCTGATACAGCTCATCAAGCTTCACGCCGACTTCGCTTTTTACATGCACGATCTGGTTCGACGGCGGCGGCGGTACGTGGATGCACGCGCCGAAATACGGCACCAGCAAAAACTCGGTGGTGCGGCCTTCTTCGCTGACTTCCAGCGGCACGATATAGCCCGGCAAACGGATGTGCTTGCCGTTCAGGCTCTGCACCACTGGCGCGTTGGGCAGTTCCTGTTTGGCCGCAGGCGCGGCCTCGACCGAAAGCGCATCGGCCATGTTCGACAGGTCGTGCAGCGGTTTCATGTTGGGGACTTCCGGCGGCGCGTCCGGCGGGATCATTTCCTGCCACGACAGGTCCTTGGGCTGCTCGTCGGCCCAGGCGGGCACCACCACCAGCAGCAACAGCGCAAACAGGGCACGATGCATCGACAGCTTCCTCATAAACGTATGGACAGGCCATCGGCCAACGATTGCCGATAGGCGCGCCACGCGGGCACGCTGCCCATCAACAGCGCGGCGGCCAGGATACCGATGAGCAAGGTCCATTCATATTCGCTCGGCCACGACATCGGCAGGTCCAGGCCGTAGTTGGCCTGCAAATACCCGCGCGACGCGGCGATGCACACGTACAGCAGACCCACGCCCGCCACGACGCCCGACAAAGCCAGCGCGAAGGCTTCGAAGATCAGCAGGGTCGCAATGTGCCAGGGGCGTGCGCCCACCGAGCGCAAAATCGCCATCTCGCGGCGGCGTTCATTGAGGCTGGTGAGGATTGCCGTAAGCATACCGATCAAGCCCGTCAGCACCACGAACAGCGAGATCACGAACAGCGCTTTTTCGGCGGTGCCCATCATGCTCCACAGCTCTTGCAGCGCCACGCCCGGCAGGATCGCCAGCATCGGCTCGCCACGGAACTCATTGATCTCGCGTTGCAGCGCGAAGGTGGAAATCTTGTTGTTCAGGCCGAGCATAAACGCAGTGATCGCTTGCGGCGTGAGGTCCATATTGCGTGCCTGGTCGGCACTGATACGGCCTTTGCCCTGGGCCGGCACGCCGTTGTGCCAGTCGATATGGATCGCCTCCATACCGCCGAGGCTGATGTGCAGCGTGCGGTCCACCGGCGTGCCGGTGCGCTTGAGAATGCCGACCACGGTAAACGGTTTGTCGTCGTGTTTGACCAGGCTAACCACTGCTACACCGTGGGCCAGCACCAGCTTGTCGCCGAGCTTGTAGTGCAGCGCATCCGCCACTTCGGCGCCGAGCACCACTTCGAATGGGTCAGTGGCGAAAGCACGGCCGCTGGCCAGTTCGAGGTTCTGCTTGCGGCCATATTGGTAATGCTCGAAGTAGGACGCGTTGGTGCCCATCACGCGATAGCCACGGTGCGAGTCGCCGAGGGAAATCGGGATCGCCCATTTCACCTGCGGGCTGGCGGCGAAGTGCTCGAAGCTGTCCCAACGGATGTTATTGGTGGCGTTGCCGATGCGGAACACCGAATACAGCAGCAAGTTGACCGAGCCGGAGCGGGCGCCAACGATCAGGTCAGTGCCGCTGATGGTGCTGGCGAAACTGTTGCGCGCCTCAACACGCACGCGTTCAACGGCGAGCAACAGGCACACCGAAAGGGCGATGGCGAAGGCAGTGAGAATCGCGGTAAAGCGGCGGTTAGCCAGGCTGGCCATGGCTAGACGGAACAGATACATCTCAAACCTCTGCGGGCGTGGCGGCGCGATTGAGTTCGGCCAGCGACAGGTGGCGGTCGAACAGCGGCGCGAGGCTCTGGTCATGGCTGACGAATAACAGACTGGCGCCTGCTTCGCGGCATTCGGCGAACAGCAGCTGAATGAACGCTTCGCGGGCGTCGTAATCGAGGGCTGAGGTGGGTTCGTCGGCGATCACCAGTTCCGGTTGGCCGATCAACGCACGGGCGGCGGCCACGCGTTGTTGCTGGCCGATGGACAGCGAGTCGGCACGGCGTTCCAGCAGGTCTTTGTCCTTCAAGCCCAAATGCGCCAGCAAGGTCGCGGCGGCCTGGTCGACGCTGCCGTGTCGCTGAGTCGCCCGCTGCGCACGCAGCCTGGAAAAGTGACACGGCAGTTCGACGTTCTCGCGCACTGAGAGAAACGGCAACAGGTTGAATTGCTGAAAAATATAGCCGGTGTGATCGACGCGGAAGCGGTCGCGGGCACCGGCCGAGAGTTCGGTCAGCTCCTGGCCGAGCAGGCGAATGCTGCCACGGCTGGGTTTCTGAACACCGCCCAACAGCCCGAGCAAGGTGGTTTTGCCACTGCCGCTCGGGCCTTTGAGAAACAAGGTTTCCCCCGCTTCCAGGCGGAACGCGGGGATATCCAGCAACTGCGGGTGGCCGGGCCAGTTGAAGCCCAGGTCAGACAGTTCGATCAGTGCTTGGGTCATGTGAAATCAATATCGCCTGGTTGTAGAGCGTGGCGCCGATCCAATGTGGGAGCTGGCTTGCCTGCGATGACGGCGGCACATTCAATATCGATGTGTCTGTTATACCGCTATCGCAGGCAAGCCAGCTCCCACATTGACCGTGTTTCAAATCAGAATTTAAGAGTGGCGGTCGTGGCCGTCGCTTCAACACCTTGCTGGCCGCTTGGGCCGATCAGTTGTACCTGAATCTTCTGGGTGGCAGGGAAGGTCTTGAACACTTGGGTCAGGTCGAGGTTGCTCAGCGCGGTCGGCGTGGCGCAGGTGAACTGGTAGTGCGCGTGGATTTCGCTGTGGTCGTGATGATGTTCGTGGGCGGCAGTGCCTTTGCCGTCGGTGGCGTGGTCGTCATCGTCCTCATCATGGTCGGCTTCAGGCTTATCGCCAAACAACGGGCTGTTGAGTTCCTGGGTGCTGATCACACAACCGGCAGATTTGGGCAGCTTGAACAGCGCCTGTGGGTTTTCCAGCTGCTTGCGTGCGGCGGCGACCTTGGCTTTGTCGGCAGGCGTGGTGGCCTTGTGTTCAAAGCCCACAAGGTTCATGGCCGGGCTGTCGAATTCCAGCTCAAGCGCCTGGCCGTCGAGTACCGCATTGAGGCGGCCGACACCATGTTCGTGGGCACCGAGGCTGCCGTGTTCATGCTCATGATCGTGTTCATCGGAGGCGTGGGCGATGGCCAGGGGCAGCAGGGCAAACGGCAAGGCAAGCAGCAGACGGCGCATGAGAAGGCTCCATAAGATGAAAGTTTTGTTATGTGATCTTATAACAATATTCGCGCCAGTTTGAACGCCCGCTTGGCGTTGCGCAAGTCGCGTGGGAGCATGCGGGTCGGAAAACTGCGGGAGTAAGAGCGATGTTGCGAATTCGTGGAACCGTCGGTGACTTGCCGGTGGATTTGACCCTGGAACTCGATGACGGCGATTGGGCGCGCCTGGGCGAGCACTTGCAGGCAACTCCGGCGCCGAGCGCGCCGGCTGTTGCGCCGGTCAAACACAACGATGATTTGTGGCAGAACGCCCAGGATCTGTTGCGCAAGGCCGGGCAACTTAATGGGCTTGAGTTGCTTGATCAGCTTGAAGGCTTGGCCGGTGATGCAGTCTCAGGCAAACGCCTGCTGGTACGGCTGCGCCACAGTGCCAGTGTGAAAGTGGCCAGCGGCGGGGATACGCCGCTGTACAGCTGGATCGGCGATTAATACAGCGCGGCGAACAACTTGCGACGGTACACCGTGACCAGCGGGTGGTCATTGCCCAGCAGTTCGAACACCTGCAGCAACGTCTTGTGCGGCAGGCCTTCGCTGTAGCTGCGGTTGCGGATAAACAGCTTGAGCAGGCCTTCCAGCGCGGCGTCGTATTGCTGGCGCGCCAGTTGCTGAATCGCCAGTTGATAGGCTGCTTCATCGTCCTGCGGGTCTTGCGCCAGGCGGCTTTTCAAGTCGGCGGCATCCGGCAGGTCGGCGGCCTGGCGCAGGAAGGTGATTTGCGCCTTGGCGCCGGCGAGGGCGGCTTTGTGATCGTCGCTTTTCACCGCGTCGAGCACGGTTTGGGCTTCGCTCAGTTCGCCGCGTTCGGCCAGGCAGCGTGCATACAGAATCAGCGCGGCGGCGTTGGTGTTGTCCTCGCCCAGCAGCGCCACCAGCACCGCTTCGGCATCGCTGATACGGCCTTCGGCAAACAACGCCTGGGCCTGCTCCAGCGGGTCAGCCGCCTTCGGTGGCGGCATCTTCACGTGGGGCTCGAGCATCGCTCGCACGGCCGACTCCGGCTGCGCCCCGGCAAATCCATCCACCGGCTGGCCGTCCTTGAACAGCACCACCGTGGGCAGGCTTTGAATGCCAAAACGCGCGACGATGTCCTGCTCGGCCTCGCAATCGACCTTGGCCAGCAGCAACTCGCCCTGATAACTCTCGGCAATTTTCGCCAGCATCGGCATCAATGCCTTGCACGGCGCGCACCACTCGGCCCAGAAATCCACCAGCACGGGTTTTTCGAATGAGTTCTGAATCACTGCCTGGTCGAACGTAGCAGTGGTGGCGTCGAAGATGTACGGCGTGGGCTCACTCATGGGGCGTCTCGAATAAAGCGGGAATGGGGCAACTATAAGGGCTGGCGAGGTTGGCTGAAAGCATGATGAGTTCAAGCCAGCCCCTACTGGAGAATGCGCTCAACTGTGGGAGCTGGCTTGCCCGCGATGGCCTCAAGCGCGCCGCGAATGGTACAGGCTCACTTTGCGAAACTCCCAAGGCTCGGCCAGGTCCGGCAGCGTCAGCGCATCGAGGATGTCCAGGCGCTGATACGCCGGGTGCTGGAAGTCGCGCACCCGGGAGTCGGCCACCAGCGCTTCATGGCCACGCGTCAGGAAGTGGTCGAGCAGCGGCAGGTTGGCACGGTCGTAGAGCACGTCGGCCACCAGGATCAGGTCGAAGCGGTCGGCCTCGGCAAAAAAGTCGGCTGAATAACTCAGCGCTACACCATTGAGTTCGGCGTTTGCCCGGCAAGCGGCCAAAGCCAGCGGGTCGAGGTCGCAGGCCACCACTTCCAGCGCGCCCGCTTTAACCGCAGCAATCGCAGCCACACCGGAACCTGCGCCAAAATCCAGCACGCGTTTGCCCGCCACCCACTCGGGATTCGCTGCCAGGTAGCGCGCCAGTGCCAAACCGCTGGCCCAGCAAAAACTCCAGTACGGCGGTTCATGCAGGATGCGCCGGGTCTCTTCCTGGCTGAAGGCACGGTCCATGTTGCCTGCGTCCAGCAGCCACAACGACAGCTCGGTGCCCGGCAGCGGGCAGGGCACCAGTTGTGCGTCGCCGATCAGTTCGCTCAGGGCGCGTTGCAGGCCCAGCGGTGGCGTCATGGTGCCCGGACGAGTTGCAGAGGGCCGGTGGTCTGGGTGATCGCCTGGGTGATACGCACCGCAGGCAGGTGCAGGATCAACTGGCCGGACTGGCTGGCGCGACCGCGCAGTTCAACCCGTGCACCGGCTGGGAAAGCCTCTGGGTTAAAACGCAAGCGGAAGGCCAGGGGCTTGCCGTTGCCGGTGAGTACGCTGCTGGCGAGCAGTTGTTGCGGGCGGTTGCGCTCATCGATTACCAGCAGGGCCAGTTCGACTTCGGCATTGGCTGGCACGCCATTCAGAGTGCCGTTGATTTCCCGCTGGTAAGCCGGCAAGGGGCCGAGGTCTTCAATGCCGGGGACTTTTTTCTCTTGGGCAGGCGCGGGTTGTGGTGTCGACGGTTTTGGGGCTTCGCTGCTACAGGCGACCAGAAAACTGAACAGGGCGAGTAAAACAAGTGGTCGTAACTGCATGTACGGCTCCAGAAAGGACAAAATCCGTGGCTTAAAAAATATGAAACATAATAGTCAGCCTATATACCGTAAAGGCTATGGCTTGTCTTGCCACGGGGATGCGCTACCATGGCCCTCCCATTTTTTGTTGCCTGCCAACCATGCACTGTCCCTTCTGCGGTGCCAACGACACCAAGGTCATTGACTCGCGTCTGGTCGCCGAGGGCGATCAAGTACGCCGCCGGCGCGAATGCCTGGCCTCTGGCTGCGGTGAACGTTTCACCACCTTCGAAACCGCCGAACTGGTGTTGCCACGTCTGATCAAGTCCGACGGCAGCCGCCAGCCTTTCGACGAAGAAAAACTGCGCGCCGGTATGCAGCGCGCCCTGGAAAAACGCCCGGTGAGTGTCGAGCGGCTGGAGGCGGCGCTGGTGCATATCAAGCACAAGCTGCGCGCCACCGGCGAGCGCGAGGTCAAGAGCCTGGTGGTTGGAGAACTGGTGATGGGCGAGCTGCAAAAGCTCGACGAAGTCGCCTATATCCGTTTCGCCTCCGTGTATCGACGCTTCCAGGACCTCAATGAGTTCCGCGAAGAGATCGACCGCCTGGCCCGTGAGCCTGCCAAAGAATGAACCCACCGTCTGCCGAACAAGCCGTCCTCGATGCCCATTACATGGCCCGCGCCCTCGAATTGGCGCGCAAAGGCCTGTACACCACCCACCCCAACCCACGAGTGGGCTGCGTGATTGTGCGGGATGGGCAGATTGTCGGCGAAGGCTGGCATGAGCGCACCGGCGAGCCCCATGCCGAGCCGAACGCCCTGCGCGCCGCCGGCGACAAGGCCCGTGGCGCCACGGTGTACGTGACCCTCGAGCCGTGCAGCCACCATGGGCGCACGCCGCCTTGCGCCGATGCGCTGGTGACCGCCGGTGTGGCACGCGTAGTGGCCGGGATGCAGGACCCGAACCCGGAAGTGGCCGGGCGCGGGCTGCAGCGCTTGGCTCAAGCCGGCATCGAAACCCACAGCGGCGTACTCGAACAACAAGCGCGCGCGCTGAACCCCGGCTTCCTCAAGCGTATGGAACACGGCCTGCCGTTTGTGCGGGTCAAGCTGGCGATGAGCCTGGACGGCCGTACCGCGATGGCCAGCGGCGAAAGCCAATGGATTACCGGGCCGGCTGCCCGCGCCGCCGTGCAGCGCCTGCGCGCCGAGGCCAGTGTAGTGCTGACCGGCGCCGATACGGTGCTGGCCGACGGTGCGCGCCTTACTGTGCGCGCCGCTGAGCTTGGTCTGGACGAAGAAACCACCGCTCTGGCCATGTCGCGCCCGCCATTGCGCGTGTTGATCGACGGTCGCCTGCGGGTGCCGCTCAACGCTCCGTTCTTCAAGGCCGGCCCGGCGCTGGTCATCACCTGCGTCACCCCGGAAAACCAGTTCCCGCGTGGCCCGGAATGCCTGGTGGTGCCGGGCGTTGAAGGTCAGGTCGACCTGCGTTCGGCGCTGCTGGCGCTGGCAGCCCGTGGCGTCAACGAAGTGCTGGTGGAAGCCGGCCCAAGCCTGGCGGGCGCGTTTGCCCAGCAAGGCCTGGTCGACGAATACGTGATTTTCGTCGCCGGCAAGTTCCTGGGCTCCGCCGCCCGGCCTTTGCTCGACTGGCCGCTTGAGAAACTGGCCGACGCCCCCCAACTCAAGATCACTGAAATGCGCGCTGTAGGCGACGACTGGCGAGTCACTGCCATCCCGCTACCACCAGCGAGCGTATAATTCCGACCGGGCGCTCCAGCGCCCGTCCCGTTTTCCAGGAGAAGGCCATGTTCACCGGCATTATCGAATCCATCGGCAGCATCCGCGCCATGACCCCAAAGGGCGGCGACGTACGCCTGCTGGTTGAAACCGGCAAGCTCGACCTCGGCGACGTCAAGCTGGGCGACAGCATCGCTGTCAGCGGCGTGTGCCTGACCGTCATCGAGTTGCCGGGTAACGGCTTTGCCGCCGACGTCAGCCGGGAAACCCTGGACTGCACCGCGATGAACGACCTCAAAGCCGGCAGCCCGGTAAACCTGGAAAAAGCCCTGACCCCGACCACCCGTTTGGGCGGCCACCTGGTCAGCGGCCACGTTGACGGCGTCGGCGAAGTGGTTGCGCGCAGCGAAAACGCGCGCGCCGTGGAATTTCGCATTCGTGCGCCGAAAGAACTGGCCAAGTACATCGCCCACAAAGGCTCGATCACCGTCGACGGCACCAGCCTGACCGTGAACGCCGTGAATGGCGCCGAATTCGAACTGACCATCATCCCGCACACCCTGAGCGAAACCATCATGGCGTCGTACCAGCCAGGTCGCCGGGTGAACCTGGAAGTCGACTTGCTTGCCCGTTACCTGGAGCGCCTGCTGATGGGCGATAAGGCCGCAGAGCCAGCATCCGGGAACATCACTGAAAGTTTTCTGGCCGCTAACGGCTACCTGAAATCCTGACCAAGGGGGTGCCGCGTGGCGCTCAATAGCATCGAAGAACTGGTTGAAGACATCCGCCAAGGCAAGATGGTCATCCTGATGGATGACGAAGATCGCGAGAACGAAGGCGATATCATCATGGCCGCCGAGGCGTGCAAGCCCGAGCACATCAACTTTATGGCCAAGCACGCCCGTGGGCTGATCTGCATGCCCATGAGCCGCGAGCGCTGCGAGCTGCTCAAGCTGCCGTTGATGGCGCCGCGCAATGGCTCGGGTTTCGGCACCAAGTTCACCGTATCGATTGAAGCGACCACCGGCGTCACCACCGGCATTTCCGCCGCCGACCGTGCGCGCACGGTGCAAGCCGCTGCGGCCAAAGACGCCAAGGCCGAAGACATTGTGAGCCCCGGCCACATTTTCCCGCTGATGGCCCAACCGGGCGGCACCCTCGCTCGCGCCGGCCACACCGAGGCGGCCTGTGACCTGGCGCGCATGGCCGGTTTCGAGCCAAGCGGCGTGATCTGCGAAGTCATGAACGACGACGGCACCATGGCCCGTCGCGCCGAACTCGAGGCGTTTGCTGCCGAACACGGCATCAAGATCGGCACCATTGCCGACCTGATTCACTACCGCATGATCCACGAACGTACCGTTCAGCGGATTGCCGAGCAGCCGCTGGACAGCGAACTGGGCCAGTTCAACCTGGTGACCTACCGTGATTCAGTCGAAGGCGATGTGCACATGGCCCTCACCTTGGGGAGCATTTGCGCTGAAGAACCGACCCTGGTGCGCGTGCATAACATGGACCCGCTGCGCGACCTGCTGATGGTCAAGCAGCCGGGCCGCTGGAGCCTGCGTGCCGCCATGGCCGCGGTTTCCGAGGCCGGCAGCGGTGTGGTGTTGCTGCTGGGCAACCCGGTGGATGGCGACGTATTGCTCGCGCATATTCGTGAAACCGCCGAGCACACCCAGGTCAAAACACCGACCACCTACAGCATCGTCGGTGCCGGTTCGCAGATTCTGCGTGACCTCGGTGTGCGCAAAATGCGCCTGATGAGCGCACCGATGAAATTTAATGCGATATCCGGATTCGACCTGGAAGTTGTAGAATACGTGCCCTCCGAATAAAGGCTGGCGTTTTCTGCCCCTTGTTCGCGGTTAAATCATCACTGAGGGACGCACTTTTCGCGTCCCGGCTCTTTAAGAGATTTGTCGAATGACCCTGAAGACCATCGAAGGTACCTTCATCGCCCCCAAAGGCCGCTATGCCCTGGTGGTTGGCCGCTTCAACAGCTTCGTGGTTGAAAGCCTGGTAAGCGGTGCCGTGGATGCCCTGGTTCGCCACGGTGTGAGCGAGAGCGACATCACTATCATCCGCGCCCCTGGCGCCTTCGAAATTCCACTGGTTGCGCAAAAAGTTGCACAGCAGGGTGAATACGCGGCGATCATCGCCCTGGGCGCGGTCATTCGGGGCGGTACTCCGCACTTCGAATACGTGGCTGGCGAATGCACCAAGGGCCTGGCCCAGGTGTCCATGGAGTTCGGCGTGCCAGTCGCTTTCGGCGTACTGACCGTAGATTCCATCGAGCAAGCCATCGAGCGCTCCGGCACCAAGGCCGGTAACAAGGGCGCAGAAGCTGCCTTGTCCGCACTGGAAATGGTTAGCCTGCTGTCGCAGTTGGAGGCCAAGTGATTTCCGACGAGAGCGATCAGTTCAACCCACAGGATCCGCGTCCAGCCGATGCCGGCAAGCCATCCAAAAGCGAGAAGCGCCGTAAGGCGCGTCAACTCGCGACCCAGGCGCTGTACCAGCGCCTGATGGCCGGAGCCTCGCTGAACGAAATCGAAGCGCAGTTTCGCGTCGACAACGACTTCACGTTTGCCGACCAGAGCTACTTCCACGATATCCTGCACGGTGTGCATGCCAACCTGACCGAGATCGACACGGCTCTGGCGCCATGCCTGGACCTGACCATTGAAGAACTCGACCCGGTTGAACTGTGCGTGATGCGCCTGTCCACCTGGGAGTTGCTCAAGCGCGTCGACGTGCCTTACCGCGTGGTGATCAACGAAGGTATCGAGCTGGCGAAAGTCTACGGCTCGACCGACGGCCACAAGTTCGTCAACGGCGTGCTCGACAAGCTGGCCCCGCGCCTGCGCGAAGCTGAAGTGAAGGAACACAAGCGCTAAGTCGCTTGAGTCCCGAATGGGTGAGTTCGAGCTGATCCGCAATTACTTCGCCGCTGCGCCCTGTGCGCAGGGCGGTGAAGGCATTGCCTTGGGGATCGGCGACGACTGCGCCCTGCTGGCGCTCCCTGCCGGGGAGCAGTTGGCAATCTCCACCGATACGCTGGTGGCTGGCGTACACTTCGCCGACCCCTGTGACCCGTTCCTGCTCGGCCAGCGCTCGTTGGCCGTGGCAGTCAGCGACCTGGCCGCCATGGGCGCCCATCCTCTGGCCTTTACCCTTGCACTCACCACACCCACCGTCGATGCCGATTGGCTGCAACGCTACGCCCAGGGTTTGAACGCCATGGCGCAAAGCTGCGGCGTGGGGCTGGTGGGCGGCGATACCACGCGCGGGCCGCTGAGCCTGACCCTGACCGTGTTTGGCCGTGTGCCGGCCGGGCAGGCGCTGGTTCGCAGCGGTGCGCAGCCGGGTGATTTGCTGTGTGTGGGTGGTGAGCTGGGTAACGCTGCCGGCGCTTTGCCGCTGGTATTGGGGCAACGCACGGCGGACGCAGCTATCGCTGATCCGCTGCTCGCCCATTACTGGTCGCCGCAACCGCAGTTGGCGCTGGGCCTCGCGCTTCGGGGTAAGGCCACGTCTGCGATGGACATCTCCGACGGCCTGCTGGCCGATTGTGGGCATATCGCCAAGGCATCGGCTGTCAGGCTGGTCATTGAGCGTGAGAAACTGCCGTTATCCCAGGCGTTGCTGGCGTTTGTTGGCGATGACGATGCCCGTGTGGCCGCGTTGAGCGGGGGCGACGACTATGTGTTGGCGTTCACCCTGCCACCGGCCGAGCTGGCGCCGCTGTTGGCGGACGGCTGGCCGATTCACGTGATCGGCCGGGTCGCGGCGGGGCAGGGCGTGACGCTGATTGACGCCGCCGGGCAAGACATCACGCCAGCCGTGCGCGGCTATCAGCATTTTCGCGACACGCCGTAAGCGACAGACCTGCGCTACCCTCTATACGGTTATCCCTGTACAGGAGGTAGTCACCATGGGTGTGCGCCGTTGGCTGCTGATAGTGTTGTGCGCTCTCGCAACCCAGATTCTCGCCGATGAAGCACCTGTCCCTGGCAAGATCATGCTGGCCAGTGAGCAGTGGAACGACTACACCAACAAAGATGGCAGCGGCCTGGCCTGGGATGTGTTGCGAAAGATCTTCGAGCCGGTGGGCATTACCGTGCAAACCCGCAGCGTGCCCTATACCCGTTCGGTCGGCCTGGCCCAGCGTGGCGAGGTGGATGGCTGGGTCGGTTCCTATCGCGACGAAGCCAGTGGCGTGTTGTACCCGCACTGGAATTTCGACTCCGACCACATCTACGCCCTAGGGCTGGCAGCCACACCTGCACCGAGCATCGCCACGCTGGGTAATTACCGTTTGGCCTGGGTGCGCGGCTACAAGTACGAGGAATACCTGCCGAATGTGCGCCGCTTCAACCCGATAGAACGTCGGAGTGGCATCCTGCCGATGCTGCAACACGGCCGCGCCGACTTCTATATTGATGCCCTCACTGAAGCCAAATACGTGCTCAGCCAGTCGGATGACCCGGCGCAATTCAAGCTCACTCATATAGCCGAACTGCCGCTCTACATAGGCTTTGCCGACACCGAGCGTGGGCGGGCATTGATGGGGGTTTATGAGCAACGCATGGCCACGTTGGTGAAGAGCGGCGAGTTGAAAGCGATTTTCGAGCACTGGAAACAACCGTACCCGTTCTGACCTGCATAGAACCAGGACGAAGGCCAATCGAACCTATTGATCTTTATCAGCGATAATTCAGCTTAAGCGTCTGTAGGAACCTGCTGTTACAATGACGCCCTCTGTGAAATCTGAAATCAGGAGCACACGGTGCCCGTCGTTTTCGTCGCCGCTTCCAAGCTGCCTACCCCTTTTGCCACGTTCACCATGAACGGCTTTCTCGAAGAGGCCACTGGCCGCGAGCACGTCGTGCTCAGCCTGGGTGATATCGCCGACGGCGCGCCGGTGCTCGGCCGCGTGCATTCCGAATGCCTGACCGGCGACGCCTTGTTCAGCCAGCGCTGCGACTGCGGCTCGCAACTGGAAGCGGCGATGCGCGCCATTGCCCGTGAAGGCCGTGGTGTGCTGCTGTACTTGCGCCAGGAAGGCCGTGGCATTGGCCTGATGAACAAGATTCGCGCCTACGAGCTGCAAGATGGTGGCGCCGATACCGTCGAAGCCAACGAGCGCCTGGGTTTTGCCGCCGACCAGCGCGACTACGCGATCTGCCTGCCGATGCTGGAGCATTTGGGCGTCAAATCCCTGCGCCTGATGACCAACAACCCGCGCAAAGTCAAAGCCTTGACCGAGATGGGCATCACCGTGGCCGAGCGCGTGCCGCTGCACACCGGGCAAAACCCGCACAACAAGCTCTACCTGGCCACCAAAGCCAGCAAGCTCGACCACATGATGGGCAACGAGCATCAGGGCGAGGTCGACCGCGCGTGACCCGTGGCCAGGTAAAACGGCGACTGTCCTTCAACTGGTGGCAGTACCTGGCCCTGGCATTGCTCCCGTTGTTTGTCATCAACCTGGTGTTTGGTCAGGCCGAATCCCTGCTTCCCGTACTGGCCATGCCGTTCTTTATTGCCGGCGTGGCCTCGATGTTTCTGAGCCTGCGTTATTTTCATGGATATAAACACGCGCTGATTGCCACTTCCAAAGCCCTCGACACGCCCGAAGAACCGGCTGCCTGGATCACCCTCGCGGCACGTCGGCGCACGGCGTTGCTGGTGGCTGCCCTGCCAGCCTGGATCGGTGCGTTGGCGGTGTTTGTCGGCCTGGAGGCGGTGCCGCTGTGCCTGCTGGCGCTGTCGACACTGGTGCTGTTCTATCTCTATCGCATCCCGCGTCAGCTGGGATGATGCGTGTTTGGCTGTCGCTTCTGGTGCTGGCATTCAGTGCCCAGGCGATTGCGGTTGAACGCGTCGTCAGCCTGGCGCCGTCTCTCTCCGAAATCGTGGTCGAACTGGGCGCCGCCGACCTGCTGGTGGGCGTGCTCGACGGCGGCGAGCGCCCGGCGGCATTGGCCCAAGTGCCGTCGGTTGGGCAATACGGCCAACTGAATATGGAGCGCTTGCTCAGCCTCAAGCCCGACCTCATTCTGCTCTGGCCCGGCAGTGTTGGCCCGGCCCAGCGCGAGCAATTGCAGCGCCTGAATATCCCGGTTTATGTGGCTGAACCCCATAGCCTTGAACAGCTGACGGCCCAGGTACAAGCCATCGCTCAACAATTGGGCCGCGAAGCGGCGGGGCGCACGCTGGCCGCGCAGTTACGCCAACGCTTGGCCGAACTGCGCCAACGCTATCAGCGCGCCGAACCGTTACGTGTGTTTTATCAGGTATGGAACCAGCCGCTGTACACCGTGGGCGGCGGGCAGATCATCAGTGATGCCTTGGAGGTATGTGGCGCACGCAACGTGTTTGCCGACCTCAAGCTGCCCGCGCCGCAGGTCAGCGTCGAGTCAGTGTTGCAGCGCAACCCTCAGCTGATCCTGGCGGGTGATCAGGCGCAACTCGACGAGTGGAAGGCCTGGCCTCAGATCGCGGCGGTGGCTGAAGGTCGTTTGCAGGTCGTGCCCGACAAGGGGCTGGAGCGGCCCAGCGGGCAGATGGTTGAGGCCATCGCGAAGCTCTGTCAGGCAATGGCTGCCCAGCGCTGAGAGTCGCTGTGTTTTCGTCTGCTGCGGTGCGATTAGTCTGTCAAAACCATCGGATTTTGCCTGGCGATCTACCCGCCTAGGAGTGCTAGTTTCGCGGCTCTCCCATTCGAGCTGATCAAGGACACATCATGCGTTATCTATTGGCGATGGCCGGCGCCGCTTTCGCATTGGCGCTTATAAGCGGGTGCGATATTTCCCAAAGAATTTCCGAACTGAGGACATTTGGTAATCACCCAGTGGTGGACAGGACCGCAACGGTGGACAGCACCCAGCAAGACCTCCTCACTATCCAGAAGCCTGCGAAAATCACCTCGATCCGTGGCGGCACCTCCCAGTGCTTTGATTACGCGTTGGAGCGCGATGGTAAAAGAGCCGATTATTTCGTCTCGTTCACCTCCCAGGGTTGGGCAAATGCCTGGGGCTACTCAACGTGCAGCAAGCAGGTGGCAGCAGGCAGCCTGACGTCTAACGAGCGGATCAAGAGGCAGTACTGACCATTGATAGTGCGCGCTGGCGTTACAGTTCCGGCGTCCAGGTCACTCCAAACAACAGCGCCCGGCCTTCTTCCCGGTAGCCGTATTGTTGGCCTTGATACTGATACAGCGCCCGGCTGTAGTCTTTGTTCAGCAGGTTATCGACCTTCATGTTCAATGTTACTTCACGGTTCACCGCCCAACTGGCGCGAAGCCCCAGCAACCCGTAACCACCCAACCGTTGCTGGTTTTTCGGATCATCGTAGCTGCTGCTTACCGCTTGCCAGCTGGCGCCGACGCCAAACTGATCGAATTGGCGATCCAGATCCAGGCTCACCGTGCGTCTGGCGCGGCGAGCCAATGTGCGGCCGGTGTCGCGGTCGCGTGGGTCAATCATCGCCAGCCCGAGGCTGCCTTGCCAGCCGAACAGTTCTTGCTTGAGCGCTGCTTCGAAGCCATTGATGCGGGCCGAGCTGACGTTTTGTGGGCCGTCGCTGCCGAACACGATGGCGTCCTGAATATCGGTGCGGTACAGCGACGCCTCCAGGCGGCTGGTGTCGCTGAGCTGGCTGCGCCATTGCAGTTCATAGCTTTTGGAGGTTTCGGGTTTCAGGTTTGGGTTGGCGTTTTTGAAGCCGTATTCGTCCGGGTAATAAAGGTCGTTGAAGGTCGGTGCGCGGAAGCCTTCGCTGTAACTGAACAACAGGTCGTTATCCGGGTTCACCGGCAGGGTCAGGGTGCCGCTCCAGCTGTTGTGACCGCCGAATTGCTGGTTCTGGTCGCGGCGCAGGCCCAGCTCGGTGGAAAAATACTGTGTTTCAAAGCGGTGCTGGATAAACGCGGCGCGGTTCCAGCGGCTGTCTTCGGCGAGCACCGTACTGCTGTTGACCCGGTCTTCGTACCAGTCGCCGCCCAGGATCAGGCTGTTCTGATCATTGAGGGTCAAGTCGTTCTGCCAGGTCAGCGAGTCGCGGTAGGTGTTGAACACACTGCGGTCGTCGCTGAGTTTATCCAGGGTTTTTTCGCGGTTTTCGCTGTGACCCAGCTCCAGGCGAGACTTCCACGCATCGTTGATGCGCGCGTCGACATAGCTGCTGACGCTGCTGACGGTGAAGTCTGTATAGGGTTTTTGCTGGAAGCTCTGGTAGGTGAGCGAGTCATAGCGACCAAAAGGGTTGTCGAATTCGCTTTTGCCACGGTTATCCAGCACATTCACGCCAGCGTCGATGTCATCGGTGAAGGCATGGCTCAGGCTGAAACTGATGGCTTTGTTGCGATAAGCATCGTGGTCGCCATCGCTCGGGTACGACGTGCGTGTGCGGTTGATCCCCGCCGTGTCATCCAGGCTGGCGCCAAGGCTGAAGCGGGTTTGCTGGTCGCCGCCGGACAGTCCCAGGCTGCGCTCCCACGTCTGATTGCTGCCAAAGCCCACGTGCAGGCGCGGTTGCAGGCCCGACTCGGTGTTGCGCCGGGTGAAGATCTGAATCACCCCGCCAATCGCATCGCTGCCGTAGATCGCCGAGCGCGAGCCGCGCAGCACTTCTACGCGTTCGATCTGGTCGATGTTGAGGTATTGCAGGTTGCTGGTGCCGGTGGTGGAGCTGCTGATGCGCTGGCCATCCACCAACACCAGGCTCTGGGCGGTGGACGTGCCGCGCACATACACGTTGGTCACGCTGCCACGGCCACCACTTTGCGCCACCTGCACACCGGGCACACGGCTGAGCAAGTCGCTCACGCTGGTGGGCTGCAAGCGGTCGATGTCGTCGCGGGTAAACACGCTGTTGGCGGCGCTGCTGTCGTTACGCGCCTGCACCTGGCGGTTGGCGCTGATCACCACGTTGGGGAGTTTGAGGGCGTCGTCGCGCTCGAAGCTGTCGGCCAGCACGGCAGTGGCGGGGAGCAACAGCAGGGGCAGGGCAAAGCGAAGGCGATTCATGGGCTGTCCATAGCATTGAGCAGCAATACAAAAACAATGTGGGAGCTGGCTTGCCTGCGATGCGGTCACCTCGGTTTTTCAGTAAGACCGAGGTGATGCTATCGCAGGCAAGCCAGCTCCCACATGTTATGAGTGTTTTACAGGCCCAGCAGCGCCATGCGCGCGCGCACCGAAGCCTCGATCCCGGCCTCATCCAGGCCACATTCGGCCAGCATCTGCGCCGGTTTGGCGTGTTCCACATACACATCCGGCAAGCCCAGGTGCAGCACCGACTTGAGGATGTTCTCCCGCGCCAGGAACTCACTGACTGCCGCACCGGCGCCACCCATGATGGCGTTTTCTTCGACGGTCACCAGCAGTTCATGGCTGGCGGCGATTTCACGCACTAAGGTCTCATCCAGCGGTTTGACGAAGCGCATGTCGACCACGGTGGCGTCGATTTTCTCGGCGACCTTAAGGGCTTCGGCCACTTGCACGCCGAACACCAGAAACGCGACCTTGCTGCCCTGGCGGCGCACGATGCCTTTGCCAATCTCGATCGGCTCGAGGTTTTTCTCGATTACCGCATTCGGGCCGTTGCCGCGCGGGTAGCGCACGGCAGCCGGGCCGTTGTACAGGTGGCCGGTGCTGAGCATCTTGCGCAGTTCGTTTTCGTCGCTCGGGGTCATCACCAGCATGCCGGGGATGCAGCGCAGGTAGGACAAATCGAAGCTGCCGGCGTGAGTCGGGCCGTCTTCGCCGACCAAACCTGCGCGGTCGATGGCGAACAGCACGTCGAGGTTCTGCACCGCCACATCGTGAACAAGCTGGTCATAGCCGCGTTGCAGGAAGGTGGAGTAAATCGCGACCACCGGCTTGGCGCCTTCACAGGCCATGCCGGCGGCGAAGGTCACCGCGTGTTGCTCGGCAATTGCCACATCGAAGTAGCGCAGCGGGAAACGCTCGCTGAACGCCACCAGGTCGGAGCCTTCCTTCATCGCCGGGGTGATGCCCACCAGGCGCGGGTCGGCGGCGGCCATGTCGCACAGCCATTCGCCAAACACGCCGGAATACTTCGGCCCGCTGGCTTTTTTCGGCGCAGCGGCGGGCGCATCCACGGGTTCGAGCTTGGTGATGGCGTGGTAACCAATCGGGTCGACTTCTGCCGGAGCGAAGCCTTTGCCTTTTTTGGTGACGATATGCAGGAACTGCGGGCCCTTGAGGTCACGCATATTGCGCAGCGTGGCGATCAGGGTCGGCAGGTCATGGCCGTCGATCGGGCCGATGTAATTCCAGCCCAGCTCTTCAAACAGGGTGCCGGGTACCAGCATGCCCTTGGCATATTCTTCGGTACGCCGGGCAATTTCCCACGCGCCGGGCAGGCGCGAGAGCACCTTCTTGCTGCCTTCGCGCATGCTGGCGTAGGTGCGGCTCGAAAGGATTTTTGCCAGGTAATTGGACAGGCCACCCACATTGCGCGAAATCGACATGTCGTTGTCATTGAGGATCACCAACATGTTGGCGTCCACTTCCGGCGCGTGGTTCAGTGCTTCAAAGGCCATGCCGGCGGTCAGCGCGCCATCACCAATCACCGCAATCGCCTTGCGATCGCTGCCTTGCAGGCGGGCGGCAATTGCCATGCCCAGCGCGGCGCTGATGGAGGTGCTGGAGTGGCCGACGCCAAAGGTGTCGTACTCACTCTCGGAGCGGCGCGGGAAGGCGGCCAGGCCGTCCTTCTGGCGCAGGCTGCCCATGCGCTCGCGGCGGCCTGTTAGGATTTTATGCGGATACGCCTGATGGCCCACGTCCCACACCAGCCGGTCGTCCGGCGTGTCGAACACGTAGTGCAAGGCGATGGTCAGCTCGATGACGCCCAGCCCGGCACCGAAATGCCCACCGGTCTGGCCGACCGTGTAGAGCAATTCCAGGCGCAACTCATCGGCCAGGGTTTCCAGCTCGGCTTCACCCAGTCGACGCAGGCCAACCGGCGTGACAGCACGGTCGAGCAGGGGCGTGGACGGGCGCTTGCGGGGAATCTCTTGAAACGTCGTGGGCATCAGGCGAATCGTTATAGGTATAGAAGAGGCGGCAGTTTACCTCAAGCGGTGCAAACTGCCCACGCAGGGCGCCGAACTTGGCCGATATGCGGCGCGAAAGGCCGCGGTTATCAGTGGCGGCGTTCGACGATATACCGCGCCAGGTCGCGCAGTGGCTCGGCCGCCGCGTCGAAAGGTCGCAGGGCGTCCAGGGCCTGGTCGCGCAGTTCCAGGGCGTAAGCCTTGGCGGCATCAAGGCCCAGCAACGCCGGATAAGTCGGTTTGTCCCGGGCGATATCCGCGCCTTGGCGTTTGCCCAGGGTGGCGGTGTCACTTTCCACGTCGAGAATGTCGTCCTGCACCTGAAACGCCAGGCCGATGGCCCGGGAATAGGTCTGCAGGGCCGCCAATTGCGCAGCTTCGGCGCGGCCACTGGCCAGGGCGCCCAAGTGTACGGCGGCTTCGATCAGCGCGCCGGTCTTGTGACGGTGCATATGTTCGAGGGCTTTTTGGTCGAGCTTGAGGCTGACCGAACCCATGTCGATGGCCTGCCCGCCGACCATACCGGCCGGGCCTGCGGCCAAGGCCAGGGCCGTGACCATGCGCAGGCTGATCTCGGCATTCACGCTGTTCAGGCGTGGGTCCAGCAAGGCGCTGAACGCCAGGCTCTGCAAGCCGTCACCGGCGAGGATCGCGTAGGCTTCGTCAAAGGCTTTATGGGTGGTGGGCTGGCCGCGACGCAGATCGTCATCGTCCATGGCCGGCAAATCGTCATGCACCAGGGAATAGGCATGAATCAGTTCAACCGCACACGCCGCGCCATTGGCGTGCTCGGCCGGCGCACCCAGGGCTTCACAGGCCGCATACGCCAGCAGCGGGCGCACACGCTTGCCGCCATTCATCACGCTGTAGCGCATGGCTTCATACAAGCGCTTCATCTCCGGGCCTGGCGCTACGAACAAAGGTTCGAGTGCCGCATTGACCCGGGCCTGGCTGCTGGCCTGATACGCATCGATCATTCGGGCTGTTCCGCATCGAAAGGTTCTTCGGCCAACTCGCCGTCGCGCTCCAGCAACACCTGCACCTTCTGCTCTGCCTGCGCCAACGCGCTCTGGCAGTCGCGCGTCAGGCCGATGCCTTGCTCAAACGCCGTCAACGAGTCTTCCAGCGACAACTCGCCGTTCTCCAGACGCTCAACCAGGGTTTGCAGGTCGGCGAGGGATTGTTCGAAATCGAGTGCAACTTTTTTGCGGGCCATGGCGGCTAATCCGGTAGACGGTAAACCGGCGCGACACTAGCAGACATGGGGATTCTGGGCAAATGAGCGGGGCTGTCACTGGTCTGCCGTTGAGCCGAATAAAATGCTTATTCGGCTCATTTCGTGAGCCGATTAGGCATTTTATTCGGCTCAGCGCATACCGCAGTATTGCCCCTGTGCGTCCTTGAGCTGCGCTTCAAATGCCATCAACCCGGCCTGCATTTTCTGCAGCCCGGCAATCTGCCCGGCCAGTTCGCACTTCTTGCTGGCGATGGCCTGGTCTGCCCTTTCCCAAGGCAACGCATCGCCCTCGTGCCCGTGCAAAATACCCTGCAACTCCTTGAGCTTGAACCCCAATTGCTGCGCGCATTTGATCAGCGTCAGCAACTCGACACTCTGCGCCGAGTAAACTCGATAACGCCCCGCACGCTGTGGCGCTGGCAGCAGGCCAATCGCTTCATAATGACGAATCGCCTTGATGGTCGTGCCCGACAACTGCGCGGCTTTGCCGATGTACATGAAAACTCCTTTTTTCAAATAGTGCGCCGACCTGTTTCAGCCACGTGTCGCGCTGCGTTGCGGTTGATCCCAGTACAGGTCCGAACATCAGCGTCTTGGTCGGCTTGATGCCGCAAAAGGCCAGGGTCGTGCTGCGCATCTGATGAATCCCCGGCATGCGATAGACCCAGCGGTAATACCACGTCGGCGTGTCCAGGGTCACCAACAAATGGGCGGTGCGGCCCTGCAGCAGCTTATCCGGGAAAGCCTTGCCCTTACGGTATTTGAAGGCAAAGCCGGGTAGGAAAATACGGTCGATGAAGCCTTTCATCAATGCCGGGATGCCGCCCCACCAGATCGGGAAAACCCACGCCAGATGAGTCGCCCAGAGGATATCGGCTTGGGCGCTGAGCAAATCGGGTTCCAAGGCTTGGGGCAGGGCATAGCCGTTATGCAGGACCGGGTCGAAAGCCAGTTCGCCTAGCCGCAGGACGCGTACCTCGTGGCCGGCGATTGTAGCCGCGTGGATGTAGGTATCAGCGACGGCTGAGCAAAAACTGGTGCTGGAGGGGTGGCCGAGAATGAGCAGGATGCGCTGAGTCATGGTGCCGAAGCCTGAAAGTGGGCCTTTCAGGGTAGGGTGTGCTGTATAGGGGAGAGTCAAGGCACGGCCCAGCAATGCGTCGATTTGCAAAGGCCAGCAGGACGTTTCTGTGATCTGTGCAAGGCCCTTCCTGAAGCGCTCGCGGCCCCTTGTGACGGTAAAAACCACTGACTAGCCTGTGCCTCTCCAGTCAAGAGTGAAACGGGCATGAGCGAAACCTCCATCGGCTTGATCACGCCTGCTGTGGGCTACAGCGACTGGTTGAGCGACCTTAAACTGCGCATCCATACGGCCCAGCAGCGAGCAACGCTGGCGGTGAACCGCGAACTGGTGCTGCTTTACTGGCAGATCGGCCACGATATTCTGACCCGCCAAGCCGCGCAGGGTTGGGGCAGCAAGGTGGTTGATCGCCTTGCCCAAGACTTGCGCGCGGCCTTCCCCAAGATGAAGGGCTTTTCGCCGCGCAACCTCAAATATATGCGCGCTTTTGCCGAGGCGTGGCCGAATGCCGAATTTGTGCAACAGGCTGCTGCACAATTGCCGTGGGGCCACAATGTGGTGCTTCTAGACAAACTACCCGGCCCCGAAACGCGCCGGTGGTACATCGCCCAGGCAATTGAACACAACTGGTCACGTAGCACGCTCGTGATGCAAATCGAGCATCGCCTGCTGGAGCGCAGTGGCAAGGCCGTCAGCAATTTTGAACACCATTTGCCCAAGCCCCAATCCGACCTGGCGCGCGAATCGCTCAAGGATCCTTATCGCTTCGACTTCCTCAGCCTGGCTTTGGATGCGCAGGAGCGCGATATAGAAAACGCGTTAATCAAGCACGTCACCGACTTCCTGCTTGAACTGGGCGCCGGCTTCGCCTTTGTTGGGCAGCAGGTGTTGCTGGATGTAGGCGGTGATGAGTTTTTCGTCGACCTGTTGTTCTATCACCTGAAGCTGCGCTGCTACGTAGTGATCGAACTCAAGACAGGCAAGTTCAAGCCCGAACACCTCGGCAAGCTGAGTTTTTACCTGTCGGCAGTGGATGTTCAGCTTAAACACCCACAGGACGGTCCCACCATTGGCCTGTTGTTGTGCAAGAGCAAAAATGAAGTGGTGGCTGAATACGCATTGCGCGACAACAACCGGCCGATCGGCGTGGCGGAGTATCAGTTGGTGGAGTCTTTACCGGCAGAGCTACAAACCAGTTTGCCAAGCATTGAGCAGATTGAGCGGGAGCTGGCGGGTTAGGTGCGTTTAACCGTTACAGCCTGCCGTTCAGGCAGGCTGCAACCGTTGAGTGGATAAAATCAGGCCCTTTCCTGCTTGCCCGCATCCATGTCCGTGCTACCCCAGGGCCGCCAGTCATCGGTATGTCGTTCACTGCCATGGGGGCCGCTGGAGCTGGTGCCGCCGGCCAGGAATTTTTCCCACAAGTTCTTGCTGTCGGGGTCGCTGTCCTTGTGCAGGTAGGGTGCCAGCCGCGTCAGGGAGCTGCCTTTTTTGTCTTCGGTTTCCTTGAAGTGTTTCCATTCGTCCGACTGGTACTCGAACATCGATTTGTCGTCCGGCGTGTCGCGACCGCCGTACATATAGGTGGCATAACGCGCGTATTCGAGCTTGTCGCCCCAGTCGTCCTTGGTCACGCCGGCAGCGGCGAGGTCTTTGAAGAACTTGCCTTGGGAGTCGGTGAGCTTTTGCATTTTGGCATGCTCGACCGCCTCTGCGATCAAGGTGCCTGCCACCCCGAAGATCACACCGGCCACGGCGAAAACCGGGCCAGCAATACGGGCGCCGATGGCGAGCCCGCGTACCACGGTGGCGGCAACATCACCGGCCAGTTTGCCAGCCAGGTGAGCGCCTTTGGGGGCGAACATCGCGATGGTATTGGCAATGGCCATACCGGTACCGGATGCACCCCCGCCCAGGGTGAAGGCTGCGTCGGTTTTTTCCAGTGCGGTCTTGGCATTTTTGAGTTTGCGTGCGCCGGAAACGATGTCCATCACGCCGCCGGTCAAATCCAGGCCGGCGCCGCCCATAAAGCGCAGGAACGAGCGCCCGGAGGCGATCGCAATCTCGGATTTTGACGCCGGGCTACCTTTGCCGGGAATGTCCTTGACACCCATGTGTTCGCCAAGGGATTTGGCCGCGTTGTCGTACTCCTTGACCTCATCGGCCGACAGGTTGCCCACGTCGAGTTTCTTGAGGGTTTCGGACGACTCTTTAACCTGGGTGCTGATGGAGGCAGCCAGTGCGTCGGATTTTTCGGTGGCTTTCTTGCCCCAGATATCCGGCAGGTTTTCGTCGATCAGCCCCAGCCATTCAGTGGCTTTGATTTTTGCCGGGCCTTTGCCGTCTTTATCCACGTCAGGTTCATAGGGTTTAGTGCCTCCCAGGGTTTCCACAATGTTCGAACCGAACTTGAGGAAGTCGTTAGTAAAGCTCAAGCCGGCGACCAGGTCTTTGGCGGCGGCGATTTTCTGGTCGTCGGTCATGTTGCCGCCGCCATTGGCGAGCTGCAGGGCGCCGCTGACCAGGTTCATGGTGCCCGCCATGGCACTCAGCCCGCCGGTGGAACTGGCGGTGTGCAACACCGTCTTCAGGGAGCCGGCGGCCGCCTCGCGTTTGTCGCCCAGGCCCTTCAACTGGGTGTCGACCACCTTGTCGATGGCTTTCGGGTCGCCGCTGGCGGCTGCGAGACGAATGGCCGCTGCGATCTGTTTGTTTTCGGCCGGTGTCAGCCCTTTGATATGGCCGTCGAGGATGTCGATCTCATCCTTCATCTTTTTGTACATGTCGTAGGTTTTGTCGCCTTTGTCCAAGCCACCGAGGACGGCGTTGATACCGCCCTTGATCATCGTGAACGAGGCTTTCAACCCACTTTCGGCATTTTCCGGCGAAACCTTGTCGGGGTTCTCCATGTAGGTGTTGAGCTGGTGCGTCATCATGTTCTGGTCGAATGTCTGACGGCGTGCGGTGTAACTGTCCGGTTCGAGGATGCGCAGCGATTCAAAATAACGGTCTACGTCTAACTCGGCCATTTCGGATTTCTTTGGGTCGCCAGAGTCATTCATGGCAATTACATAGTCTTCGAAGTTCAAGTTGGCATCACGCGTGCCGTCTTTGAACAGTGCCGGGAACACTTGCTCGCGAACTTCATTCAAGCGATCTTGCGACAAGCTGCCGACACTGTTCTTAAGTTCTACGTCGTAACGGTCTTTAATGCCTTCTTTGCCCATGAGTGTGGAAATTTCTTTGGCGAGTTTGTCCTCGTCGACCATCTCCTTGACGTCCTTGCCGTTCAACTTGGTCGGGCTCTTATCCGTTTCACGGTAAGTGCCGCTGCCCAGGTTGATACTCTCGGCATAGCCGTACAGGTCATAGCCACTGTCGAGTGCGGCCTGGGCGTCCATCAGCTTGACGATCTTGGCCTCATCCGAGTGCTCGGTCAGCTTGCCGCTCTTGATGTCATCGCGGATGCCCTGCACAAAGTTCTCGGCCGTCTGGCCGCCCACGGTCTTGTCGTTGGGCAGTTCCATGTCCATCAGCCCTTCGGCGCCGAAGGTGGGGATGTTGTATTTGTCGCGCAGGGCCTGCACGTCCTGTGGCTCATCAGGCGGCGCGGCCTTGTCGGTATGGGTCGCGTCCTTGACGTGCATCAGGTCGCCCTTGAGGCTTGAGTAGCCGTACTTGCCGAAATCCTGCAAGCGGCCGGCCTCGGTACCGTGCCGGGCCTCTTTGTCTTTGGTGAAGCCATCAATGCTGTCGTTGTCTTTATTGCGCGCGTCATAACCGGTCAGCAACTTGCCGTTTTCATCGATGCTGACCACATGTTCCAGCACTTGGGTAGCGCGGTACGCGGCGTCGGCGTCGGTCTCGAAGTCGCCCACTTGCTTCTTGAGGTTGTCCTTCACATCGCTCTGGTTGCCGAGGTTTTTCAGCAGGGGCGTGGCGTCGATAATCTCCTTGGCCGAACGCGTGTCACCGTCGGGGCGTTTCTGCTTGTCGCCCAGGTCCGACTTGACCACTTCGCCGCGCAGGCTCGAATACCCGTACTTGCCAAAGTCCTGCAAACGGCCCGCCTCGGTGCCATGCCGGGCTTCGCCGTCCTTGGTGAAACCGTCGATGCTGTGGTTGCCGACCTCCTTGCCATCGGTGAGCTTGCCGTCTTCGTCGATGTATTCCACGTGCTCCAGCACCTTGGACGCGCGATAGGCGGCATCCGCATCTTTATCAAAATCACCGACCTGCTTTTTAAGGTTGTCCTTCACCCCGCTTTGATTGCCCAGTTGGGCAAGCAGGGGCGTGTCATCGATGATTTGCTGGGCCGAGCGGGTGTCACCTTCGGGGCGTTTCTGGCTTTTGCCCAACTCATCTTTGGGCGCGGCGGCGGCTTTTTTGACGGACTTTTCCCAGGCAGCGACAGAGCTCTTATTAGTGACCGCGGCGTCCTTTGGGGTCGTTTCTACCTTCGCTACCATGGTTACTCTCCTGATGTAAGTGTGGCCCGGCTATTTTTAAAGCGCGCGGGGCCGTACAACTTCCTGGTTAACTACCCGAGGCTGTTTATTTGATAACAAGAGGGCGGCCTTAGTTGGGTGGCCGCTGTGTATGAATGCTGTGAATCGCAACGTCACGGAACTACGTCACGGAACTACGTTACGGAACTACGTTACGGAACTTAGCACGGAGTTTTGGCTGATTCGCAACGCCTTCACAACAATTCACAACGCCAAGGTGATTTCGGAACATTTATGCAGTAAGGCCGGTGCCCGAAAAAAAGCCCGATGGTCACGGTGCGCTTGCGCTAGAGCGTGGCGAGGCAAGTGTGGGCGCGCCAACAATGGCATTTAACCGTTCATCAGGTTGGAACAATCGAGCCTCAGCCTTGAGCGATGGGCGCTGCTGGGTGGTGCGGGAAAAAGTGAGACAAAAAATCTCACGCGTGAGCTATTGAGCCTGGCGGAAATTGCCTGTAGATTTTCTCACGCGTGAGATTTTCACAACGAGGCCAGTACCATGAAAAGCAGCTCTCCATCGAGCCCGCCCGCAGAGCCCGATACCGATTCAGCAAGCCGCAAGGGAGAGCGCTTGAAACCGCCGGTTAAAAAGCCGTCGAGCTTTTACATGAAGCAGATGCGCGCGGGGCTGGCGGCCGCCGGTTATGTGAAACACGAGACTTGGGTGCTTCCCGAAAACCGAAGCCTGCTCAAGCAAATGGAGAAACAGCTTCGCCAACCGATTCTGGCTGGCTCATTCATGTCGGAGAATTTCATGAGCGCAGGTACCAACTGGAACATCGACCGCCTCTTCAGCGCGCTGCAAGCCCTGGACGAAGTGGTCGCCAAAGACATTACGCTTTCTCTGGTTCAAGGTTCCGAGTCCAGCATTAAACTGGAAATGAACGACTTCGGGGGCTTGCCGATTTACATCGCGGTGGTGGGCGAGCAGATCATCGTCGATACCGTGCTGGTCGACGTCGAGTCCATCAACGACGTAACCGCCTTCAATGACGCCGTGCTGCGCAGCCGGGAGATGTTCCCGTTGTCGTCGATCGGTATCGAGTCCATGCCGAACGGGCAGGTTGTTTACAACATGTTTGGTGCGCTGAGTTCCGACTCCAGCCTGACCAACATCGTGACCGAGGTGAAAACCCTGGTCGATAACGTGCAGCGCGCCAGCGAAGCCTTCGAACGTTTCTTCAATTAAGTATTCGGGAGTATCCAATGACTCAGTCCATCTGGAGCAAATTGTTCACCGCGCTGCGTGGCGGTGCCAGCGAAGTCGGCGAATCGATCGTCGACCAACAGGCCCTGCGCATCCTTGATCAAGAAATTCGCGACGCCGACACAGCATTGGCCAACGCCAAGCGTGAGCTGGTGAGCATCATGGCCAAGCACAAGCTGGCAGCGGACCGCGTAGGCGAGTACGACGCCAAGATCAAAGACCTGGAATCCAAGGCGATGGCCGCTATCCAGGCCAACCGTGAAGACCTGGCCCTGGAAGTGGCCGAAGCCATTTCGACCCTGACCAACGAGCGCGACGCCGAGCAAAAGCAGACCGCCGAGTTCGGTGGCTACGCCGACAGCATGCGCAAGGACATCACCAAGGCCGAAAGCCGGATCAAAAGCCTGCGCCAGCAAGTGGACATGGCCAAGGCCCGCGAAAGCGTGCAAAAGGCCCAGGTCAGCGCGTCCGTCGCCAGCGGCGGCGCCAACGGCAAGCTGGAGACTGCGGTGGGTACGCTTAACCGCCTGCAAGCCAAGCAGCAGCAACGTGCCGCTGAGCTGCAAGCCCAGGATGAACTGGCCGAGGCATCGACCGGTACTGACCTGGAACGCAAACTGCGCGAAGCCGGCATCACGCCGGACACCGGCAGCGCTAATGCGATTCTGGAGCGTCTGAAGCAAAAGTCGGCCGAGTAGCGCTGCCACTGCCCGACCCGTGGCGAGGGAGCTTGCTCCCGCTGGACTGCGTAGCAGTCCCATTTTTAGGGCCGCTGCGCAGCCCAGCGGGAGCAAGCTCCCTCGCCACAGTGACCGTGTTCTTTCTAAGCGGGCGGGCATTGACTGTGCCCTTTTTACGTCGAGGTCAGGATGGACGCCCTGAAGGGTTTCAAGACAATCGCAGGCCTGGCCGTGTTCATGGTCGCGCTGCAACTGCTCAATGTCGCCACCGGTTACAGCCTCATGGCATTCGGTCTGATCCCGAGGACCGTGCAGGGCCTGTTCGGCATCCTCACCTCACCGTTTCTGCACGCCTCCTTTGCCCACCTGGGCGCAAACCTGATTGCGTTTGTAGTGCTGGGCACCCTGGTCATGGCTGAAGGGCTCAACCGTTTCATAACCGTCAGCGCGATTATTATCCTGCTGGGCGGTTCGCTGGTCTGGCTGTTCGGGTTTACCGGCGTACACGTCGGTGCCAGCGGCTGGGTCTTTGGGCTATGGGCCTACCTCTTGTCGCGCGCCTGGTTCCACAGGAGCTGGAGCAACCTGTTAGTCGCCGGTGTGGTGGCGGTGTTTTATGGCGGGTTGATCATGGGGTTTGTGCCGCGCCAGGGGATTTCCTTCGAAGGGCATCTGTTTGGTGCGCTCGCCGGCTTTATTGCTGCCAAGGTACTTCTCTCAACACCGCGCAGCAGGTTTAATGCCGGGTGAACGCACTTGCGCCTACCGACGCTGAGGCGATGGCGTCAGGAATCAAGTACCCAGGGAGTCAGGGGCGACATGTCGAATTTTCTTGTGTGGCGCTCGGGCGTCATCTTCCGCTTTTATTGTTTCTCATCTATTCCCTTCTCTATCGCTTCCACCCACCTCAAGGAACTCTCCAATGGGATGGTTTAAACAGTTGATGGGGCTTGAGGCCCCACAAACGAATGCCGAGTCAATATCGCCGCTGCCGACCACCGGCCCGCTAGGCCTGGCGCCCGGCAAAGGCGTGATGTTCGACACCACCCTGAAATTGTTGCTCGATGGGAAAACCTCGGTGGTGATCCCCGGCTCCCAGGAAGTCTGGGCCAACGGCACCGTTGACCTCGGGCAATCGACCTGGCTGTCGCGCTACTACATGAACGACGAAGATTACTGGCTGCAAGTACACACCACCGGCGAAGTCGCCGGGCAGGTCGAGTCGGTGATCCTGTTCAATTACTTGAGCTACGTCACCCTCAGCAGCGAAGCGGAACTGCGCAGGCTGGCAGGCCCACAAAGCCTGATCGGGCTACCGACTTACACCCACAACGGCGTCGAATACACCCGTGTTTGGGGCAGCGAAGCCGGCCAGACCGAACTGGTGGCGATGAGCGAGCGCGTAATAAACCCGGAAGACGCCTACAACGTCGAGCACCGTTCGATGCTGTACGCCCGCGACACCGGCCTGACCGATCGCCGCGAGTTCCTGCTGTTTTCCGTCGAAGAAGATGCCGAGGGTGGCATCAGCCTGAGCACGTCGCTGGGCATTTCGCTGTACACAACCGACCTGACTGCGCTCTAAAAAAGGAAGCCATCCATGCTAGAAGCTCTCTCCATCTCCCTGAACAAAGCGGCTGTGCTCGGCTTTGTCATCTACATCCTGGGGGCTGCGGTGCTGTTCGCGCTGTTCCAGTTCATCTACACCCGCATCACTCCGCACAAGGAGTTCGAACTGATCCGCGCCGGCAACGTTTCGGCGTCGGTCGCCCTGGGCGGCGCGATCATTGGCTTCGCCATTCCGGCCAGCAATGTGATTGCCTACTCCATCAGCCTGCTGGATTTTGTCGTCTGGTCGGTGATCGCCGCCGTCGTCCAGTTGCTGGCGTTTCTGCTGACCAGCCTGGTGCTCAAAGGCACGTCCGAGCGCATCAAGAATGGCGAAGTTGCGGCCGGCATCTACGTGGCCGCCGTGGCTATCAGCGTCGGCATGCTGAACGCCGCGTGCATGACGCCCACCCAGTACTGATTGCGCACGGAGCTCTCGATGAAACGAAGCAAGTACGTCCAGCTGTCGCTGGCAGCGTCGGTCGCCATGGCGATATCTGGCTGCGGGCCGACCGAAAAAACCTACGATTTGCAGAAGAAGTACAACTTCCAGTCGGTCCAGCAATGCGCCGATGAAAAGCTACCGGTCGACGTCTGCTCCGACGCCTACATGACCGCCATGGCCGAGCACCGCCGCATCGCGCCGGTGTACGACAGCCAGACCGATTGCGACGCCGACTTTGTCGCCGACTGGTGTCAGCAAGACTCCTCCGGCAAGTTCATCCCAAGGCTGGGCGGTTTCGAACTGACCGCCGAAGGCCAGGTGACCCAATCCCAGGTCGATGCGGCCAATGCCCAAGTCGCCGGTTCGCAAGCCAACAGCGGTGGTTCAGGCTTCTCCACCAGCAGCCTGCTGACCGGCCTGTTGATCGGCAACATGCTCAGCAACAATCGCAACAGCTACCGCTCCGAGCCGGTGTACCGCTACCGCGATGATCGCGGCAATTACGGCAACTCGACGCTCAACCAGCGTGTCTCCAACGGGGCGACCTTTGGCCGTTCCAACCAGGCCCGATATGGCAGCAGCAATTACTCCAACACGCTGCGCTCCTCCAGCAAACCGGTGAACGTTGCGTCGTCCACCTCCCGTGGCGGCTTCGGCAGCAAAGCCAGCGCCCGCAGCGGCTGGGGCGGCGGCGGTTCGAGCAGTTAAGGAAGCCAGGCCATGAAGAAGATCCACTGCGCAGAACGTCATGACTGGAAACAGACCGCCGACAGCCTCGGCTTCCTGTTCCACACCATCGACGGCGAACCCTACTGGGACGAAAGCGCGTACTACCAGTTCACGCTCCAGCAAATTGAGCGCGACCTCGAAGACCCGACCACCGAGATCCATGACATGTGCATGGACCTCGTGGCCCGCGTGGTGCAAAACGAGGAATTGCTGGAACGCCTGAGCATTCCCGCGCCGTTCTTCGACATGATCCGCACTTCATGGCTCGAAGGCCACCCGCACCTGTACGGGCGCATGGACTTCTCCTACAACGGCAGCGGGCCAGCCAAACTGCTCGAGCTCAACTACGACACACCCACCAGCCTCTATGAAGCGGCGGCGTTTCAATGGGGCTGGCTGGAGCAATGCATTGAACGCGGCCTGCTGCCCAAGCACGCCGACCAGTTCAACAGCATCGACACCAAGCTGCATCAAGCCTTCGCCCAATTGCAGCTCAACCAGCCGTTCTACTTCGCCTCGATGAAAGACTCGATCGAAGACAAAGGCACCACCGACTACCTGCGCCTGGTCGCCGAAAAAGTTGGTATTGAATCCCGCCACATCGACATCGAAGACATCGGCCTCACCAGCGAAGGCCGCTTCGTCGACCTTGAGGATCGCTGGATTCCCCACCTGTTCAAACTGCACGCCTGGGAGTTCATCTTCCACGAACCCTTCGGCGCCGCGATTGCCCAGAGCGACACCCAGTTCTTCGAGCCCGCGTGGAAAGCCATCCTCTCCAACAAAGGCATCCTGCCGCTGCTGTGGGAGTTCAATAAAGGCCACCCGAACCTGCTTGCCTCCCACCTGGACCCCGACCCCGGCAAAGCCGTGCCAAAGGGCTGGGTGCGCAAACCGTTCTTCTCCCGCGAAGGCGCCAACATCGAACTGCAAACCGCCGACGGCCTGATCGTAAAAGAAGACGGCCCCTACACGGACGCGCCGTTCATCCTTCAGGAATTCGCGCCGCTGCCACGCTTTGGCGACAGCTATACACTGATCGGCTCCTGGGTCATCGCTGACCAAGCCGCAGGCATCGGCGTGCGCGAAGACAACAGCCTGATCACCAAGGACTCAAGCCGGTTTCTACCGCACCTGATCCTCGACTGAACCACCCCAATCGCAACGCAGCAAAGACCAAATGTGGGAGCGGGCTTGCCCGCGATGACGGTATGTCAGCCACCGAATGTAGTGACTGATTCACCGCCATCGCGGGCAAGCCCGCTCCCACAGGTTAAAGCCGCTCAACCTCACCCCTGACGCGCTGCCAGCACCGAATAGCTGTTCATCAAGTTCCGATAGTTAGGAATCCGCTGCGACAACAAATTCCCCAGCCCCTCGATATCGTTGCGCCAGTCACCCTGCAACTCACACGCCACCGAAAACCAATTCATCATCTGCGCCCCCGCCTGCATCATCCGGCTCCACGCCGCCTGCTGCACCGTCGTATTAAACGTGCCCGACGCATCCGTCACCACAAACACCTCAAACCCCTCCGCCAGCGCCGACAACGTCGGGAACGTCACACACACATCCGTCACCACACCCGCAATAATGATCTGCTTACGCCCAGTCGCCTTGACCGCCTTGACGAAATCCTCGTTGTCCCACGCATTGATCTGACCAGGGCGAGCGATGTACGGCGCCTGCGGGAACATCTCCTTCAACTCCGGCACCAACGGGCCGTTAGGGCCTTGCTCGAAACTGGTGGTGAGAATGGTCGGCAAGTTGAAGAACTTGGCGACGTCCGCCAGGGCCAGCACGTTGTTCTTGAACTCGTTGGGGGAGAAGTCCTGTACCAGCGAGATCAGGCCGGTTTGGTGGTCGATCAGCAGAACAATGGCGTCGTCTTTGTTCAAGCGGCTGAGGGTTGGCGTGCTCATGGTTGAAGTCCTTTTTTGATTGGGTTGGTTTGGCGTTGCGTTCAACATGGGCACAGATTAATGGGTGGGTTGGACGTGATAAATCGGCTGGCATGTGTCTTACCGTCAACTTAAAAAGGACAATCAAACTGACGGAACAAACACGGGGACTTTTTGGCCGCTCGGCGTGGGCGCAAACGCCACCTTGAGCCGTTGCCCGATGCGCAAGCGGTGCGCAGCCTCACACTGGATGACCGACAACATCGTTGGCCCTTCGTCGAGCGTCACGTAGGCAATGCAATGCACGTCGTCTGCGCGCCCGCTATAGCTGAAGCTGTACAAGGTGGCGCCACCGCTGGCGACGATCCAATCGGTTGCGGTGCTGCCGGTGAACGGGCTGTGATCGCGGGGGTAGTAGTAGGCCTTGCCGGTGTCCAGGCAACGGCGTAGCAACAGTTGGTCTTGATTGGCGGCAGCCCAGAAGGGCGCACTTTCCGCGGTGATGTGCGGTGAGGTCAGTGGCATATCAAAGGCGCTCCAGTATGAGTGTGGCGCTGCCGTGGCGTGAGCCCAGCAGGCCGCCGGTGCCGTGGGCCAGAGCCAGTGCGCAATGAGGCCGTTGAACGGCCGGGTGTGCTTCGCCGCGCAACTGGCGCACAGCCTCAATTAGCCTGGCCATGCCGCCGCGATGGCCGGGGTGGTTATTGCACAGGCCGCCGCCGTCAGTGTTTACCGCCAAGGGGCCGACACCGCTGATCAACTTGCCGTCAGTGACAAAGGCGCCGCCCTGGCCAGGGGCGCAAAAACCGAGGTTTTCCAGCTGGATCAATACGGTGATGGTGAAGCTGTCGTACAGCGACGCGTAGTCAATATCGCCAGGTGTGAGGCGCGCCTCACCGAATGCATTGGCGCCGGATTGCGCGCCACCTGAGGTCAGCAGGTCGAAGTAACCGCCGTTCAGATGGTTAATCGCATAGCCCGAACCGATAGGCGTAATCAGCGGCCGTTTGAGCGAGCGCGCAATGGCTGGATGCACCAGCACCAGGGCACCGCCGCCGTCGCTGATCACGCAGCAGTCCAAGCGCCGCAAAGGGGCGGCGACCCAGGGTGAACTCAGAACGTCTTCCACCGTTACCACATTGCGCAACATGGCCTGCGGGTTGTGCTGGGCATGGTGCGATGCCGCGACTTTTATCCAGGCCAATTGCTCGGCCGTGGTGCCGTGTTCGTACTGATGGCGCATGGCGCACATCGCGTAGCGGTTGACCACGGCAGCGCCATAGGGCGTTTCAAACGGTGCTTCACAGGCGCTGTACGCTGGGTCTAATGCGCTGCTTTGCGGACGTTGGCGCTCGGCACGCGGGCGCCCGGCCTGGGTGATCAAGGCGACACGGCAGCGCCCATCGGCGATGGCGCGTGTAGCCTGGGCGACTTGATGCATGTAGGACGAGCCCCAACTTTCCGTCGTATCCAGGTGCCGTGGCTGGATGCCCAGGTACTCGACCATGGAGAACGGCCCTACGCCTGGCGCTCCCCAGCCCGGCACATCACTGGCGCAGAAATAGCCGTCGACATCACTGAGGCTCAGCCCCGCATCCTCCAGTGCGCCGCGTGCCACATCGGCATGCAACTGCGCCAGGGAGCGGTCCGTGGCGTGGCGGGTAGGGTGTTCATAGGCACCCACGATATAAGCTTTACCCCTCATGGCTGGCGGCTCCGGGCGGCGTATTCGATAAAGAACTCAAGCGCCTGCGGGTCACGCATGGCGCTGGGGTTGGCGACTTTCTGCGGGTCGTGTCCCATCAGGATCCGGCGTACCGGCACTTCCATTTTTTTCCCGGTGAGGGTGGTGGGAATCAGCGGTACAGCCAGGATGCAGTCCGGCACATGCCGAGGTGTGCACGCCAGGCGCAGGCAGTCGTTCACGCGTTGCTGCAAAGGCTCATCCAACACCGCGTCGGCACGCAGCTGTACAAACAGCGGCATAAAGAAACCGCCCTCGGGCAAATCAAGGTTAACGATCAGTGCATCCTCGATTTCTGCGATGTGCTCCAGCGCCCGATAAATCTCTGCCGTGCCGATCCGCACGCCAAAGCGGTTCAGCGTCGCATCGGAACGCCCCAGCACCTGGCAGCCGCCGCGAGCATTGAGCAAAAAGAAATCCCCATGGCGCCACACGCCCGGCCATGGCTGAAAGTAGCTGTCGCGATAGCGCTCGCCCGTGGGGTCATTCCAGAAATACACCGGCATCGACGGCATGGGCGACCTCACCACCAGCTCGCCGACTTGATCGATCACCGGTTGGCCGTGTGCATCAAACGCATGGGCATCCACCCCCAGGGCGCGCGCCTGGATCTCGCCGGCATACACCGGCAAGGTCGGTACGCCACTGACCAAACCGGTGCAGATATCCGTACCGCCGCTGCCCGTGTTGACCCACACCGCCGTGTTCAGGTTGCGGTAAAACCATGCATTACACTGCGGTGAAACCGGCGACCCCACCGGCATTACCGTGCGCAGTGCGTGCAGGTCAAAACGCTCGCCGGGCACCACCCCCTCGCGTTGCATCAGTTCAATGTAGGTGGGGCTGGTGCCGAAAAAACTCGCGCGGCTGTCTTGCAGGATTTGCCACAGCGCATCGGTGCCTGGCCAGGTGGGATGGCCGTCGTAAAGCACCGGGCGTACACCGCAGAGCAAGGCACTGAACAAGGTGTTCCACATCATCCAGCCGGTGGTGGTGAAAATGAAGGCGGTGTCACCCGCACGAAAATCCAGGTGCAGATGCAGTGCTTTGAGCTGCTCCAGCAGAACCCCGCCATGGCTGTGAACGATGGCTTTGGGCACCCCCGTGGTGCCGGACGAGAACAGTACCCATAACGGATGATCGAAGGGGACTTGCTCGCACTGGAAATCGGCGGCGGGCACGCTGGGGCGCAGGCGCAAGCTGTGCCAGTCGATGGCGTTAGGCAGCGTCAATGGCTCATCAGCAAACAGCGCCGGCAGCACAATCACCTGTTGGATACTGCCCAACTCGCCGACGATCTGCCGGACCTGTTCGCGCCGGTCAAACACCTTGCCGCCATACCGGTAACCGTCCACCGCCAACAGCACTTTCGGCGCTAATTGCCGCACCCGATCCAGCACACCCTCGCTGCCGAAATCCGGCGAGCAACTGGCCCAGATCGCACCGATGGCTGCGCAGGCACATAGTGCAATCATCGCCTCGGGAATGTTTGGCAGGTAAGCCACCACGCGATCACCGGGCACTACGCCGAGCTCTCGCAGATAGCTGGCGAGCGTGCGTACCTGGTCGCAGAACTCGACCCATGGCAAGCCCTGCAACGCAGCGGATTCGCTCAGGTAGAGCAGCGCATCGCCTTGCCGTTCGTTGCGCAAAATGTGTTCGGCAAAATTCAGCTGCGCGCCGGGAAACCACTCAGTACCCGGCATCCTACGATCACCCAGCACCGCGTGGTAGGGGCTACTGGTCTGCACCTTGAAGTGGTCCCAGATCGATTGCCAGAAAGCGTCCAGATCATCGACCGACCACTGCCATAGCCCGTGGTAGTCGACAAAGCTCAGCCCGCGCTCGCGTTTGAGCCAAGCCAGGTAATGCGTGAGGCGGGTATGTTGGATATGTTCAGGGGAGGGCTGCCAAAGCCGTTGGCCCTGGACCACTTCGTTGAATGCAGTCGCCACGATTTAAGACCTCTGACGTTTTTGTTTTTAGGGTCATGGGGTATTCATGCGTGACGGACTGTAGCGATAAATTGTACGACGTACAATTGATAGGCTTTCTGATTATGTTGTGCGATTTTTCAGCGACGCGCCGCCAGGGTTTCCAGGCCGCAGAGGAGGGTGTCGACATAAAACGCAAAGCTCTCATGCAGCGGCGCGTGCACACCATTTTGCCAGCGCAGGCTGAAACCACGGTTGCTGAGCTGGCCCATGTTCTGCGCAAGGGTCGGGTGCTGCTCGGCGTCAACGGTCTGCAGGCTTTCCTGTACTTGCTGCTGCCAGGCTTCGGTGTTCTCCGGCAGCGGGGCGAACTCCAAGGTGGTGAAACCGGCAAGGGCGGCGATAAACGTGTTGTAGGCGCCAGCCAATGAAGGCCCACTGAAACCCGCTTGCTGCAACGCTGCCAATACGCCTTCTACCAACTTGAAGTCGGTGCGGGTGTTGGAGACCAGTTGCGCACCGAGCAACGGCGCCACATTCGGGTGCTGGTGCACAGCGTTATGGCAATTAACCAGGGTGGCGCGAAGGTAGTCCTGCCAGCGTTCCTGAGGGTGCGGTGCCACCCCTTCAAGGACTTTGGCCAGCACTTCACTCAACAGCAACTCACGTGATGAGACGTACCAGTAAATGGCTGTCGGGTACACGCCCAGGCTATTTGCCAAGTTGCGCAGGCTGCATTTTTCCAGGCCTTCGCGGTCGATCAACGCCAATGCGGCGGCGATAATCGTGTCTTTATTCAGCTGGTTTTGCGGGTCTTCGCCAACGGTTTTTTTACGCCTGCCTCGTGGGTTTGCGGTTTTGCTGGTCATGGACGTTATTCCGGTTGAGCGACGGCGAAAGGATAGCCGGTCGTCGATTCGCTGTCGCTCTTCCAGGCGTGGTGTCAGTCTCTGGTCAACATGCCTCCATAGCGTTCTACAAAGGCCTGTGTAGCGTTAACCAGCCGATTCATTTCGTGCTCGGTCAGCGGCAGGCTCAACGCAAACAGCCCACGCCGCGCACTGTAGATCCCACATTCAAGCAGGTGAAAAAAGAACAGGTCCCGTAGGCGGTTTCGGTCCGTTGGGATATCCGTGGGCCGAAGAATCGGCAAGCCTGTGGGATGCAGGTTCATCACTGAACCCTGCCCGGTAAACTGCATCGGCATAGAGGCGAGCACCTCGTTCAGTTGCTCGCGCAACCGGTCGCCCCTTGTATTCAACGCAATGGCTTGCTCACGGGTATACACCTGCTCCAATCCAGCGATACCCGCCGCCATGGTCAGTACGTTGTTGTTAAAGGTGCCTGCGTGAGAGAGGCTGCCATGGCGCGGATCGAACTGCACCATGATGTCTCGTCGGCCACCCAACATTCCACAGGGCATCCCGCCGCCGAGGTATTTGCCCAGGGTCATCAGGTCAGGCGTTATACCGAGCTTTTCTTGTAAACCGCCTGGGCCAAGGCGTGAAGTCATCACCTCATCGAACACCAGCAGTACCCCATACGCACGGCTCAACTCGCGCAAACCCTCGAGAAAGCCCGGCGCGGCGCAGATACAGCCACCGGCGCCCAACATCGGCTCCACGAGGATCGCCGCACATTCGCCAGGGTGCTCAAACAGCAAACGCTCGACACTGCCTAGATCGTTGTAATCCGCCAGGTACACGCGGTGGGGCACATTCATCGGCGTGCCTGGCCCGGCAAAACTCAGCACGCCGCCGTGATAACCGCCGTTAAACGCGATGACGCCGTCGCGCCGGGTGTAGGCCCGTGCCGCCGCCAGCGCGAGCAGATTCGCCTCGGTACCGGAATTGGTAAAGCGCACCTGTTCGATACAACCAAAGCGCTCCACGATCAACGCTGCCAACCGCGCTTCCAGTTGCGTAGGGGCGCTGAGGTTCAGCCCGTTCGCCATCGCCGTCGTCAGCGCCTGGATGATTACCGGGTGAGAGTGCCCATACAGCGCTGCGGTGTATTCGGCGAGAAAGTCGACATAACGATGCCCGTCCAGGTCATCAAGAAAACAGCCCGCGCCGCCCGACATCACCAACGGAAACGGCGCATAAAACAGCACTGAGCGGGTATTGCCACCCGGCATTACCCGCGCGGCCAAGTCCATTTGCCGGGCGCTGTTGGGGTTGGCGTGGGTATAGCGTGTGATGCAGCGCTGCAACGCGGACCTATCAGGCGCTGTGAACATCGCTCACCTCCTTGGATGCGTTGCGCTTTGGATATACCAGCAGCAACAGCGCAAACCAGGCCGCCGCCACGTAAAACGCCGTGCGCGTCTCCGGGTCGCGAATCACCAGCACCGTCAACCCAGCCAAAAACAACAGTACCAACACGCTGCTGCCCCGAGCCCACGGCAAGCGATACGCCATCAGCGGCAACTCACCCCGCTGCACCTTGTACCGATACGCCATATGCGTGGTGATGATCACCGCCCATACCCAAATCAACAGGCCCAGAATGCCGGTGATCAATAGGTTGAAAATACGTTCCGGCATCAAATAGTTCAGCAAGACCCCCACCAGCAAAATCGCGGTCGACACCATCAAGCAACGCGCCGGCACCTGGCGCGGGCTTAACACCTGCAATTGACGGGGTGCCTGCTGAATATGCGACAGCGCAAACAACATCCGGCTGGTGGCAAACAACCCGGTATTGCACGACGACGCCAGCGCACTGATCACTACAAAATTGATCAGCCCGGCCGCAATCCCCAGGCCAATGCTGTCGAACACCCTCACAAACGGGCTTTGCGAGGTATCGATCTGGTTCCAGGGATAAAGGGCCATGATCACCGCGATCGACCCGATATAAAAAATTGCCATCCGCCAGATGATGCTATTGATCGCTCGCGGCAATGTGCGCTCCGGGTTGGCCGTTTCCGCCGCCACCAAGCCAATCACCTCGACCCCGGCAAAGGTAAACGCCGCCAACGGTATCGCGTACCAAAAGCCACTCCAGCCATTCGGGAAAAAACCGCCGTGCCGCCACAGGTTAGTGATTGAAGGGGTGGTTTGCGACGATGTATCCAGCCCGAATATCAGAATCGCCAAGCCTGCAGCAATCAGCCCGACAATCGTCACCACCTTGATCAACGCCAGCCAGAACTCCACCTCGCCAAACGTCTTCACCGCAAACAAGTTGATCACCATCAACACCACCGTGGTGACCAACGCTGGAATCCACTGTGCCAACTCCGGGAACCAATATTTCATCAACAAGCCGATCCCCGTAACCTCCAGCACCCCCACCAGAATCCAGATCAACCAATACGACCACCCCGTGATAAACGCCACCCGCGGCCCCAAAAACTCCTCCGCATACGTCGCAAACGACCCGCTACCGGGCCGATACAACGACAACTCCCCCAGCGCCCGCGCAATCAAATAAACCATGCCCCCACACAACGCATACGCCAGCAACAACGCCGGCCCCGCCGTGGCAATTGCCTTGCCCGACCCCAGAAACAAACCGGCCCCAATAATGCCGCCGATAGCAATCAACATCACATGACGCTCCTTGAGCGACCGCGCCAAGCCATGGTTGGAAGAGTGAAGCGGTGGTGTGGACATCAGCATTCCCCAAGCTGTATTGCACAGCAGTAGTGAGGTGGCCCGGCTCAGACCGGATTTTATTGTACGGTGTGCAATAAGCAGGTTTTGGGCCAAATATTAAACGCGGCGGCAAGCGGTTTTTAAACGGGCTGTTTAGATATGTTTGTAGGAAGGTTCGTTGGGGCGATGTCGATTGGGGCGAGGGTGAAAGCGTGTCACCTGGGGAAACAGATGGGTGGGGGGGATACGGTCGAGAATCAGGGGTGATTTTCAAGGGCCAGCAGGGCGGATCCCTTTCATTTGAAGGACGTTTCCTAGAGAATTCCAGTCGCTTGCGCCAGCTAAATTCCGCGACTAGGCTGCGTTCCGTCACTGTTTTTTCAGTGATCGGGTTTAGTCGCCCGTGTCGATTGGTACACACTTTCTGATTGGAGTTGTGCCATGGAAAACGTTAATTCGGATTTGCCTTCTGCGCGTGTTACGAACCCATTTGCTGTGAATGAAGAGCTGAGCTTCGAGGATGCTTGGGTGCGAGTGGCTGAGTTGCTGCAGTGTGCGGTGGCTACGTCGCAGGTGCTCGGTGAACCGCTGGGTGCGCCGCATTGGGCGGTGATGCATTTGGTGGAGATGGCGAAGATGGTGGCGGATCGGGCTGTGGAGTGTTTGCAGCCGAGGTGATGCGAGGCGCTTGCTTCGTTTGTCGAGGCAAGCGCCAACTCGCTATTAATCGCGGCTTTGATTTGTAAGTCGGCTCGCAAAGTACTGAGCCGTTTCTGGGTCCGTGCAGTACAGGTAGCAGCCTTTCATTCCTCGAGTCATCAGGGTTCGGTACGTGTTCTTGATGATCAAGTCCGTTTCCCGTTTGGCCAGGTCGGGTTGCTCCTTCATCATCTTTTTCCAGCCCCGAATGGACTTGTCGTTTTTATCTCGTTCAAGAGCTGAGGTAAGAACGTGTCCATCCCTTACGATGAGGTCCGGGCCGATAATAACGCCGATATAATCGACCTCCAGACCCTGGCATGTATGGATACAACCGACCTGTTCAACAGAGTTCTCTGCGATGATCCACAGACTGCCATCCTGATCCAGATTCCATTGGCGTTCGTAGTCGCTACCTATGACGATGTCGGATTCGCGAGCATCTTTCTTGCTGCGCCAGGGCCAGCAGTAACCGGCAACCACTCGGGCTTTGTTACCGTGGTTTTTTTGCTCGATGGCCGCATGCATGGCTTGAGGCGTGTCGAATATTTTAAATTCATACTCGCTGTTATCGAGAAGAGGGTTGGCGGTTGCGCGGATATCAAGCACGTCGTCCAGCCATGCCAGATAACCGTCGGAGCCACTGCAACGAAACTGTGATGACAGCGTGTATTCCTCAACCTCTGCTCCTTTTGCTTTTGCAAAAGTACGGATCGCTTGTTTGCTGCCAATGTCATTCAGGGTAACTCGTTGATCCTCATCGATGAAAAAGACTGAGCACTTGGCCGACTCGATCAACTCCTTGATTTGGTTCTCACCCAAATTTGCGTAAAGCCCGCTTTTTTCGTTCAAACGGTGGGCTTCGTCGACGATAAGTGCGTCAAAAGTGTTGGGCTCAGTTTCGATAAATGCGCCCGAACCGGAGAATAGATTGGAGAAGTGGCTGCGTTTGATCGTGCCTACCAATTTGCTCTCATACACTTTTCGCGGCGCGGCATTTTTTGAGACGTACTTGCTCAGTAACCCAAGGCTTGTGAGCCTCACGAGCAAATTAATTGCCAAAACTGTTTTGCCCGTACCCGGACCTCCCTCGATGATAATCACCCTCGGCGCTGCCTCAGAGGCGGTGCTCGCCGCTGCAAGTGCGGATTCAAATGTCGCTTTTTGATCATCGATCAATATGAATTCGGGCTGGCCTTTTAGAAGCCCTTTAAGTGCGTCAGCCAAAGCCTTCGAAGGGCGAATTTTTCCATTGGAAAGCTCATAGAGTATTTCCTTGTTATCGCCGTGAAGGATGTGTGTCTTGAGAAAAGCACGCAACTTTTCTAGCTCATCCGGTCCTTTGAGGAACAACGGAGCTTTGCTGATGTACGCCTCGTAATGCGCCGAATTTATGACCCCATCACTGACATAGTTGTGAAGATAAGCGCAGGGACGGACCTCAATGCTCTTGTCATAGACCGCCTCGTTGAAGCCTTCCAGCAATGCGGCGTACGACCAGACTTGGTAACAAGGATGGATGGTTTCCACCATGCCGCCACCCAAGACGGTTTTGACGATTGCGTCTTTCGTGGTCGAGGTCGATTTACTCCACTGCTTTAACTCAATCAGGACAGCGTTTTTACCTTGATTTGCATCCCTGCCAGTCATCAAAAAATCGATACGTTTCGAGGATTGGGGGATGTGCAGTTCAATAGCCAATCCGGCGTCATTCGGTAGCCCTTCATCTCGAAGCACCTTCGCCATGTACGTCAGCGACCCCTGCCAGGATTTGATTTCCGACGCGCCAACTCGCTTGCCGGTGGCTTCTTTGTAGTGCCTGAGAATGACCTCCTCGATATCGTCGTTATCGTTGTCTTTGAGAAATTGCTGTTTGGTAGCAGCGTAAACGATCACGAAAAGTCCTTAGCGCGTGGGATGTCAGAGTTGGTCGTATTTTTTGCTGGTGCTTTTGGCTTTATCGACGGGGTACTTCAACCCGTTAAGCGCGAGTTTATTTTTGGTGGCTTCGTTGAGGTCGACATCCAGCACGCTGGCAAGACGGACCAGATACATGAGGACATCGGCGAGTTCGTCTTTTACGGCCTGTGCTGTTTCAGGACGCTTTGCCGCTTCCACGGAGTCGGCCTCACTCATCCATTGGAAAATCTCGCAGAGTTCGCCCACTTCACCCGTCAGTGCCAAGAGAAGGTTTTTCGGAGAATGGAATTGTCGCCAGTCACGATCATCAGCAAAGCGCTGCAATGAAGCAGAAAGACTTTCAACGTTTACCAGGTGCTCGGATGTGCTACCTACTTTGCTCACAGGCTCGCCTCTTGATCGCCGATGGTTATCGCATCCGTAAATGGATTTGGAAAACTAGACAGGGATTGTAAGAGAAATCTATCTTTGCGTGAGTCTTTTGCGGCCTGAACGTCAGGTAGATTTTTGGCAGGAATATAGGTTTTGGAAAGTGGTGGTAGGTTTGAGCCAAGCTGGCTTAGCTATAAATGCTGATCGGGGAATTCCAGACATTAAAAAGCCGGCTTGTGGCCGGCTTCTCGGGGACTGCCTCAGCTTGTTTTTGACAAACCTCACCAGCCTTCAAATCGCTCAGCCCACATCGAGTCTGGCTGAATAGTAGGGGCATCAGCGGGAACTCCTCCGCATCGCCAAGCAGGGTGGATAGCGCAAAGCCACCCCCTGCCAAATGTGGGCGGCATGATACCCACATTCACCTCAAATGCCTACCTCCGGGTCCGATTTAGAGCCTTCCCAGCCCAGCAGGTGTTCGTCCAGTGGGACGGGTCTGCGGTTGTTGAGGGTGGACCACCAGAACACCCAGCCGACGATCCCGAAGTTCTGTTCAAAGCGTTGTTCGTGGGTGAGGTATTCGTCCGGGTGTTCGCTGGCGTTGTGGCTGCGCATGCGCAGGCCGCCGCCGGGGCGGTTGTAGAGGTATTTGATGCGGAGCATGCCGTCGTGTTCGACGGCGTAGATTTCGCCGTCGGTGATTTGGCTGCGGCCGCGGTCGATGGCGAGGGTGGCGCCTTGTTGGATGATGTCGGTCATGCTGTTGTCGACCATGTAGGCGCCTACCGCGCGGTCGGGGTGTACGTTGAGGGTTTCGAGGGTGTGCAGGGAGACGCGGATGCGCTCGGTTGAGGTGAATGTGGGGTGGAGGGCGATCTCCACGTCGATTTTTTCTGGGAGGCGGGCGGGGCCCGTGAGGTACTTGCCGCTGTCTTCGCGGGTGGCGATGCCCTTGCTTGGGTCCGGGCCTTCCAGCAGGAAGTTGGCCGGCGGGTGTTTGAGGCCTTCGCCGGTGCGCAGCCAACGGCTGGAGACGCAGAGCAGTTCTGCGATCTCGTTGAGTCGGCCCATGGGCACGCCGCGCTTGAACCAGTTGTTCACGTGTTGAGGCGTGACACCACGGTTCTTGGCGAAGTCGGAGGCGGAAAGATGAACTTCCCGCAGTAACGCTTTTAGTCGATCACCTGATGTATTCATAAACGCAGAGTTTACTGGCCGGAAAAATACATCAAATAAACTATGCGTTGAGTTTCGCGTGTAGGGATTTGCTTAGTTGTAGTCTGATATGTCAGTTATCTAATCTTATTAAACGTTCCGAATTAAACATTGAACTTGGCGTTTAATTTTTCCCACAAAAAAAGCCCCGAATCGTCGGGGCTTTTTTGATTGCCGGGGCAATGAGGAGCGGGTATCAGCCTTTGTAGGCAGCGACCGACTTCATGATCTCGGCGCGGGCGGCGTCTGCGTTGCCCCAACCGTCGATCTTCACCCATTTGCCTTTTTCGAGGTCTTTGTAGTTCTCGAAGAAGTGCTTGATCTGTTCCAGCAGCAGTGGCGGCAGGTCGGTGTATTCCTTCACGTCCACGTACAGCTGGGACAGCTTGTCGTGTGGCACCGCGATAACTTTGGCATCGCCACCGCCGTCGTCGGTCATGTTCAGGATGCCGACTGGGCGCGCGCGAATCACCGAGCCTGGGGTAACCGGGTAAGGGGTTACTACCAGCACGTCGAGGGGGTCACCGTCGTCAGCCAGGGTGTTAGGGATAAAACCGTAGTTGGCCGGGTAGAACATCGGGGTGGCCATGAAACGGTCAACGAACAGGCAGTCGCTGTCTTTGTCGATTTCGTATTTGATCGGCGCGTGGTTGGCCGGAATTTCGATGGCGACGTAGATGTCGTTCGGCAGGTCTTTGCCAGCCGGAATCTTGCTGTAGCTCATTGGGCGGTGCCCCCGTAGTTGGCCATGAAACATGGCCGGATTGGCCTAAAAGTGGCGGCGATTATAGGCATATTCTGACGCCGATGCCATGCGTCAGACGTCGTGTGGCGCCAGCGGTTCAGTCTGGTAGCGGGCATCGCCGGTTTGCAGTTGGTGCAGGCGGGCCAGCGGGTCCTGGCGATAGAAGCGGCTCAGTTGCGCGTACACCTGGGGGTAAGTGCCGACCAGTAAATCCGGGGCACTGAAGAAATACTCACTGGTGACGGCAAAGAACTCCGCCGGGTTTTCGGCGGCGTAGGGGTCGATGTCGGTCTCGGCGTCCGGGTTGGCATCCAGTTGGCGGTTGAGGTCGTCAAAGGCGCTTTGCATCACGCTGGCCCATTCCTGCACGCGCATGTCGTGGTGCAGCGGCGGCAGGCCGTTGGCGTCGCCGTTGAGCATGTCCAGCTTGTGCGCCAGCTCGTGGATCACCAGGTTGTAGCCTTCCCACTGGCCGCTGGCCAGTACGCCGGGCCAGGCGAGGATCACCGGGCCTTGCTGCCAGGCTTCGCCGCTGTGCTCACCGTCCCACTCGTGCTCGACGCCGCTGGCATCGCGATGGCGCTGGGGGCTGAGGAAGTCGTCGGGGTACAGCACGATTTCGTGAAAACCCTGATACCAGTCGAGGTCGCCCAGGTTCATCAACGGCAATTGTGCCTGGGCGGCGAGCAGCAGGCGCTGTTCCTGATGCAACTCGACGCCGGGCAGGGCGGTGAGGTGCTTTCCATTCAGGAACACCACGCAGGCTTCGCGCAGCCACTGGTCCTGCTCGGCGCTGATGCCGTCGAGGAAGGTCAGGTGGTGGCGCACCCGCTGCCAGGTGTCATCGGCAATCGGGTGCTTGGCCAGCAGGCGCCGGCGACGCCAGGCGCTGAGGGACCACATCGCGGGTTACTGCGGCTTGGCTTCGGAACTGCGGCCAAAACGGCTGCGGACCACGCCGATGATCATTGGCACCAGCGACAGCAGGATGATGAACACCACCAGCAGCGAGAGGTTCTTTTTGATAAACGGCACGTTGCCGAAGAAGTAACCCAGGGTGACCAGGCCGCCAACCCACAGGATGGTGCCGAACACGCTGAACCCAAAGAAGCGCGGGTAAGGCATTTTGGCGATACCGGCCACGAATGGCGCAAAGGTGCGCAGGATCGGCAGGAAGCGCGCCAGGGTCACGGTTTTACCGCCGTGCTTGTCGTAGAAGTCGTGGGTTTTTTGCAGGTAGTCGCGGCGGAAGATTTTCGAATTCGGGTTGCTGAACAAGCGCTCCCCGGCCGTTCGTCCGATCACGTAGTTGGTACTGTCGCCGAGGATGGCTGCCAGCATTAGCAGGCCGCCCAGCAGGACCGGGTCCATGCCGCCGCCTGCGGCGACGGCGCCGGCGATAAACAGCAGGGAGTCACCGGGCAGGAAGGGCATGACCACCAAACCGGTTTCGCAAAAGATAACCAGGAACAGAATGGCGTAGATCCACACTCCGTAGTTTCTTACCAGCATGTCGAGGTACACGTCGAGATGCAGAATAAGGTCGAGCGGGTTGAAATCCATGGATGGCACCTGTGTGAATGGCCCGACTCAGCGGGCCTGTGCGGAAGCTACGGGTAAGTTAGGCTACAAGGTTATGTCGCGATTCTTACAACTCTGAGAGGTCCGCATTATACGGATTAAGAGGTGAAAAGCGTGTTGGTTTTGTAGCGGGGAGTGTCGCTGGTAGCAAGGCCCCACACCGACCTAAATGTTGCTCAGATGTAAATGTGGGAGCTGGCTTGCCTGCGATAGCGGTGGGCCAGCAAATGATGCATCCGCTGATACTTCGCTATCGCAGGCAAGCCAGCTCCCACAGTGGAGCGCTGGTGTTTTCTCAGTCCTCACTGATCGGCAGCACGTAGTTCTTGAACTCCGTATCTTCCCGAAAGCCGATCGACTCATAGGTCTTCTGCGCCACTTCATTGTCACTGCTGGTCGACACCCGCAGCCGCACGGCCTGGGTCTCCTTGGCCATCTTCTTCGCGGTGCGTATCAGGTTGTCGGCCACCAGCTGCCGGCGGGCATCTTCGGCCACGTAGATGTCGTTGAGGATCCACACGCGTTTAAGCGACAGCGACGAAAAGCTCGGGTACAGCTGGCAGAATCCCAGCAACCTTTTGTCGTCATCATCCGCCAGGGCCAGGTAGATCACCGACTCTTTGCGGCGCAGGCGCTTTTCCAGAAAGGCCCGCGACGAATCCGGGAAGGGCAGCGCGCCATAAAACTCACGGTACTTGACGAACAACGGGGTCAGCAGGTCCAGGTGTTCCAGGGTCGCTTGAGTAATCCGCATGCCAGGCCTCAACTTCCAAATGGGTGTATGACCACACAAGCGGTCGTGACTCGATGCTGCCTAATGACGCAAAAAAGCGCAATCGTGCAGCTATCAGTCATTGGGTGGGCTGAGCAGGAAATTGCCTTTCATCAGGTCAGGATCATCCGATTCAATGGTCTGAACCTGCGCCTCGTCCTTGAGGTTGACCCCCGACAGCTGCCGACGACACGCCTCTTTCATCAAATAAAGCAGGCGATGGGCGGCCATGCCGTAACTCAGGCCCTCCAGTCGTACGTTGGAGATGCAGTTGCGGTAGGCATCGGTGAGTCCGACCTTGGGGTTGTAGGTGAAATACAGCCCCAGGCTGTCCGGCGAGCTGAGCCCCGGTCGTTCGCCGATCAGAATCACCACCATCTTGGCCCCGAGCAATTGGCCGACTTCATCGGCCACTGCCACGCGGCCCTGTTCCACCAGAATCACTGGCGATAAAGACCAGCCTTCAGCCTGGGTCTGTTCCTCCATGCGTGTAAGAAACGGCAGCGTATGTTTATGCACCGCCAGCGCCGACAGGCCATCAGCCACCACCACGGCCAAATCCACGCCACCTGGGTTGGCGTCGGCATAGTCGCGCAGGCTCTGGGCTGACTCATCACTCAGGCGCCGGCCCAGATCCGGGCGTTGCAGGTACATGTGCCGGTCCACCGCAGCGCTGTGCAGCAACAGGCTGTCACGCCCGCGCTCGGCCATTTGGCTGCTCAGGCCCGCATGGTCGAAGGGCAGGTGTACCGCATCGCGCGCCTGGGCGTGGGCGAACTGAAAATCCAGCTGCGCGTTGGTGGGGATGCTGGTGCCGGTGCGGCCCAGGGCAATGCGTGCAGGTGTGAGGCGGCGCAGTTCCAGCCACGGGTTGTCAGGCAGGTCGAGTTGCACAGGCGGCTCCTTCATCCTAATTGCTTCAAGGCGTGGCGAAACGCCGGTGGCAGGCTGTTGCCAAAGTGCACCTTGCCGTCGGCTTGGGTGAAGATGCCCATTTTCGCCAGCCACTGCTCAAACTCCGGCGCCGGCTTTAAACCCAGTGTTTGCCGAGCGTACAGGGCGTCGTGGAACGAGGTGGTCTGGTAGTTGAGCATGATGTCGTCGGAGCCGGGGATGCCCATGATGAAGTTGATCCCGGCCACGCCCAGCAGGGTCAGCAGCGTGTCCATATCATCCTGGTCGGCCTCGGCGTGGTTGGTGTAGCAGATATCACAGCCCATCGGCACGCCGAGCAGCTTGCCGCAGAAGTGGTCTTCGAGGCCGGCGCGGATGATCTGCTTGCCGTTGTACAGGTACTCCGGGCCGATAAAGCCTACAACCGTGTTGACCAAAAACGGCTTGAAATGCCGCGCCACGGCGTAGGCGCGGGTTTCACAGGTTTGCTGGTCGACGCCAAAGTGCGCGTTGGCCGACAAGGCGCTGCCCTGGCCGGTTTCGAAATACATCAGGTTCTGGCCCAACGTGCCGCGATTCAGGCTCAAACCCGCTTCGTAGCCTTCTTGCAGCACGCTCAGGCTGATGCCGAAACTGGCGTTGGCCGCCTCGGTGCCGGCAATTGACTGAAACACCAGGTCCAGCGGCACGCCACGGTTGATGGCCTCGATGGAGGTGGTCACGTGGGTCAGCACGCAGGCTTGGGTGGGGATTTCGTAGCGCTGGATGATCGCGTCAAGCATCTCCAGCATGGCGCAGATCGAGGCGATGCTGTCGGTGGCCGGGTTGATGCCGATCATGGCGTCGCCGTTGCCGTAGAGCAGGCCGTCGAGAATGCTGGCGGCGATGCCCGCCGGTTCATCCGTCGGGTGGTTGGGTTGCAGGCGGGTCGACAGGCGCCCGCGCAGGCCCATGGTGCCGCGAAACTGGGTGACCACGCGGATCTTCTGCGCCACCAGCACCAAGTCCTGCACTCGCATGATCTTGGAAACGGCGGCGGCCATCTCTGGGGTCAGCCCGGGCGCCAGGGCACGCAGGGTATGTTCGTCGGCCGCATCACTGAGCAGCCAGTCGCGCAGGCCGCCGACGGTGAGGTGGCTGACTGCGCTAAACGCCTGCTTATCGTGGGTGTCGATGATTAGCCGGGTGACTTCGTCGCTTTCGTAGGGGATCAGCACTTCTTCGAGGAAGTGTTTCAACGGGATATTCGCCAGCGCCATTTGCGCCGCGACGCGCTCGCCGTCGTTTTGCGCCGCCACACCGGCCAGGAAGTCGCCGGAACGCGCCGGGCTGGCCTTGGCCATCACGTCCTTGAGGCTGTCGAAACGGTAGGTCTGTGTACCTACCGCGTGGGTAAAGCTTGCCATACAGTGTCTCCTTGGCGACGCGGGCTGCCCGTGAGTAAGGCGCCCGCATCGAGGTTTACGGCAGTTAGTGCAAGGCGGCCTCTGCGGCCTGGATCGCCGCGAATTCCTCTTCGGGCGTGCCTGCTACCAAGTGATGCCGGCTGTAGAAAGCAAAGTAAGCAATTAATACTCCATAGATGATCGCAGCGCCAATCACCACCCGTGGGTCCACCAGAAAGCCCGCTACCACGGCCACGCAGGCCAGTACCAGGGCGATGCCGGAAGTGAAAATGCCACCCGGCGTGCGGTACGGGCGGTCCATTTTGGGGCGGCGGATGCGCAACGTGATGTGCGCGGCCATCATCAGTACGTAGGAAATGGTCGCGCCGAACACCGCCACCAGAATCAGCAAATCACCCTGGCCGGTCAGCGACAGGCCGAAACCGATGATGCCGGGGATCACCAATGCCAGCACCGGCGCCTTGCTTTTGTTGGTCTGCGACAGCTTGCGCGGCAGGTAGCCGGCACGAGACAAGGCAAAGATCTGCCGCGAGTAGGCGTAGATAATCGAGAAAAAGCTCGCGATCAGCCCGGCCAGGCCAACCAGATTGACGAAGCTGCCCATCCAGGTCGAGCCGCCGTACGACAACGCCAGTGCTTCAACCAGCGGGTTACCCGATTTGATCAGCGCGTAGGTGCCGGCGCCGCCGGGCGCAATCACCAGAATCAACAGGGCAAAACTGGTCAGCACCACAATGGCGCCGATCAATCCGCGGGGCAGGTCGCGCTTGGGGTTCTTGGTTTCTTCGGCGGCCAGGGGCACACCTTCGACGGCGAGGAAAAACCAGATCGCGTAGGGAATCGCCGCCCACACGCCAACATAGCCAAACGGCAGGAAGGTGCTGGCGCCCTTGGCCTCGGTCACCGGCATGTCAAGCAAGTTGGCGACGTTGAAGTGCGGCACCATCGACACCAGGAACACCCCCAAGGCAATCGCAGCGACGGCGGTGATCACAAACATCAGCTTCAAGGCTTCACCCACGCCAAAGATGTGGATGCCGATAAAGATGATGTAGAACGCCAGGTAAATCATCCAGCCGCCGATGCCGAACAACGACTCGCAATAGGCGCCGATAAACACCGCGATGGCGGCAGGAGCAATCGCGTACTCGATCAGGATGGCGGTGCCCGTGAGGAACCCGCCCCAAGGGCCAAAGGCGCTGCGGGCAAAGCCGTAGCCACCGCCGGCGGTAGGAATCATGGAAGACAGTTCGGCCAGGGAGAAACACATGCACAGGTACATGGTGGCCATGAGCAAGGTGGCGAGGAACATGCCGCCCCAGCCGCCCTGGGCCAGGCCGAAGTTCCAACCGGCGTAGTCGCCGGAGATCACATAGGCAACGCCAAGGCCGACCAGCAGCACCCAGCCGGCGGCGCCTTTTTTCAGTTCGCGTTGTTGGAAATAGTCGGTGCCGACTTTTTCGAAGTCGACGGAAGAGCCAGTGGGTTCGCTAGGCATGGGGAAGTACCGTCCGTTGTTATTGTTCTAGCTCGACCTCTTTGTGTCGAACGTGAGTTGCGAGTACTTGCGAAGATCAAAATGTGGGAGCTGGCTTGCCTGCGATGACGGTAGGGCAGTCACCACTTTTGCTGGTTGAACTACCGCTATCGCAGGCAAGCCAGCTCCCACACTTGATTGCATTTCAAATGGTGGAGCGGGTGTTAGTTAGAAAAAGCCCAACGGATTAATGTCGTAGCTCACCAGCAGGTTCTTGGTCTGCTGGTAGTGATCCAACATCATCTTGTGGGTCTCACGGCCCACGCCGGACTTCTTGTAGCCACCAAACGCGGCATGCGCCGGGTACAGGTGGTAGCAGTTGGTCCACACACGGCCCGCCTTGATCGCACGGCCCATGCGGTAGGCGCGGTTGATGTCGCGGGTCCACACGCCGGCGCCGAGGCCGAACTCGGTGTCGTTGGCAATCGCCAGGGCTTCGGCTTCGTCCTTGAAGGTGGTGATGCTCACCACCGGGCCGAAGATTTCTTCCTGGAACACGCGCATCTCATTGGTGCCCTTGAGCAGGGTCGGCTGGATGTAATAACCACCGGCCATGTCGCCGGTCAGTTGCTCGACCTTGCCGCCGGTGAGCAGTTGCGCGCCTTCGCCCTTGGCGATTTCCAGGTAGGACAGGATCTTGTCGAACTGCTGCTCGGACGCCTGGGCGCCGACCATGGTGTCGGTGTCCAGCGGGTCGCCGCGTTTGATCTGCTCGACCTTCTTCATCACCACTTTCATGAAGTCGTCGTAGATCGACTCTTCAACCAGCGCACGGGATGGGCAGGTGCACACTTCGCCTTGGTTAAAGAACGCCAGCACCAGGCCTTCGGCGGCTTTCTCGATAAACGAAGGTTCGGCTTTCATGATGTCGGCAAAGAAGATGTTCGGCGACTTGCCGCCCAGCTCGACGGTGGACGGAATAATGTTCTCGGCCGCCGCGTGCATGATGTGCGAGCCCACTGGCGTGGAGCCGGTGAAGGCGATCTTGGCGATGCGCTTGCTGGTGGCCAGGGCTTCGCCCGCTTCTTTGCCGAAGCCGTGCACCACGTTCAGCACGCCAGGCGGCAGCAGGTCGCCGATCAGCTCCATCAGCACGTTGATGCCCAGCGGGGTTTGCTCGGCGGGTTTGAGCACCACGCAGTTACCGGCGGCCAGGGCCGGTGCGAGTTTCCACGCGGCCATCAGCAGCGGGAAGTTCCACGGGATGATCTGGCCGACCACACCCAGCGGCTCGTGGAAGTGGTAGGACGCGGTAAGTTCGTTGATCTCGGCGCTGGTGCCTTCCTGGGCGCGGATGCAACCGGCGAAATAGCGGAAGTGGTCAGCGGCCAGCGGGATGTCGGCGTTGAGGGTTTCACGCACGGCCTTGCCGTTGTCCCAGGTCTCGGTGATGGCCAGCAGTTCGAGGTTCTGTTCGATGCGGTCGGCGATTTTCAGCAGCACCAGCGAGCGGTCCTGGGCCGAGGTCTTGCCCCAGGCGTCAGCGGCGGCGTGGGCGGCATCCAGTGCCTTGTCGATGTCTTTGGCAGTGGAGCGCGGGAATTCGGCGATGGGCTTGCCGTTGACCGGCGAGGTGTTAGTGAAATAGTTGCCGTCCACCGGTGCAACGAACTCGCCGCCGATGAAGTTGCCGTACTTGGCCTTGAAGGAAACGATCGAGCCTTCGGTGCCGGGATGTGCGTAACGCATGGTGGGTATCTCCTGCTTTTATGTTTATTGGAGTACAGCGGTGTTGCGCGTGATAAAGCGTAGAGCAAAGGTTGGGCCATCGCTTTACACACCTGTTAAATCAAGGGTTTGAGCTTTGTTGCGAGGTGTTGCGGTGACAAGGCTGGCACAGCCGGTGTGACAGTTTGTGCCATAAGCGATACACCCTGTGACCGGTGGGTCGGCGCGGGATTGCAATGGCCGGATGGCTGGGGGATGCTGGCTGCTCTCACGCAGGGAGAATAATAAGAACATGCACAACGATCATTTCAGTCGCCATGCTCAACAGGTCCTCACCGTCACCCGCGGGCAAGACCTCGCCCACGGCCCCGGCAGCGACCCGTCCATCGCCCGGTCCTGGTTGCGGTGCCTTGAGGACTATCACCTCGACCCCGCGCTGACCATGGCGCCCACCGTGCTGGAACACGGGCGCCTGCTGGAAAGTCGCGAGCGCTTGCAGCAAGTGCTGCGCATTGCCGGCAGTGAGATGAACAGCCTGCATCAACAACTTTCCGGCGCCGGCCATGCGGTGCTGCTCACCGATGCGCGTGGGGTGATCCTCAACTGCGTTACCGCGCCGGCCGAGCGCAAGGTGTTCGAGCGTGCGGGGCTATGGCTGGGGGCCGACTGGAGCGAGGCGTGCGAGGGCACCAATGGCATCGGCACCTGCCTGGTGGAGCGCCAGTCGCTGACCATTCACCGCGATGAGCATTTTCGCGGCCGCCACACCGGTCTGACCTGCTCAGCGAGCCCGGTGTTCGATCCCCATGGAGAACTGCTGGCCGTGCTGGATGTGTCTTCTGCACGTGAGGCGGTGTCGCGCCAAAGCCAGTTCCACACCATGGCGTTGGTGAACTTGTCGGCCAAGATGATCGAAAGTTGTTACTTCCTGCGCCATTTTGAAAAGCACTGGCTGCTGCGCTTTCACTTGCAGGCGGAATCTGTGGGGTTGTTCAGCGAAGGGCTGCTGGCCTTCGACGGTGACGGACGTATCTGTGCGGTCAACCAGAGCGCCCTGAACCTGCTGGGCCAGGCGCGGGGCGGTTTGCTGGGGCAGCCGGTGGAAGCGTTTTTCGAATGCTCGCTGGACCAGTTGCTCGGCCGCGCCAGTGCCAATGCCACCGCCAGTTGGCCGTTGCGTACGCGCGATGGCCGGCATTTGTTCGCTGCGTTGCGTGGTCAGGCACGGAGTACACCGCCGGCGCCGATGGCCAAGCCCGAGGCACCGCGCCTGCCGGGCATCTGCCTCGGCGACCCGGTGTTACAGAGTGATTTTCGCAAGGCCCTCAGGGTATTCGAGCGCGACGTGCCCCTGTTGATCAACGGCGAAACCGGCTGTGGTAAAGAAGCCTTCGCCAAGGCGGTGCATCAAGCCAGCCAGCGCGCCGACAAGGCTTTCGTTGCGCTTAATTGCGCCGCCATCCCGGAAAACCTGATTGAAAGCGAGTTGTTCGGTTATCGCGGCGGCAGCTTTACCGGCGCGCTGAAAGAAGGCATGCGCGGTAAATTACAGCAGGCCGATGGCGGCACCCTGTTTCTCGATGAGATAGGCGACATGCCTTTCGCGTTGCAAACCCGTCTTTTAAGGGTGCTGGAAGACCGCGTGGTGGTGCCCATCGGGGGCGCGCCGCAGGCGGTGGACGTCAGAATCATCAGCGCGACCCACCGCGACCTGTTAGCGCGTGTTGCCGACGGTAGCTTCCGCGAAGACCTTTACTATCGCCTCAACGGCCTTGAGATTGCCGTGCCGCCCTTGCGCGACCGCAGCGACAAAGCGCAATTACTGGCGTTTTTGCTGGCGGAGGAAGCCGCAGGGCAAGCGGTGGTGCTTGATGAGCCAGCGCGGCGCGCTTTGCTGGACTACGCCTGGCCGGGAAACATTCGGCAATTGCGCAACGTGTTGCGTACTTTGGCGGCGTTGTGCGAGGACGGGAAAATCAGCGTTGAAGACCTGCCGCCCATCATTCGCCAACCGCGCCCCGTGAGGGCTTTAGAGCCCCAGCAGGGGGGCGTACTGGACGATGCAGAGCGTGTAGCGTTACTCAATGCACTCAAACAGCAACATTGGCACATGTCCCGCACGGCAGAAAGTTTAGGCGTGAGCCGGAATACGCTTTACAGGAAGTTACGTCGGCACGGAATTGAGCGTTGTTCACACGCGTGATCTGCACGTTGTTACTGCAGCCCTCATAGTGCCCGCTTTTAGTCGCCCATGAGAGAAGTGGGTTGAAACGTTTGGATAAACCTTGCCTGATGTTTTTTGTGTGATTTGTATAGTTGTGAGCCACTCAGTCTCTGAATAGTTACTTGTTTTTATTCGGGTTTGGGTGTGGAAATGACAAATATTGAAGCAGTGAAAGTATCACCCATCTTATTCAGTACAGGGGCCGATGAGCCTCCTGCGGCTGGCGCCAGGGTTAGCACCGATAAAGCACATGATGAACGCAACACGGATGCTCAGGTGCCTGACACCCCCGAAACCCGGGCGGTGGCTGACGCTCAGTTGGCGAGGCCCTACGCGTTAGCATTAGCGACGCGCTCCTTTCACACCTCAATGGGGCCAATGGATGTTCAAGTGCCTGCGCAGTCCACACTCGGTCGTTGGCGGACCCAATTGGACGACGCCTTTAAAAGCCGGGGGTTTTTATCGTGGGCGAAAGAACAGGGCCTTGATAGCAAAAGCCTCAAAGTGGATCCGTTCGCCGGGGAATTGACGGGAATTGTAAATGGCAAGATCCACACTTTTTCCTTAGAAGACAATTCGGGTTGGTCGGACATCTCCAGGGTGCTGTTGTCGATTGCCAGGGTGATCGCTCCAAAGCCTGGGCAGGCGTTCAGTTATCCTTGGCCGGACGGTAAGGTGCCGCTGTACACGGTGGGTCGATTTTACGCAGAACCTATCGATCTCTCCCCTTCGCAAGCCGCCGCGCATCGAGAGAAACTGAGGGCCGGGTCAGCGTTTGAGTTCGCACCTGTGGGTCATGCGTCCCAGCGATCTGTCGAGGCGTTAGTGGAGCAGGGCAAGGCGCTGGGTGATGACGCTAATCGTCATGCACTTATCGCGGCGCTGAACGCCCAGGTAGACGATGCTGAAGGGAAAATAGATCTGAATAACGTTATGGTCCCGATTGACCGACGTTCAAGTTTATTTATCGAGGAGCAGCGCCGGGAGATAAGTGTTGCTCAGATGCTCGAAAATAAGGGGCATAAGCTACCTGGCAACCGTGCGCAGGCGCTTGGCTTGGCGAACGCACTCTCCTTTGACCTTGCCCATCGGATGCCTGGGGCCGACGGTGGGGGCGTCAGGCATATTGCTGGACTGCTGAATAAAACCGCGTTGCGCAAGATGAAGGCGGTAGTGGAACCGTGGAAGTTGAAACATGCAAGCCCGGCTGCTGATTCTCACGCAGGAGCCGGCAGTTTTATACGTAGCCTGATGAACAGGCCTGGGGCGCCTGCCCAGAAGATGATTCTGGACAATCCCTCATTGGCATTGGACCAGCTCATTCGGACGCCCGATGCACAGACGTTGGGCCTGGACATACAAAAAAGAATCAGCTCAGCAGAGTCGCCGACCGGTGCGATTGAGGCATTGACTGCGGCGCTCTTGCAGGACCTTGATCCTAACCCGGATAAGTCATGCTTCAACGTGGCGGGTTATAACCTCTATCAACGCGACAATATGGGGGCTAGCGCTTCTGAGATTGTTAAACGTTTTACGACTTATCTTGAAACTAAGCTGGGCGCGGATGTGGCCCCTCTTGCTGCGCAGCTATTACTGTCCGCCGTCGCCCCTGAACTCAAAGTAAAAAATATTCCTCCCGAACTGGTTTTTGGGTCTTATACGTGGACTGAATTTTCTATAGCGGTTGCACTGGTAGAGCAGGAAGATCGCGGCGGCGCATCGGGAAACATGACGTTTCGTCAAATAGTGAACTATGCCGATGTGCAACTTAATCTCCTTGAGGATGAGGACGCGTTAGCAAGCATGTCGATCAATCCGCTTAGGGCGTGGGGGGTCGCTAACAAGGTGATAAAATACAGCCCCGACGGTCGATATACGCCCGAGGAGGTTGAGCAATCACAGCGCGTGTTAAAGAAGCAGAAAAGGGAACTGGAATGGGCACGCACTGAGTTATTGAAGCCGCCACCGACGCGGGAGTCGGAGGCGCTGTCTGAGTTCAAACGGGTGTACCCGGATGTTGATCCGACGAAGACAACCTTATGCAGTGTCATGGATAGCCGTTATATCGTATCGCCACTTGATGTCTATATGACGAAGCCTTTTGAGCCAGACAGGTGGAAGTCACGTGATGAAAAGGAGTTGCCTTGGACGCAGATGAAGTCTCGCTTTTCTGAGCTTGATAACAATATCGGCCAAACGTTTGCTGAGAAGTTTGAGGGCTATAAAAAGACTCAGGCCGCGGGGTGGGCTATTCAGTTCAAATATCAGGCGTCTTTGCTGTCTATGGCTGAACAGGAGCGTATAAGTCAATCAACTGTAACGTTCATGCGAGTGTCTCGTCCTTTTTTGGGCACAGAGGAAACGAACAACCTACAGCTTTACCCCGGACGCCAACCCCGAAAGCCCACTCCACACGAACTCAAAGAGTTGGAAGGGGGGCAAGGCTTGCTTATGAAAGTTGAGGGCGGGCAGGGGGCGGTTGAGTACTTTAGTTATTTTCCAGCCCTGGGAAAAATTGTTAAGGAAAAGGGAGTGCCGGCAGAGCAGCCAAACTTTGACGATCGCAGGTATTTTTCTCCGGGTTACGAGGCACGAGTCCCTGGCACGTACAATGTGTTTACAGAATTTGCCACCAATAATGAGCGTGATTCGCCTGATGTAATCGGTGAAGCAAGAACGCCGTATTTTTCTCAACGAAACGGTTCGCTGGGTGCCGCGGTGGGTGATTTTTTTACCAAGGATTATGATTATTTAAAAACAAAGCTTTTCGGTGAAACGAGGATTGAAAAGAACACCAGAGCTAATCAAGCTGTCAACAATTTTCTCCTTTCGCTTATTCCCTTCTATGATGGTATTAAAGATGCGATCGACGGCAATGTTGCCGGCGCAGCTTTTAATATCGGGTTCGATTTTTTAGGGTTTTTTCTCCCCGGGGCGAGTGCCGCGAATAGGGCCTTGAAGCTTGGTAAGTCAGCAGGCAAGGTGCTCAAACGGTCTTTTTTTGCAGGGGTCGGTGCTTCTGTGGGGGTTACCGATATCGTTGATCTGCCAAAAAACTTTAAACGGGGGATAGTCGCCTTAGGTAAGGATTTAAAGACGGTACGCAAACATTCAGATGAGGTGCTTGCTCGACTGAAAGGGAATTACAGATTTTATGAGGTGACAGGAAGTTACAAGGAGGGTGATATTGTCAAGGGCTTCTATCAGGTGGAGTCGGACGGTGTAAGCAGGCCAGTAGTTGCGCTATTTAAAAAGGGCGCTTGGTATGCATACAGTACTGTTACCAATACACCCTTTGGCCCTCAGTTAGCACAGTTTGGAGTGCTGAATGCACTGACGCCTTCGGATAAACCATAATGGTTTTAACGGGCGCGGCTTAGCGAAAAAGTCGCCGCGCCCGTCTGAGTTGTTAATAAGTTCGCGTTTGGTTGAGTCGTCGGGCTGCGATTTTTAGTATCCGTGCGGCTGACGCACTGTGCCTGTGTGCCTGGATCGTTTTTGCCGACGTTGTTGTAGGTCAGTGGCGGGTGCGTATTTTTTTATAGCCTGGAACTGTATGAGGTATTTGTGTCACCTAATGGCTGAAGGAAATGGATGGCTTTCTAATTAAAACTAATTATTAGGCAGAACGTTATGATATTTGCAAATGCAGTTGAACGGCCATTGGTATGCTCAAAGATTTCGAATTTTTTCAGTGGCGGATGGACCAGAAGCGAGCCGCCTAGCCCTGTAAGAACACCTGATGCTCCCAAGATAGAGGGCGCGGCAGCGGCCAAACCCGCAGACGGTAGCAATAACGGTTTTGATCAGGGGTTCATTGATAAACAAGTGACATCCCTCGAAGGTCCGGGGCACGCCAGTGGCCAACGACAGCCGGGGCAGGCCACTGATACAAATGCCACTGCTTCGCAAGTGGCTGACTATAGAGAAGCGAACAGGAAAAAGTGGCAAACGCAAAAAGATGCTGAAGCCCGTGACAAGTTGTTCGCTCAGCCCACACCGGGTCGAGTCGATGGGCAAGAGGTTCCACCGTTCTCTTCTCGAGCGCTTGAGGAAAATGCAGCGGATTTAAGCAAAGCCTCAGGGGCGGAGTCCAAATTTGAGCTGGGTAAGGCGTATAAAAATGCACTGGTGACGTCATCGATTACTTTGCCAGTTACGATAGTTGCTTTTGTGACCATCGGAACTATCAATGAAACTATTAAGCCTCACCTCAGTGCAACCCCCGTTGCTGAGGGTGCCCCCGTTGCTGAGGGTGTCACCGTTGCTGAGGGCGCCCCCGTTGATGAAGGAAAGCTCGTCGATCGTAAGCAGACAAGTGTATTTCAAGTGGCCAATACCTTAGCCAATCTGCGGGGCGAAGGGCATGTTGGGCCATCGGACAAATGGGCAGCGCAAACCGATGAGGAACGTTTGGATTCTCTCGATGCAATACTTGACTATTGCGAGCCCGAACTGGTTAAGGATGCACAAAAGTACGGCGTTAAGTTTCAACCTGCTACCTCGGGCGGTGATAGCGACGATATAAAGACCCGCACAGCTGTCATCGATTCCAGGCTGGCGGCCCTGACGGCACTGTTCGGTGTCTTAAAGGGGAAAGTATCGGGCAGTGCCAACTAGTAGGCCGGCGCGTGTCACGGGTCAGGCGATTGGCGGGAACGAGGTCGACGCTGCGCTGAACGCCTGCACTCTGATTGACCTGCACTCTAATTAAAGAGTGCGGGCTTTTCTTGCGGGTGAAGTAATTTTTTATGACGTGCTTATGTGAGTGCTTCCGGTTTCTGCTGATCTTGCGCATAGCGCTATCGGCGCTGATTGATTGGCATAGAGAAGTGCTGGGCCGGGATGAACACGTTCATCGCGTACGAAAGTGCGCTGCAGCGCCGGCCTGAGCGGCTGTGCAAGTCTAAAAAGATAGCTCGAACAGCAAGGTAGGTGGGAACGCTTAAAGTGTCGAGTTTAACGCTGTGCTTCATCCGTGAGACGGCTTTGTCTTACAGGGCGTGTTGGCAGGCTCTGGCTGGAACTGTACTGGGTGGGGTGCCCACTCATTCAGGGCAACTGCTTAGAGTGTTTTCATACAATAACAATCACGCTGGTGAACACTATGAACATTATTCCTTCAATGGCCACTTTCATTGCTTCACACCCTGTATCCGTCGACCAGCCTGCTGCGCAGCTCGAGTCGTATAAAGGCGATCCTGCTGATTGGCCTTTGTCGCAAACCAAGGGGGCCATCGAGAGCAAAAACCTCAAGTGGGGAGGTGGAAGGGGGCCGAGGCCTCCATCTCCACCACCTGCTCCTGCTCCTGGGCCGCCGCCGCTACCACCGCGCCCACGTCCGCCCGTGCCGCCCAAGCCGAAACCAGATCCTAAACCCGCGCCGCCGAGCAAGCCCGGGCCTGCACCCAAGCCCCAGGGCGGTGGGTTCAAGGACGCGGGGAGCACTGTCATGCAGATCAATAAAATCAAGGCCAATGACGAGTTGATGATGGCCAATTTGCGCAAGCAGGCGCCTATCAGTGTGGCGGAGGCTGCCAAGCGAGTTTTTGATGCCGACAGACTGGTCAAGGCCGGTGTGATTGATACCGGGCCAAGCGCCCTGCGCGTTGCTCGTGATGCGGCTATCAGTGCCGGTATCACCGGGATGGTCAGCGCGCCGATCAACGTAGCAGCCTATGCAGGCTCCGTGGCCGCCGGAGAGCGGATCAAGTCTTCTTACGCCCCTGGTGTATTGCCGCCACCGTTTTTGCCCGGCGCCAGCAGCCCGCCCAAAAAAGGTGACGCTGCCGAGCACGTTGATTCGACGCCCGATTCGACAGCCGATTCGGCAGGCACGATTGACCAGCGCCTGGATGATTTCGAGATAAAGCTGTTGGGCATGGGCTCCACCGTCATGATTCTGTTGGGCGAGAACAACCGTGTATTTACCAAGAGTGAACGTTGGCCAACCGATAACGACGCACGCTTAAGCAACCTGGAAAAGATACTCAGGTTCTCTGAGCAACAATTGAAGAAGATCACCCGGCAGAACGGAATTATTTTTAAACCATATAAACCCGGCGAACCCATACCTGCCGATGCAGAAGGGCGTCTTGACCTGATCGACAAGAAGTTCAAGCGCATGGACGAGGCCTATGAAAACCTGCGTTTGCTCGCTGCTTTGAAAGCCAGTCAGCGCAAAACTCAAGCACCCGCCATCGCTTGAGGATGGCACTATCGAGCGAAATGCCAGACGCATTTCGCTCGCCCGCTGACCGTTTAAAAGGTGCGATTTCCTACTCCCTGCGCTAACCTGCCTCGATGTTTACGAGGTCAACTATGCACATTCATATTCTGGGTATCTGCGGCACATTCATGGGTTCGATGGCGGTCCTGGCCAAAGAGTTGGGCCATCACGTTACTGGCTCCGACGCCAACGTTTATCCGCCCATGAGCACGCAGCTTCAGGCCCAGGGTATTGAGCTGACCCAAGGTTACGACCCCTCACAGTTCGACCCGGTCCCGGATCTGGTGGTGATCGGTAACGCCATGTCACGTGGTAACCCGGCGGTCGAATATGTACTCAACAAGGGCTTGCCCTATGTCTCCGGCCCGCAATGGCTGGCCGACCATGTGCTGCAAGGCCGCTGGGTTCTTGCTGTGGCGGGCACCCATGGCAAGACCACCACCAGCAGCATGCTGGCCTGGGTGCTTGAGCATGCGGGCATGAGCCCGGGTTTCCTGATCGGCGGTGTGCCGCAGAACTTCTCGGTGTCGGCGCGTTTGGGCGATACGCCGTTTTTTGTGATTGAGGCCGATGAATACGACAGCGCCTTCTTCGACAAACGCTCCAAGTTCGTCCATTACCGCCCGCGCACCGCGATCCTCAACAATCTTGAGTTCGACCACGCGGACATTTTCCCTGATCTGGCCGCCATTGAGCGCCAGTTCCACCATTTGGTGCGCACCATCCCCAGCGAAGGCCTGGTCATTCACCCGACCACCGAGCCGGCCCTGCAGCGCGTGATCGACATGGGCTGCTGGACGCCGGTGCAAACCACCGGCGCGGGCGGGCAGTGGCAGGTCAAGTTGCTCAGCGAAGACGGCTCGCGCTTTGAAGTGCTGTTCGAGGGTGAGGCCCAAGGCGTCGTCGAATGGGACATGACCGGTCAACATAACGTCGCCAACGCCTTGGTCACCCTGGCGGCCGCACGGCATGTGGGCGTGGTGCCTTCCATGGGCATCGCCGCCTTGAGCGCGTTCAAGAGCGTGAAACGCCGTATGGAAAAAGTCGCTGATGTGAACGGGATTACCATCTACGACGACTTTGCCCACCACCCAACAGCCATTGCGACCACGCTGGATGGCCTGCGCAAGCGCGTCGGTGATGCCAATATCATTGCCATTATTGAGCCGCGCTCCAATTCCATGAAACTCGGCGCGCACCGCGATGGTTTGCCGGAAAGCGTCAACGACGCCGACCAGGTGGTTTGGTACGCCCCGACTAACCTCGGCTGGGACCTGCCGGCGATTGCGGCGCTGTGCACGGTGCCTTCCATCGTGTGCGACTCCATTGAAGCGATCATCGAACACGTCAAACATCAAGCCAAGCCCGGCACCCATGTGGTGGTCATGAGCAACGGCGGTTTCGGTGGCCTGCACGGCAAGCTGGCCGAGGCGCTCAAATGAGTGGCCCGGAACGCATTACCCTGGCGATGACCGGCGCGTCCGGTGCGCCTTACGGCCTGCGCTTGCTGGACTGCCTGGTGCGCGAAGACCGCGAGGTGCACTTCCTGATTTCCAAGGCCGCGCAACTGGTGCTGGCCACCGAGACGGATGTGCAACTGCCGGCCAAGGTGCAGATGATGCAAGCCTTCCTCACCGAGTACACCGGCGCGGCTGCCGGGCAGATCAAGGTGTACGGTAAAGAAGACTGGATGTCGCCGGTAGCGTCCGGCTCCGGTGCGCCGGCGGCGATGGTGGTAGTGCCGTGCTCCACCGGCACCTTGTCGGCGATTGCCACGGGCGCCTGCAACAATCTGATCGAGCGGGCGGCTGACGTTACCCTGAAGGAGCGCCGCCAGTTGATCCTGGTGCCGCGCGAGGCGCCGTATTCGAGTATTCACCTGGAGCACATGCTCAAGCTGTCGAACATGGGCGTGACCATCTTGCCGGCCTCGCCAGGGTTTTATCACCAGCCGCAAACCATCGATGACCTGGTGGACTTTGTAGTGGCGCGCATTCTCAACCTGCTGAACATTCCCCAGGACATGCTGCCACGTTGGGGCGAGCACCATTTGAGCAGCGATGAATAAGGCGCTGCTGGTAATGTTGGCGCTGCAACTGACAGGCTGCGCCACGGCGCGCACGCTGGATGCCGCGCAACCCGGGGCGCCGGTGGTGTATGCCGGCACGCGGCTGGATGTGTATGCGATCAATGGCGGCTGTTGCGCCAAGGATCGATTTGGCGCTGAGGCGCCGAGCTATCCGCATATCGACCTGCCGGCCAGTGCGGTGCTCGACACCTTGCTGTTGCCGCTGTCGTTATTGACGGTGTTGGGTGTGGGGTTTAACGCAACGGGCGGGCTTTAGTGTTGCGTTGAGTGTGCGGGCCCCATCGCGGGCAAGCCCGGCTCCCACAGGGGAATGCCTTCCAAAGGTGGGAGCTGGCTTGCCTGCGATGGGGCCCGCACAGGCGCTGCTAGATCATTTGCCGAGCTTGCGCAACTCATCCGACTCCACCACCCGCACGCCATCCTGCTCTTCCAGCGCCAGGCGCCACATGGCGCGGGCCAGTTCGCAGACTTCGATACCGTGGTATTTGCCCGGAATCAACCGCGATAACGGCCCGGCGATTTTCTCGGCCAGGCGCGATTCCAAGCGTTCCCCCAGCAGCAACGAAGGCCGTACGATGGTCAGTTGCGGCCAGTCCTGAGCCTTGAGCGCTTGCTCCATTTCGCCTTTGACGCGGTTGTAGAAAATCGAGGACTTCGGGTCGGCGCCAATCGCGCTGATCACGATCAGGTGCCGAGCGCCCATCTCCCGTGCGCGCTTGGCGAAGGCCACCACCATGTCCAGGTCGACCGCACGGAAGGCTTCTTCTGAACCGGCTTTTTTAATCGTGGTGCCCAGGCAGCAGAAGGCGATATCAACCTGGCCGCTCAGTTGCGGCAGGAACACCGCCGGGTCACCCACCGGGTTTTCCAGGTGTGGGTGCTCGGCCAACGGCTTGCGGCTAGGTGCCAGTACGCGGGTCACCGTGGGTTCGTTGAGCAGGCGGTCGAGCAGGTGTTCGCCGGTCAGGCCGGAGGCGCCGGCGAGCAGGATATGCTGAGGTGTCAGGTACATGGTGTTTCCCCCTTGTTACACGTTACAGCTTAGTTGCCTTTGGCTTCCTTGCTATTCATTGAGACGCTTTCGAGCGCCTTTCGTGCCTGCTGTTTACGTAACAATTGCCAGTGGGCGATCACGCCTTTGGGCGCCCAGATCTGCGGTTCAGAGGCTTCGAAGTTGTCCGCCTGTTCACGCTCGGCCACGTGCAGCTGCGCCAGTTTGAAGGCTTGTTGCAAATCGTCGGTCTGGTTGAAGGCCTGGGCGAACAGGGCGTCGCCGAAGTAGGTGAAGTCCGCTTCCTCGGAGCAACCGAAAGACACGCGATCCGCGCGCGAGGCGGTCATGATCAGCGTGTGCTCGTCCTTCAGGGCCGGGATAAACCCACCGGAGTAGCAGGCGGAAATCACGATGATCTTGTCGCGGTCCTTGAGCGGCGCAAGCACGGCGGCCAGCTCATCGGCGGGCAGGTCGGCCAGCTCCATGCGCGGCTGGTCGAGCACCAGTTCATGTTCGTGGGTGCCGTGGCTGGTCATGTAGATAAACACCAGGTCTTGCGGCCCGGTGCGTTCGGCCAGGGTTTGCACAGCGCGGCGCAGGCTTTCGCGGGTGGCCAGCGGGCGGTCGGCGATGTGGTCGCGGTGGTTGACCAGACGAATCTGCCCGCGCGCACCGAAGCGCGTGGCGAGCATGTTGCTGACGTAATCGGCTTCGCGCAGGAACACGCTTTGTTTGCCATCGCCGGCCAATACCAGGGTGTACAGCTCGACGGCAGGCGTGGAGGGTGGCACGGCGGCAAGGGCGGCATCGAGCAAGCGGCCTTGGGCCAGTATGCCGACCTCCAGTGGGTCGGGCAGCAACTTGCCGTCGGCATCGCGCACGCGCATGCCGTTGACCCAAGTGCCGGCCTGCACAGTGCCGTCGGTGAGTACCAGGGTGCCTTTGCCCTGGTAGCTGTCGCTGTCGAAACCGCCGACATAGAAACTGCCGTCGGTGAGGTTCAGACGGCCTTCGCCGCTGAAGCGCCATTCGCTGAACTGGCCCACGTAGTGGCTGCCGTCCACACCGATCAACTCGCCTTTGCCGCTGAGCGCGCCTTCCTTGAACTGGCCGATCCACACGTCGCCGTCGGCGTTTTCATAACGGCCCTTGCCGTTGAGCTGGTTCTGTTTGAACTGGCCGACATAGATATCGCCGTCGGCACTGTTGAAGGTGCCATTGCCTTCAAGCTGGCCATCGACAAAACGACCACTGAACTGGTTGCCACTGTCGTCGTTGCGCTGGCCTTCGCCATTGGGTTTGCCGTGCACGAACTGGCCCTGGTACTGGCTGCCGTCGGCCAATTCCAGGCGGCCAAGGCCGGAATATTGATCGTTTTTGAATTCGCCGCGATAGGTCATCTGCCCCTCTTTGAGGGTGCCTTCGCCGTTGCGTCGCCCATTCTTGAAACCGCCGACGTAGCTGCTGCCCGCCGTGGTCAGGCTGCCTTGGCCATCGAACAGGCCTTGCTGGAACTGGCCTTTATAGACCTCGCCGTTGCTGCCATGCCATTCGCCCTGGCCGTGCCACTGGCCTTTGTCGAACTGGCCGGCGTACCAACTGCCATTGGGGTAGTCCACGCGGCCCTGGCCTTGCAGCAAACCGTTGACCACATCACCCCGGTAACGGCCGCCGTCGGGCAGGCGCGCATCGGGCGGCAACAGCGATTCGCCGTCTCCGCAAGCGGTGAGCAACAGGGCAAGGGCAAGGGGAGCGAGTGGGCGCATAGCGGGATCCGGATAATTGAGCGCCGAGTATGCCGCAGCTGCGAGATTCATACATAAATTTACATACACTGTGGCAAGGTTTATTGCCTCGCCACAGGCCCGGCCTTACACGAAGCAGAGTGACAGCGACTCGGCGATGTAAGCAGGTTTTTCCTGGCCTTCGATTTCCAGGGTGGCGGTGGCCTTAAATAGCCATTGGCCAGGTTTTTTCTCGGTCACGTCGGTGAGGGTGACGTTCAGGCGGACTTTGGAATTAACCTTTACCGGCTGGATAAAACGCACGCTGTCCAGCCCATAGTTGACCGCCATCTTCAGGCCTTCGGGCATGATCAGGATGTCTTCCATGAGCTTGGGCATCAACGACAGCGACAGGAAACCGTGGGCGATGGTGCTGCCGAACGGGGTCTTGGCGGCCTTGATCGGGTCAACGTGGATGAACTGATGATCGCCGGTGGCTTCTGCGAACAGGTTGATGCGCGCCTGGTCGATGGTGAGCCATTCGGAACGTCCCAGTTCCTTGCCGACATAATCTTTGAGCTGCGCTACAGGTACATAGGGCATTGCGACTCTCCTTGGTTCATCGATTCTGTTTTTTATGAGTTACAGAGAACCAATGTAGATCATCATGGGCAACCCACCCGGTCAACCCACCATGCTTTTGGCGAATGCCGAAGCATATGGCGGGCGTGCTTATAATGCGTCCCAGCTTTAGAGGGGGGAGAGAGCGATGCTGTTACGGGGCCTGACCTGGCTGGTGCTGTTTCAATTGATCGGCACCGCGATCAACCATTTGCTGTTGCCGGTGCTGCCGGGGCCGATTATTGGCTTGCTGCTGATGCTGGGTTTTTTGATCTGGCGCGGTGAAGTCGGCGAGCCCCTGAGCCTGGCTGCCAGCAGCCTGTTACGTTACTTGCCGTTGCTGCTGGTGCCGCCGGCGGTGGGCGTGATGGTCTACGCCAAGGACATTGCCGCCGATTTCTGGGCCATCATCGGCGCGCTCGTTTTGTCGCTGGTGATCGCCATGGGTTTTGTCGGCGTGCTGATGCAGCGCATGGTCAAGCGCAAGGAGCGCGATCAATGATCGGCGACTGGCAGGGCGCGTGGGCTGCGGTTATTCATCATCCGTTGTTCGGCATCGGCATCACCCTCGGCGCCTATCAACTGGTGCTGGCGGCATTCGAGAAAACCCGCTGGGTCTTCCTGCAGCCGGTGCTGGTGTCCATGCTGCTGGTGATCGGCGTGCTGCTCAGTTGCGGCCTGACCTACGTCGAGTACCGCAAGAGCACCGAGATCATGGGCATCCTGCTCGGTCCGGCGACGGTGGCTTTGGCGGTGCCGCTGTTCTTGAACCTGCGACGGATTCGTCAATTGTTCTGGCCGATTTTTACTACGCTGGTGATAGGCGGGGTGGTGGCCACCGGCTTGTGTGTGCTGCTGGGCTGGTGGTTCGGCGCCGAACACATGATGCTGATGACCATGGCGCCCAAGTCGGTGACCTCGCCGATTGCCATGCTGGTGGCTGAGCAGATCGGTGGTGTGGCTGCGCTGGCGGCGGTGTTTGTGCTGATCACCGGGGTGATCGGCGCGATGATCGGCCCGGCGTACCTGTCGCGCCTCGGTGTGCACAGCCCCGAGGCGCGTGGCATGGCGCTGGGCATGACCGCCCACGCCGTCGGCACCTCGGTGGCCTTGCAGGAAAGTGAAGAGTGCGGCGCCTTCGCGGCGTTGGCCATGAGTCTGATGGGCGTGGGCACGGCGGTTTTCCTGCCGTTGGCCGTGTCGGTGATCGTTTAAACCAGGTTTAAGGAAACCTTTATGAGTCTGGCGCTGTTCCCGCTCAATACCGTGCTGTTCCCTGGCTGCACCCTCGACTTGCAACTGTTCGAGGCGCGCTACCTGGACATGATCAGCCGCTGCATGAAAAAGGGCGAAAGCTTTGGTGTGGTGTGCATCCTCGACGGGAAGGAAGTCGGCATGGCCCCGGACGGCTACGCGCTGATCGGTTGTGAAGCGTTGATCCGCGATTTTAAACAGCAGGACAACGGCCTGCTGGGGATTCGCGTCGAAGGTGGCCGCCGCTTCCGCGTGCGCGACGCCGGCGTGCAGAAGGATCAGTTGCTGGTGGCCGAGGTGCAATGGCTCGAGGAACTGCCCGACCAGCCTTTGGAAGAAGAGGACGCCGACCTGCTGGCGTTGCTCCAGGCCCTGGCCGAGCACCCGATGGTGGCGTCGCTGGACATGGACGCGCATGCCGAGGGCCAGCAAGCCTTGGGCAATCAGCTGGCGTATCTGCTGCCGTTCACCGAGGCCGACAAGATCGACCTGCTGCAACTCGATGACCCGCAGCAGCGCCTGGATGCGATCCAGATGCTGCTCGACGAGTTGCAGGGCGAACTGTTCACTCAGTAGGCGTAGCGCAACAGGGCGTGGGGTGTGCCGGTGAGGGCGATAAAGCTCAGCACCGCCACCAGCACCGGGAGCAGCAGCCACCAGGTTTTCTGCGGCATGGCCGGCAGCGGGCTTCGATACTGGATGACGGCCAGGCTGAAGGCGCACACCGTCATCGCCAGCAGCGTGCCGGCCAGTATGTCCGTGGGCCAATGCGCGCCCAGGTAAACCCGTGACAGCGCAATAAAAGCGGCGGGAATACAGCCCAGCAACATCCAGGTCAGGCGCAGGCGCGTGGGTTGCCCGCGCCCGGCCAGCACCGCCAGTGCGAGAAAGAACGCAAAGGCGCCGGAGGCGTGGCCGCTGGGCATGCTGAAACTGGTCAGTGGTTCTGTGAGGATTTCCGGGCGGCCACGGGCGAAAAACAGCTTGGTGCCCGTGTTGATCACCGCCGCCCCCGCCAACGTAGCACCGACGAACACGGCATGCCGCCATTGCCGCGCCACCAGCAGCAGGCCAGTGAAAATCGCGCTGGCGATAAACATCTTCCTGAATTCACCCAGTTGGGTAATCCGCACCATCACCTCGTCCAGCCACGGGCTGCGATGCTCCTGGACCAAAGCACTGAGGCCCTGGTCGAAGTGGTTAAGGTGGGGATAGCCGATAAACAGGGCGATCAACAAAGTCAGGCTGGCGCAACCGACCCACAAGGTGGCACGACGATGGCCGCGCAGGCTGCTGTTCAAGCTCAGCCCCAGCAACACCGCGATACACCCGGCGACAATCCCGGCTTCCAGCCAGAAACCTTCCGGCAGCGGCAGGCGGAAGGCGGCGCCAGTGGCCCAGCCTGGCAGCAGGTAGGCCACCGACCAGCCGGCGGCGGCCACAATGCTTACGGCGGCAAAACGCGGGAACGGCATGTCGCACATGCCCGCCACCATCGGCAGCATGGGGCGCAGCGGGCCGATGAAACGCCCGACCAGCAGGCTGGCGATGCCGTACTTGTGGAAGTAGGTTTCGGCGCCGTTCATCCATTCCGGATGGTGGCGTAAACCGGGCAGGCGGCGGATGTTCTGATGGAAGTGTCGGCCCAGGTAGTAGGAAACGCCGTCGCCCAGTAAGCCGCCGAGAAAGCCCAGCAGCAAGGTTTCACTCAACGACAGCGCACCGCTGCCGGCCAGGGCCGCAATGGCAAACAGCAAGACGGTGCCTGGCACGATCAGACCGGCGATGGCCAGGCATTCAACGCACGCGACGATAAATACCGCCACCGCCAGCCATTCGGGGTTCAGTGTGAGCCAGCCGGTAATGCTATCGAGCCATTGGCCCATAAAACTTCACTCCATTTATGTCGGCAGTGGCGATCAACTGTGGGAGCTGGCTTGCCTGCGATGGCGGTGTGTCAGTCACCTCGAGAGTGAATGTTCAACCGCTATCGCAGGCAAGCCAGCTCCCACATTCGATCTGCTGGGCTGCTTCTGTCTGTTCAAATCAAAAAATAATCACGGCCTTCGACCTGGCCCCGGCGCAGCGGGTTCCGGGTGCAATACGGTGCATAACCCGCATCCACGAAGCGGTACATCAGGTGTTCATCGCGCCCGCTGGGGATGCCCAGGCGGGTGGTCTGGATGATTTGCGTCGGGGTTTGGCCCACGTCTTCAACAAACAGCAGTTCCTGATCGAAGCGCTTGGCGTCCCACATCGGCACTTTCAGGCCCAGGGCTTTGCACAGCAGCGTTTGGCCGGCGCAAAGTTTTTGCGAGGGGCGTGGGTGGCCATTGGCGTCCGGGTTGTTGAGCAGCATCTGCGCCAGGCTCGCCGGGCCGGACAGCTCATCGACCCACGGATAAGCCGATTTGATCAGCACCGCATTGCCGGGGCCGTGAGCGCTGAAGTTCAGTGAATCGCCGCCACGGGCGTAGTACATGTAGATGTGCCCACCATCCAGAAACAAAGCCTTACGCTTTTCTGTGTAACCGAGTGAGGCATGGCTGCCTTTTTCGGCCACGTAATAGGCTTCGGTTTCGATAATTCGCGCCGAAAGCCAGGTTTCACCGACGCGGTGGCGGATGACTTTGCCGAGCAATTCGCGCGCAAGTATTTGCGCGTCACGGTCGAAGAAGCTGTCGGGCAGGGCGCTGGCGGGCAGTTGGGGGGCAAAACTGGACATGGCGGTAAGGGTTAATACGGCTAAATGTGACCGAATAATAACAACTCCCACCTTAATTACCGCTGAACCCCAAGTTTTTACAGTTCATTTCGACCATCCGCCCCTCACCGCTGTCAGTCGGGCGGCGTCACAGCTATAATCTGCCGCTTTCCTCTTTGCCAAGACTCCCTGACCATGACTGAGTCCGTTCTTGACTACATGACCCGCCTGGGTCGCGCTGCCCGGCAGGCCTCGCGGTTGATCGCCCGTGCGAGCACTGCGCAGAAGAACCGTGCCTTGCTGGCTGCCGCCGATGCTCTGGATGCTTCGCGCTCCGAGCTGGCCGCCGCCAACGAACTGGACCTGGCCAACGGCCGCGCCAATGGCCTGGAGCCGGCCCTGCTGGACCGTCTGGCGCTGACCCCGGCACGTATCGACGACATGATCGAAGGCCTGCGTCAGGTGGCCAAGCTGCCTGACCCCATCGGTGAAATCCGCGATATGCGCTACCTGCCCTCCGGCATTCAGGTCGGCAAGATGCGCGTGCCGCTGGGCGTGATCGGCATCATCTATGAGTCGCGCCCGAACGTGACCATCGACGCCGCGAGCCTGTGCCTCAAGTCGGGCAACGCCACCATCCTGCGTGGCGGTTCCGAGGCCATTCATTCCAACCGCGCCATTGCTGTGTGCATCCAGCAAGGCCTGGCCGTGGCCGAGCTGCCGGCTGAAGTGGTGCAGGTGGTGGAAACCACCGACCGCGCCGCCGTAGGCGCGTTGATCACCATGCCGGAATTCGTCGACGTGATCGTGCCGCGTGGTGGCAAGAGCCTGATCGAACGCGTCAGCCGTGATGCCAAGGTGCCGGTAATCAAGCACCTGGACGGCGTGTGCCATGTGTACATCGACATCGCGGCCGACCTCGACAAGGCGATCCGCATCGCCGACAACGCCAAGACCCACCGCTACGCGCCATGCAACACCATGGAAACCCTGCTGGTACACGCTGGCATTGCCGAGCGCGTGCTGCCGCCGCTGGCTGCCATCTACCGTGACAAGGGCGTGGAACTGCGTGGCTGCGAACGTACCCGTGCACTGCTGGGCGCGGACGTGATCGAAGCGACTGAAGACGACTGGTACACCGAGTACACGGCGCCGATCCTGTCGATCCGCATCGTTGATGGCCTGGACCAGGCCATCGAACACATCAATAAATACGGCTCCAAGCACACCGACGCTATTGTTTCCGAGCATTTCAGCGATGCCCGGCGTTTCCTCACCGAAGTGGATTCCGCCTCGGTGATGATCAACGCCTCGACGCGTTTTGCCGATGGCTTCGAGTATGGCCTGGGGGCGGAGATCGGCATTTCCACCGACAAGCTCCACGCACGCGGCCCGGTTGGCCTGGAAGGCCTGACCAGCGAGAAGTACGTGGTGTTCGGCGACGGTCATGTGCGCACTTGATGGGTAAACGCATCGGGCTGCTCGGCGGCACCTTCGACCCCGTGCACATCGGCCATTTGCGCAGTGCCCTGGAAGTCGCGGATGCCCTCGCGCTGGATGAGTTACGCGTGATGCCTAACGCGCGGCCACCCCATCGCGATATGCCGCAGGTGTCTGCGCAGCAACGCCTGGAGATGGTGCGCCTGGCTGTAGAAGGTATACCGCCGCTGGTGGTGGACGACCGCGAACTCAAACGCGATAAACCGTCCTACACTGTCGACACCCTGGAACTGATGCGCGCCGAGTTGGCCGCAGATGACCAGTTGTTTCTGCTTTTGGGCTGGGACGCATTTTGCGGCCTGCCCTCTTGGCATCGCTGGGAGGAACTCCTCCAGCATTGCCACATCCTGGTTTTGCAACGCCCGGATGCCGACAGCGAACCGCCGGATGCCTTGCGCAACCTGCTGGCCGCGCGGTCGGTAAGTGACCCCTTGGCCCTGACCGGGCCGAACGGGAATATTGCATTCGTCTGGCAGACCCCGCTTGCGGTGTCCGCCACCCAGATCCGTCAACTGCTGGCCAGCGGGAAGTCGGTACGTTTCCTGGTGCCTGACGCGGTCCTGGCCTACATCGATGCGCACGGGCTTTACCGTGCGTCGAACTGAAAAGGCGCGCTTGATCGCACGAACATTCGTGCAGCGGGCGCCCGAACATACGAGCAAAACGAGTTTTATATGACGAACAAAGACGTAAGCAAAGTTAAGCGCAAAGGCACTTTCAAAAGCGCCCCGCTGCCAGTAGAAGCGCACACCGGCCCTGAGCTGGCTGGCGAAGAGCTGGTAAAAGTCGCCGTGGCTGCCCTGGAAGACGTTAAAGCCCAGGACATCCAGGTGCTGGACGTGCGCGACAAGCAAAGCATCACCGACTTCATGATCATTGCTACCGGTACTTCCAACCGCCAGATCGGCGCGATGCTCGACAAGGTTCGCGAAGCCGTCAAAGCCCAAGGCGTCAAGCCACTGGGTGAAGAAGGCAAGGGCGACAGCGACTGGGTACTGCTGGACATGGACGACGTGATCGTTCACATGATGACCAGCAACGCCCGCCAGTTCTACGACCTGGAGCGTCTGTGGAAAGGCGCCGAGCAGAGCCGTGCGGCTGATGGCAAGCACCACAGCCCGGAAGTGGGCCATGCACACTTCGACAAGCTCAACAAAGACCAGGAATAAGGAACGGCTGTGCGCCTGCGTCTGATCGCTGTCGGTTCACGCATGCCCAAGTGGGTGGAAGAAGGCTGGCACGAGTATGCCAAGCGTCTGCCCGCTGAGCTGTCGCTGGAGCTGGTGGAAATACCGCTCAACACCCGGGGCAAGAATGCCGACGTGGCGCGCTTTATCCGTCAGGAAGGCGAAGCCATGCTGGCCAAGGTCGGCCCCAACGAGCGCATCGTCACCCTCGAGGTGCACGGCAAGCCCTGGAGCACCGAGCAGTTGGCGGTGGAACTGGACCGCTGGCGCCTGGACTCGCGTACCGTCAACTTCATGGTCGGCGGCCCGGAAGGGCTGGCGCCGGAAGTCTGCGCGCGGGCGGACCAGCGCTGGTCGCTGTCGGCACTCACGTTGCCGCACCCGTTGGTAAGGATTCTGATCGGTGAACAGCTGTATCGCGCCTGGACAGTTCTGTCCGGGCACCCTTACCACAAATAATCTGCGCCATTGCCGATGACCCAGCCGATCCGCATCAAGGACCACGAGAAAGACGCACGTCTGGTACGTTCGCGCGTGGTGTTTGGCGCTTTTTTGGTGGTGGGCTTGATTGCGGTGCTGATTGCGCGCCTGTATTACCTGCAGGTGATCCAGTACGACTATCACTCCACGTTGTCGGAAAACAACCGGGTGCATGTGCAGCCGATCCCGCCGACCCGCGGGCTGATTTTCGACCGCAATGGCGTGGTGGTGGCAGACAACCGGCCCAGCTTCAGCCTGAGCATGACCCGCGAGCGTTCCGGCGACTGGCAGCAGGTCCTCGACGTAATCGTCGAGGTACTGCAACTGACGCCGGAAGACCGCGTGATCTTCGAAAAACGCATGAAGCAGGGGCGTCGGCCGTTCGAGCCGGTGCCGATCCTGTTCGAGCTCAACGAAGAGCAGATCGCGCGCATTGCGGTGAACCAGTTCCGTTTGCCAGGTGTGGAAGTGGTGGCGCAGTTGGTGCGGCATTACCCGCAAGGGGCACACTTTGCGCACTCCGTCGGCTACATGGGGCGCATCAACGAGAAAGAGCTGAAAAGCCTCGATCCGGTGAATTACAGCGGCACCCACCATATTGGCAAAACCGGCATCGAGCGCTTCTACGAGCCGGAGCTGCACGGCCAGGTGGGTTACGAAGAAGTTGAGACCAACGCCCGTGGCCGCGTGCTGCGTGTGCTCAAGCGCACCGACCCGATCCCTGGCAAAGACATTGTGCTGAGCCTGGACATCAAATTGCAGGAAGCGGCGGAGATGGCCCTGGGCGGTCGTCGTGGCGCCGTCGTCGCGCTCAACCCGGCCACCGGCGAAGTGCTGGCGATGGTCAGCCAGCCGAGTTTCGACCCGAACCTGTTTGTGACCGGTATCAGCTTCAAGGCCTATGCCGAGTTGCGTGATTCCATCGACCGGCCGTTGTTCAACCGTGTGCTGCGCGGGCTGTACCCGCCGGGTTCGACCATCAAGCCGGCGGTGGCGATTGCCGGTCTGGATTCGGGTGTGGTCACGGCATCGAGCCGCGTGTACGACCCTGGCTACTACATGCTGCCCAACTACGATCACAAATACCGTAACTGGAACCGCACCGGTGACGGCTATGTCGACCTGGACACCGCAATCATGCGCTCCAACGACACCTATTTTTATGACCTGGCCCACAAGCTGGGGATTGATCGGCTGTCTGCCTATATGGGCAAGTTCGGCCTCGGTCAGAAAGTCTCCCTGGATATGTTCGAAGAATCCCCTGGCTTGATGCCGTCGCGGGAGTGGAAACGCGCGACCCGTCGTCAGGCATGGTTCCCGGGCGAAACCCTGATCCTCGGCATCGGTCAGGGCTACATGCAGGCCACACCGCTGCAACTGGCCCAGGCCACCGCGCTGGTGGCCAACAAAGGCGTGTGGAACCGCCCGCACTTGGCCAAGACCATCGAAGGCCAGAAGCCTGTGGATGAAAACCCGATTCCGGACATCGTGCTGCGCGACCCGTCCGACTGGGCCAAGGTCAACCACGGCATGCAGCAAGTGATGCACGGTGCCCGTGGCACGGCGCGCAAGGCCGCGGCGGGCGCGCAATACCGCATTGCCGGCAAAAGCGGTACGGCCCAGGTGGTCGCGATCAAGCAGGGTGAGAAATACGACCGCTCCAAGGTTCAGGAGCGTCACCGCGACCACGCCTTGTTTGTCGGCTTTGCGCCGGCCGACGACCCGAAAATCGTGGTGGCGGTGATGGTCGAGAACGGCGAGTCCGGCTCTGGCGTCGCGGCGCCTGTGGTGCGTCAGATCATGGACGCTTGGCTGTTGGCCGACGACGGCAGACTCAAATCCGAATATGGTGGCCCCCCTTCAAGCACCGAGGTTACGGCCCGTGAAGAGTAATTTTGACCGCATCCTCTCCAGTGAGGATGTGATGCGTCGGCGTGCGACGTTGCTGCAGCGCCTGCACATTGATGGCCCGTTGCTGATCCTGCTGTTGACCTTGGCGGCCGGCAGCCTGTTCGTGCTGTATTCGGCCAGCGGCAAGAACTGGGACTTACTGATCAAACAGGCGTCGTCGTTCGGCCTGGGTCTGTTGTCGATGGTGGTTATCGCCCAGCTGGAGCCACGTTTCATGGCGCGCTGGGTGCCGCTGGGGTATGTCGCCGGTGTTTTGCTGCTGGTGGTGGTGGACGTAATGGGCCACAACGCCATGGGCGCGACCCGCTGGATCAACATTCCGGGGGTGATTCGCTTCCAACCGTCGGAATTCATGAAGATCCTGATGCCGGCGACCATCGCCTGGTATTTGTCCAAGCGCACCTTGCCGCCGCAGCTCAAGCACGTGGGCATCAGCCTGATATTGATCGGCGTGCCGTTCATTTTGATTGTGCGCCAGCCCGACCTCGGCACCTCGCTGCTGATCCTGGCGGGCGGGGCGTTCGTGTTGTTCATGGGCGGCCTGCGCTGGCGCTGGATCCTCAGCGTGCTGGCGGCGGCGATCCCGGTGGCGGTGGCCATGTGGTTCTTCTTTATGCATGACTACCAGAAGCAGCGGATCCTGACCTTCCTGGATCCGGAAAGTGACCCGCTGGGCACTGGCTGGAACATTATCCAGTCCAAGGCGGCGATTGGTTCCGGCGGCGTATTTGGCAAAGGTTGGTTGCTGGGCACCCAGTCACACCTGGACTTTTTGCCCGAAAGCCACACCGACTTCATTATTGCGGTAATGGGCGAAGAGTTCGGCCTGGTAGGCATTTGCGCGCTGTTGCTGATCTATTTGCTGCTGATTGGTCGCGGCCTGGTGATTACCGCCCAGGCGCAGACGCTGTTTGGCAAATTGCTCGCCGGCAGCCTGACCATGACTTTTTTTGTTTACGTTTTCGTCAACATCGGTATGGTCAGTGGCCTGTTGCCGGTGGTTGGGGTGCCGTTGCCGTTCATTAGCTACGGCGGAACTTCGCTGGTGACATTGATGTCAGCGTTTGGGGTTTTGATGTCGATTCACACGCATCGCAAGTGGATCGCGCAGGTTTGAATAAGGTGAAGATGTCAATGCAAGTAATGCGCGGCTGGGCGACTCGGCACGCGTCCTGGATGGGCCTGATTGGGCTGCTGGGCGCGACGCAAGAGGTGCAGGCCGGTGACTACGATGGTTCACCCCAGGTCGCCGAATTTGTCGGTGAAATGACCCGCGACTACGGTTTTGCCGGTGAACAACTGATGGGCGTGTTCCGTGAAGCCCAGCGCAAGCAGGCGATCCTCGACGCGATCTCGCGTCCCGCCGAGCGCGTCAAACAGTGGAAAGACTACCGCCCGATGTTCCTCACCGACGCCCGTGTGGCGCGGGGCGTGGACTTCTGGCGCCAGCACGAAGCGGTGCTGGCCCGCGCCGAGCAGGAATACGGCGTGCCGGCACAGGTGATCGTCGCCATCATCGGCATCGAAACCTTCTACGGGCGCAACACCGGCAGTTACCGGGTGATCGACGCCTTGTCGACCCTGGGCTTCGATTACCCGCCACGTGCCGAGTTTTTCCGCAAGGAGCTGCGTGAGTTCCTGCTGCTGGCCCGTGAAGAACAGGTCGACCCGTTGACCCTCAAGGGCTCCTACGCTGGTGCGATGGGCCTGCCGCAGTTCATGCCGAGCAGTTTCCGGGCGTATGCGGTGGATTTCGACGGCGACGGCCACATCAATATCTGGAGCAACCCGGACGATGCCATCGGTAGCGTGGCCAGCTACTTCAAGCGCCATGGCTGGGTGGCTGGCGAACCGGTGGTGATCCGCGCCGATGTCACCGGCGAGCGCGCCGACGAAGGTTTGACCCAAGGTATTGAGCCGGTCAAGACCGTCGGGGAGTTGCGAGCGCTGGGCTGGTCGAGTCAGAATGCGCCACGCGATGATATGCCGGTGACGGCGTTCCGTCTCGAAGGCGCAAACGGCCCGGAATACTGGATGGGCCTGAAGAATTTTTACGCAATCACGCGTTATAACCGCAGTGTGATGTACGCCATGGCCGTGCATCAGCTGTCAGACATGCTGGTCCAAGCACGGGGCAACAAGTAATGCGGGTATCGCCGTTCCAAAAAACGCTCAAGCTGGTGGCGTTCGCCGCGTTGTCCTTGCTGGTTGTCAGTTGCTCCTCCACCACCAGCCGTGCTCCGGCGCCGAAGGGCGGCGCTGTCGTTCGCGCCCAGCCGGGCCTGGACATCAACCGCGCGCACAAAGACGGCGCGCCGTGGTGGGATGTCGACGTATCAAAGATCCCGGATGCCACGCCGACCCTGCACACCGGGCCTTATAAAGCCAACCCGTATACCGTGCTGGGCAAGAATTACTTCCCGCTGCAGGAATCCAGGACCTACTCGCAAACGGGCACGGCGTCCTGGTACGGCACCAAATTCCATGGCCAGAACACCGCCAACGGCGAAGTGTATGACCTGTACGGCATGAGCGCGGCCCACAAGACTTTGCCGCTGCCCAGCTATGTACGCGTGACCAACCTGGACAACCACCGCACGGTGATCCTGCGGGTCAACGACCGTGGGCCGTTCTATTCGGACCGGATCATCGACTTGTCCTACGCCGCCGCGAAGAAACTCGGTTATGCCGAAACTGGCACCGCGCGCGTGAAAGTCGAAGGTATCGACCCGGCGCAGTATTGGGCTCAGCGTGGCAAACCGGCGCCATTGATGCTCAACGAGCCGCAAACCCCGCAACCGCAAGTGACCGCCTCGGCGGGCAAGATCGAGCAGTGGACACCGCCACCGGCGCAGCACGCACCCGATACGGTCGTGGTGCCGCATGCAGCGCCAGGCGCATCTACAGTCGGCGGCCAGTACCTGCAGGTCGGCGCTTTCGCCAACCCGGATGCGGCAGAACTGTTAAGGTCCAAGCTCAGCGGTATGGTCAGCGCGCCAGTGTTTATCAGCTCCATCGTGCGTAACCAGCAAACTCTGCACCGTGTGCGCATGGGCCCGATTGGTTCGCCAAGTGAAGTGGCGCACGTGCAGAACAGTGTGCGCCTGGCCAACCTGGGGCAACCCAGCGTCGTCACGGCTGAATAAGTAAAAGGATTGATGGTTCAGGTTCGCCTGAACCCAGGTTGTTGGCTCGTGAACAATAAAAACCCAGGGGCAAGGGGTGAGCGGGCAACCGAACACGCGACAGTCTGGCAGCGGGCTGTCTGAATAGTTTTGCCCGCGAGGGCAAGTTTCCATAAGCAATTTCGAGAGACGGATGAACATCACCACCTTAGCCAAACGCACGTGCCTGCTACTTTCGCTGATCATTACCCCGGCCGCCTGGGCGGTGGAAATGGTGCCAGCTTCCCCGCAACTGGCCGCCAAGGCCTGGGTCCTCATGGATGCCGCCAGCGGCAACGTGCTGGTCGAGAACAACGGTGACCAGCGCCTGCCCCCGGCCAGCCTGACCAAGCTGATGACAGCCTACATCGCGACCCTGGAAATCCGTCGCGGCCAGATCGGCGAGAATGACCCGGTTACCGTCAGCGAAAACGCATGGCGCACCGGCGGTTCGCGGATGTTCATCAAGGTCGGTTCGCAGGTTACCGTCAGCGACCTGCTGCACGGCATCATCATCCAGTCCGGTAACGACGCCAGCGTGGCCCTGTCCGAGCACATCGCCGGCAGCGAAGACGCGTTCGCCGACTTGATGAACAAGACCGCCGGCGACCTGGGCATGACCAACAGCCACTTCATGAACCCGACCGGCCTGCCGAACCCGGAGCACTACTCGTCGGCTCACGACATGGCCGTGCTGGCTCGCGCGATCATCCGTGTCGACCCGGTGCACTACGCGATCTATTCCCAGAAGGAATTCTTCTGGAACAACATCAAGCAGCCTAACCGTAACCTGCTGCTGTGGCGTGACAAGACCGTCGACGGTCTGAAAACCGGCCACACCGACGAAGCCGGCTACTGCATGGTGTCGTCCGCCGTACGTGATGGCCAGCGCCTGATCGCCGTGGTATTCGGCACCAACAGCGAGCAGGCCCGTGCGGCCGAGACGCAAAAACTGCTGACTTACGGCTTCCGCTTCTTCGAAACCCAGACCTTCTACCAGAAGGGTGCCGAGCTGGCCCAAGCCCCGGTATGGAAAGGCGCGACCCACCAAGTCAAGGCCGGCCTGGCCGATGACCTGACCCTGACCATGCCTAAAGGCCAGCTGAAAAAGCTCGCGGCCAGCATGACCATGAACCCGCAATTGGTCGCTCCAATCGCCAAGGGTGATGTGATCGGTAAAGTCGAAGTGAAGCTCGATGACAAGGTGGTGCATAGCGCCGACCTGATCGCACTGGACGCCGTTGACGAAGGTGGTATCTTCCGCCGCGTGTGGGATAGCATCCGTCTATTCTTCTACGGCTTGTTCAACTGATTGTGCGCACCTGCAAAGCCCCGCGTTGATCCAGCGCGGGGCTTTGCCCGTCGCCACGGCTTAGCGCTTACGAGGCTGTTCTGCCATGACCGATAAAGAAGTAGAAGTAAAGGCGCCAAAGATCGAATTCCCCAACGTGGACTATCCCGTCAAGGTGATCAGCGATACCGGTGTAGGCAACAAAGACAAGATTCTCGAGATCGTGCGTAAACACGCGACGATCAACGACAACCGGGTGGACGAGCGTTTGAGCTCCAACGGTAAGTACACCACGATCCAGTTGCACATCGTTGCGACCGGTCAAGACCAGCTCTACGACATCAACAGTGAACTGCGGGCCACCGGCTTCGTGCACATGGTGTTGTGATGTCACAGGTTTTGGGCTTTCGCGAGCTCGGCCAGATGGCCTACGAGCCGGTCTGGCATGCCATGCAGCGCTTCACCAACGAGCGCGGCACCTCGGCTCCGGATGAAATCTGGCTGGTAGAACACCCGCCGGTCTTCACCCAGGGCCAGGCCGGCAAGGCTGAGCATCTGCTGCTGCCGGGTGATATTCCGGTGGTGCAGGTCGACCGAGGTGGCCAAGTGACTTACCATGGCCCTGGTCAGCTGGTGGCCTATTTGCTGCTGGACGTGCGCAAGCTGGGTTTTGGCGTGCGTGACCTGGTAAGCCGCATGGAGGCTTGCCTGATCGAGCTGTTGGCCAGTTACGGCGTGACTGCCGCGGCCAAGCCCGATGCACCCGGTGTATACGTGGACGGCGCGAAAATCGCCTCCCTCGGTTTGCGCATTCGCCATGGTTGTTCCTTTCATGGCCTGGCCCTGAATGTGGACATGGACCTGGCGCCGTTTCGGCGCATCAACCCGTGCGGTTACGCCGGGCTGGCGATGACTCAACTGAGCGACCACGCCACACCGATTAAATTTGCCGAGGTAAGTGCCCGGCTGCGTGCGCAGCTCGTCAAACACCTCGACTATGCTGAGCAGACGACCCTTACGGGCGGAATCGACTGATTATGACTACTGATGCAGTGCAAACCATGATCCCGACGCTGGACATCACCGAGCGTCCGGCCCCGGCCCCGCGTGCCAAGGTCGAAGCCGGCGTCAAGCTGCGCGGCGCCGAGAAGGTTGCACGCATCCCGGTGAAAATCATCCCGACCACCGAACTGCCGAAGAAGCCTGACTGGATCCGCGTGCGCATCCCGGTTTCGCCGGAAGTCGACCGTATCAAGGCCCTGCTGCGCAAACACAAACTGCACAGCGTGTGCGAAGAAGCTTCCTGCCCGAACCTGGGCGAATGCTTCTCCGGCGGCACCGCCACCTTCATGATCATGGGTGACATCTGCACCCGTCGTTGCCCGTTCTGCGACGTTGGCCACGGCCGGCCGAAGCCATTGGACGTCAACGAGCCGGAAAGCCTGGCCATCGCCATTGCCGACCTGAAACTCAAATACGTGGTCATCACTTCCGTAGACCGCGACGACCTGCGTGACGGCGGTGCCCAGCACTTTGCCGACTGCATCCGCGAGATCCGCAAGCTGTCGCCGAACGTGATGCTCGAAACCCTGGTGCCGGACTACCGTGGCCGCATGGACGTCGCGCTGGAAATCACCGCGGCCGAGCCACCGGATGTGTTCAACCACAACCTGGAAACCGTGCCACGTCTGTACAAAGCTGCGCGCCCAGGTTCGGACTACCAGTGGTCGCTGACCCTGCTGCAAAAATTCAAGCAGATGATGCCGCACATCCCGACCAAATCCGGGCTGATGCTGGGCCTGGGCGAGACCGACGAAGAAGTCATCGAAGTCATGAAGCGCATGCGCGAACACGACATCGACATGCTGACCCTGGGCCAGTACCTGCAGCCGTCGCGCAGCCACTTGCCGGTGCAGCGTTTTGTGCACCCGGACACCTTCGCCTGGTTCGCCGAGGAAGGTTACAAGATGGGCTTCAAGAACGTGGCTTCGGGCCCGCTGGTACGTTCCTCGTACCACGCCGATGAGCAAGCCAAGCTGGTCAAGGCGAGCCTGGTTTCGTAAGCGTTTCCCCTCTGTAGGAGCAGCCAAACTGCTCCTACAGAGTTTCCCTCCTTTTCTCCCTTCTGTTTGCAACCATCACTGGCTAGAGTGCCTGGGTATCCAACCACGGAGAACCATGGATGACGACTCAACTCGCGGCTGCCGTGCCCGCCCTGCGCACCGAAGGCGTAATTGGCCTGATTGCCCCCGCCGGCCCTGCCGCACTGGATGTTGAAAAAGCCGGCCAGTGGATGCGCGCCCGTGGCCATGAGCTGCGCATATTCCCCGGTGTGTATGAGCGCGACGGCTACCTGGCCGGCAGCGACGAGGTGCGTCTGCGCGATTTGCATGCGGCGTTTGCCGATCCCGAAATCGATGCCATCTTCTGCCTGCGTGGCGGCTATGGCACCCCGCGATTATTGGATCGGCTCGATTTTGACCTGATTAGAGCCAACCCCAAGCCATTTGTGGGGTACAGCGACATCACCGCGTTGCACCTGGCCATCAACCGCTACGCGGGTTTTGTGACCTTTCACGGGCCGATGCTCAATGCCGATCTGCTCGGTGGCAAGCAGCAGCCCACCGAGTCGTCGTTGTTCAGCATGTTGCGTGGGCAACTGAGCGAGTGCAGCGTGCTGGCACACCCGGTTGCTTACCCACTGACCACGATTGAGCCGGGTGTCGCCTGCGGGCGTTTGCTCGGCGGCAACCTGTCGATGATTGCCGCGGTAATGGGCACGGCGTTTGAGATCGACGCCGAAGGCATCATTCTGTTTATCGAAGACGTCAACGAGCCACTCTACCGAATTGACCGGCTGCTGACGCACTTGCGCCTGGCGGGCAAACTGGCTCAGGTGGCCGGCGTGTTGGTCGGGGATGTATCGGGGGTGGATAAGGCGGCGTTGGAGCGGCTGCTCAAGCAGACCTTCGAGCCGCTGTGCATTCCTGTATTGTCCGGCTGGCGCAGCGGGCACTGCGATCCGAACCTGACGCTGCCGATGGGCGCCTTGGTGCGGTTGGATGCGGGGGAGCAGCAGTTGGTGTTGGAGCAGGATGTAGTGTTCAAGCCCTGAGCGTCGATCGTTCCCACGCTCTGCGTGGGAATGCATCCCGTGACGCTCCGCGTCACCCCCTCAAGAGCAGACGCAGAGCGTCCAAGGCGGCATTCCCACGCGGAGCGTGGGAACGATCGTGGTCTCAGCGGCTCTGCAACGACTCCAGCAGCTTCACTGTCGGAAACCCATCCGCCGGCCAACCCAACGACTGCTGCGCCGCCCGGATCGCCTTGCGCGTGTTGGCGCCGATAATCCCGTCCGGGTTGCCCGCGTCATAGCCCTTGGCACTCAGCACCGTCTGCAGGTCGATACGCTGGGAGCGACTCAGCGGCAGCTCATCCTTGGGCCAATCGCCACGAATCACTCCGCCGCCAGCAAACCGCTCCGACAACAGGCCTACGGCCAGCGCGTAGGACGACGAGTTGTTGTACTTGAGGATCGCGCGGAAGTTATCCAGCACCAGGAACGCTGGGCCACGGTAGCCGGCCGGCAGCAGCAGGGCAGCTGACAGGTGCTCGACGTTCGGTGGCATGCTCGCGCCAGGTGGCAGCTGGATACCGAGTCTCATCCACTCGCCAACGGTCTTGCGTATGCCGCCGTCGGCCAGGGCGTAATCGAAGTTCGTCGGCAGTTGTTTCACCTCAAAGCCCCACGGCTGGCCGCGTTGCCAGCCGGAGCTTTGCAGGTAGTGCGCAGTGGAGGCCAGGGCGTCGCCCGGGCTGTTCCAGATATCGCGGCGACCGTCGCCATCGAAATCCACGGCATGGGTGTTGTAGGTGGTCGGGATGAACTGGGTCTGGCCCATGGCCCCGGCCCACGAACCTTTCATCTGGTCGGCAGAGATATCGCCATGCTGGATGATCTGCAGCGCCGCCAGCAGTTGCGCCTGGGCGAACGCCGGGCGGCGGCCTTCATAGGCCAGGGTCGCGAGCGAACGGATCACCGAGTTATTGCCCTGGAACTGGCCAAAGTTGCTTTCCATGCCCCACACCGAAACCAGCGCCTGGCGATCAACGCCATAACGCTCTTCGATGCGTTGCAGGATATCGGCGTATTTGATCAGCAACGCTTGGCCATTACGCACGCGTACTGGCGACAGGGCACCGTCGAGGTATTCCCACACCGGGCGGGAAAATTCCGGTTGGCTGCGATCGGCGCGAATCACCGCCATGTCGGGCGTCACGCCAGCAAAGGCGTTATCGAAGACGGCGGGTGTGATCCCCGCGCTCAGGGCTTGCGCACGAAAGCCAGCCTGCCATTCGGCAAAGGTCTGGGTCGGCTGGATATCAAGATTGTCCACGGCCAAAGGGGGGACCACGGCAGGCGCGACGGCAGGCACGGTCTGGAGCTTTGGCAGGGGTTGCGCGTCCGCGGCGGTGGGTTTCTCGGCGCAGGCGACAAGCAGAATGAGGCTGGAGGCAGCAATCAATTGGCGAAGGTGCCAACGACGGGAAAGGCTAGAGGGCATGCACAGGTCCAGGGATTACAAATCAAGTACAGACCTTATCATGCCGGAGGGGCGCTTGCCTTCAGGCAGCCAGAAAGTAAGAAGCCTCCCAGCTATTAGACTGGAAGGCTTCGCGGCGGTAGCTGCCTTTGCCCTTGCCGGCGCGTTCCTGACGGCTGCGGAACAGTGGCTGGGCGATGATGGATTTGGCTTTGTTGGGGCCATGCTTGGATGGCTTTTTGCTCATGGTCGGTACTCTCTCGAGGTGGGGGGCTTGAGGTGGGGTGAAGCGGTGCAAATCATCTGCCGAAGTGGCGCGGCTGTAAAGCCCTGCGATGTGTAGGTGGTTTCACCTATTCAAGTGGGCACGGTCAATGTGGGAGCTGCTTGCCTGCGATAGCGGTCCATCAGCAAAAATGTAGTGGCTGACACACCGCTATCGCAGGCAAGCCAGCTCCCACAGGGGGCAGTGGGGTTATTCAGCGGGGAGTGTCAGGCGTTGGCCAGACATCAACAGTGACAAACGGCTCAGGCTCATCCACGGCGAACCTGCCGCCTGGCCTTTGATCTGCGCGTCGATGCGTTGCGCTTCCAACAACAGCTGCGCCCAGCGTTGCGCCGAGTGGCGTTGCAGGGCTTTGCTCATCAGGGGTTTGCGCTTGTCCCACACCGGCGGCCTGGCCTGGCTGAAGCATTTGTCCAGCGGCGTGCCTTGGCTGTATTGCAGGGCAATATTGGCCAGCACTCGCAACTCTCGAGCCAGCGCCCACAGAATCACCGGCGGTTCCACACCTTCACCGCGCAAGCCTTCGAGCATGCGCAGGGCGTGGGCGGGTTCGCCATTGAGAATCGCGTCCACCAACCCGAACACATCAAAGCGCGCGCTATCAGCCACCGCGCCCTGGACGGTTTCGACGGTGATCTGCCCGTCTTCGGCCATCAGCTTGAGCTTTTCGATTTCCTGGGCGGCGGCAAGCAGGTTGCCCTCGACCCTGGCGGCGATGAGCTCGACGGCATCTTGCGTTGCCGACAGCCCTGATTGCGACAGGCGCTGACGTATCCATTGCGGCAACTGGTTGCTGTCTACTGGCCAGATCTGGATGAACTGGGTTTGCGGGCCTTCTACCAGCGCCTTGCCCCACTTGGTTTTCTGCGCGCTGCCATCAAGCTTGGGCAAGCTGATCAGCAGTACCGTGTCCTCAGCGGGGCGTGAGCAGTATTCCATCAACGCCGCCGCGCCCTTGTCACCCGGCTTGCCTGAAGGCAGGCGCAGTTCCAGCAGGCGTTTCTCGGCGAACAACGACATGCTCGCACCGGCTTGCAGCAGCGTGCCCCAGTCGAAACTGGCGTCGGCGCTGAACACCTGGCGTTCATCGAAGCCTTGCTGACGTGCGGCGGTGCGAATCGCGTCGGCCGCTTCCTGGCACAGCAGCGGGTCATCACCGCTGACGATATAGACAGGCGCAAGGCCACCTTGCAGGTGCTTGGCGAGTTGGGCGGGGGCAAGTTTCATAGGCGGGGCGAACGGGGCGCCAGGGGCGCCCCGTCTGGCTTACTCGACAGGGACTTCGGCAGGCGATTGTTTCGGCGTGTTGTCTTCGTATTCTTGCGCAGCTTTCAGGGCATCGGCGTCAGCCTTGGCCTTGTTGTCGGCGGTCAGTTGCAAGGCGGCCAGTTTCTCTGGCGTCAGCTGTTGCAGACGAATCATCAGACGCTGGATCACCTCACGACGCATTTCCTTGCGAACCTGGATGATCTCCGAGTCCGAGCCCACCAGGTTGTTACCGTCGTGGCTCACGACTTTCTGCACTTCAACCTTGTCACCCATCAATGGCAGGTGGTCGCGGCCTTGCAGTTCATAGACGACCAGGGTGCTCAGCTCAATGTCCGACGCACGGCCGGCACTGGCGTAGCTGAGGTTACGCTGGGTTTCTTTCTCGTCCACCAGATTCAGTTTGTAAGTCGCGCCGGAACCGACGCGTACACCGCTGCTTTCCAGGGCCTGGCGCAGCTGGGTCACGGTCTCGCCGTAGGCGTTGCGTGCGCTGACGTCCAGTTCCTTGATGCTCAGTTCATTGGTGGCGGTGCCACGCAGCTGGAAGCCGCAAGCGCTCAGCAGCACAGCGAGGCCCATCACCAGCAAATTGCGTTTGATCATTTTGTTGCTCCCCTTGAAACCATGTGGGCCTTATCGAGGCCTTAAAGGTTTAGTTCGGCGCAGGGCTCAAGCCCTGCGCCCGATCCGATTAGCTGGCGACGATGTTGACCAGTTTGCCCGGCACTACGATCACTTTGCGGATCGTCAGGCCTTCGGTAAAGCGCAGCACATTTTCGTTGATGCGCGCTGCGGCTTCCACGTCTTCACGGCTGGCGCTGGCAGGCATGTCGATCTGGCCGCGCAGTTTACCGTTAACCTGGATAACCAGTTGCAATGTGTCCTGTACCAGCGCGCTGTCATCCTGCACCGGCCAGCGCGCATCGATGACCGCGTCGCTGTGGCCCAGGCGGCTCCACAGTTCATGGCTGATGTGCGGCGTGATTGGCGCCAGCAGCAACACCACAGCTTCCAGGCCTTCCTGTACCAGCGCGCGGTCCTGTTCGGTGGCTTGCGGGGCTTTTTCCAGCACGTTCATCAGTGTCATCACCTGAGCGATGGCGGTGTTGAACTTGTGGTTCTGGCCCACGTCCTGGCTGGCCTGGCGGATGGCCAGGTGGGTGCTGCGGCGAATGGCTTTTTGCTCATCGCTCAACGACGCCACGTCCAGTTTGCCCGGTAAACCCTGGCTGACATGGGCGTGCGCCAGGCGCCAGACGCGCTTGAGGAAGCGGTGCGAGCCTTCAACGCCGGAGTCGGACCATTCGGCGCTCATGTCGGGCGGCGAGGCGAACATCATGAACAGGCGGCAGGTATCGGCGCCGAACTGATCGATCATCGACTGTGGGTCGACGCCGTTGTTCTTGGACTTGGCCATCTTCTCGGTGCCACCGATTTCCACCGGCAGGCCGTCGAATTTCAGCGTGGCGCTGATGACCTTGGCTTTGCTGTCACGCTCAAGCTCGACGTCCGCCGGGTTGAACCAGGTGTAGGCGCCATTGGCTTCGCGGCGATAGTAAGTCTCGGCGATCACCATGCCTTGGGTCAGCAGGTTCTTGAACGGCTCATCGGAGCTCACCAGGCCTTCGTCGCGCATCAGCTTGTGGAAGAAGCGCGCGTAGAGCAGGTGAAGAATCGCGTGTTCGATGCCGCCGATGTATTGATCCACCGGCAACCAGTGGTCGGCTGCTGATTTTTCTACCAGGCCGCCTTCATAGTGTGGCGAGGCGTAGCGGGCGTAGTACCACGAGGACTCGACGAAGGTGTCCATGGTGTCGGTTTCACGCTTGGCAGGTGCGCCGCATTTAGGGCACGTGCACTCGTAGAACTCAGGCATGCGCGCCAATGGCGAACCGGCGCCATCCGGCACCACGTCTTCGGGCAGTACCACCGGCAACTGGTCTTCCGGCACTGGCACGTCACCGCAGGTTTCGCAGTGGATGATCGGGATCGGGCAGCCCCAGTAGCGCTGGCGGCTGATGCCCCAGTCGCGCAGGCGGAACTGGGTGCGCGAGGCACCGAGGTTCTTTTTGATCAAGGCAACTTCGATGGCGTCGAAGGCACCCTGGAAGTCCAGGCCATCGAACTCACCGGAGTTGATCAGCGTACCGTGTTCGCCGTAGGCGTCTTGCCACGGGGCCGGGTTGGTATCACCCGAGCTGGTACGCACGACCGACTTGATCGGCAGGCTGTACTTGGTGGCGAACTCGAAATCGCGCTCGTCGTGGGCCGGCACAGCCATGACTGCGCCATCGCCGTAGTGCATCAGCACGTAGTTGGCGACCCACACCGGCAGTTTTTCGCCCGTCAGTGGGTGCTCGACGAACAGGCCGGTTGGCAGGCCTTTTTTCTCTTGGGTGGCAACGTCGGCTTCGGCCACGCTGCCGCCTTTGCATTCAGCGATGAACGCCGAAAGCTCTGGGTTGTTCTGTGCAGCCTGGGTGGCCAGCGGGTGCTCGGCGGCCACGGCGACGTAAGTCGCGCCCATCAGGGTATCGGGGCGGGTGGTGAAGACTTTGAGTGCGCCCGTTTCGCCGATCGAGTCGACGTTGTACGGGAACTGCACTTCCATGCCTTTGGATTTGCCGATCCAGTTGCGCTGCATGGTCTTGACCTGCTCAGGCCAGCCCGGCATGTCATCGAGGCTCGACAAGAGTTCATCGGCGTAGGCCGTGATCTTGAAGTAGTACATCGGGATCTGGCGCTTTTCGATCACCGCGCCGGAACGCCAACCGCGACCGTCGATGACCTGCTCGTTGGCCAGTACGGTCTGGTCGATCGGGTCCCAGTTCACGGTGCCGTTTTTACGGTAGATCACGCCTTTTTCGAACAGGCGCGTGAACAGCCACTGTTCCCAGCGGTAGTAATCGGGCTTGCAGGTGGTCACTTCGCGGGACCAGTCCACCGCCAGGCCCAGGCTGCGCAGCTGGGTTTTCATGTAGGCGATGTTTTCGTAGGTCCACTTGGCGGGCGCCACGTTGTTTTTCATCGCGGCGTTTTCCGCCGGCATGCCGAAGGCGTCCCAACCCATAGGTTGCAGGACGTTTTTGCCGAGCATGCGCTGGTAGCGGGAAATTACGTCGCCGATGGTGTAGTTACGCACGTGCCCCATGTGTAGCTTGCCGCTGGGGTAAGGGAACATCGATAGGCAGTAGTAAGTCTCCTTGCCTGGCTGTTCACTGACTTCAAAGGACTTTTGCTCGTCCCAGAAGGTTTGGGCGGCATTTTCTATTTCACGGGGCTGATATTGTTCGTGCATGGCTACTTTTGAACTGAATAGGGGTGGCCTAATCCTCTTCGGTACAACATTCAGGTTGATCGACACCAAAAAGCGGCGCGTCCGTGCCCAAACCCTGCGGGAAGTGGAGTTACAGGAAGCGCCGTAGCATACATGACCCCACTCTATCGAGGGAAACCCTGATTGCGCGGCGAGGGCCGTCTGTCGCGGCGCGAGGCAGGCGCAGCCATGGGGACTACGCTGTTTATTGGGGAGTGAGTCTTATCTTCAATGAGGTGAGGGGATGGTTGAATCGCAGCGAACTTTAATGAAACCGCAATTGTATGAAGGACTGATCGACCGTTTGGGTCGGGCATTGGATGCCGCAAGAACCGCAGGCCGATTGCGTGATGAGCGGCCTCTGGAGCTGGAGTTGCGAGGCTTGAGCCAGGCTGAACTTGAATTGATCAAGTGCTACCTGGAATTGAATCACCACCGTGCCTCTCAGGAACGGGCTGCCCCGCCCGCCCAAGAGCCTTTGCGTTCGGCCAAGGTGATCTGGCTGAAAGATGTGTCTGCTGGTCGCGGTCCCGATAAGCGTCGGGTCGCACGGTAAACGTGGAGCACCGCGTTATCCTTTGAGTCGTTCTCGAAACAGGTTGGTAAAGATTGTCGCTAAACCCCGTTGCATCTAGGCTTCGGGCATCTTTGGAGATGCCCGATGCCTTTTCGTTATTTCATTAAACAATTGCTCTTGCCGCCCGGCCTCTTTTTGCTGCTGCTGGCGCTTGCCTGGTGGTTGCGTAAAAGTCGCCCGCGCCTGGCCGGATGCTGCTTTGCCGTGGGGTTCGGGGGGCTGTGGTTGATCAGCCTGCCGGTGATGGTGCAATGGGGCGCGCATGCCCTGGAGACCGAGCCGCCGTTGGCCCGTGAAGAATGGGCGACGCTGGCCCAGCGCGCTGACGCGATTGTGGTGCTGGGGTCGGGGCGTGAGCGCGGTGACCCCGCGTGGGGCTCCGATCAACCCACCGGTACTGGGCTTGAGCGCCAGCGTTATGCTGCGCGTCTGGCCAAGGCCTCCGGCTTGCCGGTGCTGACCAGCGGCGGCTTGCACTACGGCACGCCTCCCAGTGAGGCTGAGCTGATGGCGGTGTCGATGCAGGATGACTTTGGCGTCACCGTGCGTTGGAAAGAAGAGCGCAGCCGCACCACCTGGGAAAACGCGCAGATGAGCGCCGAAATCCTGTTGCCGCAAGGCATCAAGCGCGTGGTGGTGGTGACCCAGGCCTGGCATATGCCGCGTGCCGTGTGGAGCTTCGAGAAGGCCGGTTTTACGGTAGTGCCAGGGCCGGTGGGCTTTTTGGGCGTAGACAATGCGCGACCGCTGGGCGGCTGGATGCCCGAGTTTGTGTCAGTGTGGCGCAGCGGGCAGTTGATCAATGAGGCGGTGGGGCAGGTGGGGTATCGGGTGTTTTACCGATAACGCCGCAATTTCAAATGTGGAAAGCGGTTCATGTGGGAGCGGGCTTGCTCGCGAAAGCGGTGTGTCAGTTGACGATATGTTGACTGACACACCGCTTTCGCGAGCAAGCCCGCTCCCACACAAGCCAGCTCCCACATTGGTTTTATGCCGTTCGTTAGACGGTTTTAGACATCCGGCCCGCCAGCAGCGCCCAGCCGAACAAGCCCAGGCACACAATGATCAACGGCCACGAGCGCCATTGCAGGTACGGCGTCAGGTTATGCATCGGCACCACTTCGCCGTAGAGAATCCCACGCTCGAACTGCGGGATCTGCGCGGTAATCTGCCCAAATGGGTTGATCAAACCAGTCACCCCATTGTTAGTGGCGCGGATCATCCAACGGCCAGCCTCCAATGCACGCATCTGCGCCATTTGCAGGTGTTGCAGCGGGCCGATGGAGCGGCCGAACCAGGTGTCGTTGCTGATGGTCAGCAGCAAATCGCTCTGGGCCGACAGGCCTGCGGCGAATTCCGGGTACACCACTTCATAGCAAATGAACGGCGCAATCTGATAGCCCTTGGCCTGCAGCATCGCCTGATCGGACGGGCCGCGGGCGAAGTCCGACATTGGCAAATCGAAGAAGGCGATCAGCCCGCGCAGCATGTCTTGCAACGGCACGTATTCACCAAAAGGCACCAGTTTTTGCTTGAGGTAAGTGCCATCACCTTCACCCACCACCGTGATGCCGTTGAAGTAGCGCTTCTGGTGGTGCACTTCCTGGCGAATCGGTACACCGGTGATCAGCGCGGAGTGCCGGTCGGCGGCAAACTTGCCCATCATGCCCAGGTAGCCTTCGACTGACTCTTTGAGCACCGGCACCGCGGTTTCCGGCCATACCAGCAGGTCTACCGGCTTGGAGCTGAAACTCATGTCGCGGTACAGCGCCAACTGCGCGTCGATCTGCGCGGGGTCCCATTTCATGCTCTGTTCGACATTACCCTGGATCGCCGCCACCGTCAGTGGGGCGCCCGAGGGCGAGGTCCAGGCATGATGCTTGAGCGCCAGGCCGATGGCCCAGGGTGCAACCAACAACACCAAGCCTGCGCCGATGAAGCCGTTGCGCTTGCTTGCCAGCAGGCGCGGCAGGTTGCACAGCACGGCCGCCGTCAGCGCCAGGGCAAAGGAGATCAGCCACATGCCGCCCAGTGGCGCAAGGCCGGTGAGCGGGCCATCGAGTTGGCTGTAACCGGAGTACAACCAAGGGAAACCGGTCAGGAACCAACCACGAAACGCTTCCTGGCCAACCCACAGCGCCGCAAAGGTCAGCGCATCGGCCAGCGGCGCCTCATTGCGACGCAGCCAGCGTGCCCACAGCCAAGCGGGCAGGGCGAAGAACCAGGCAATCGCGGCGGTAAACAACAGCATCAAAAAGCCAGCCAGCAACACCGAAGCGCCGCCGAAGTGGTGGATGCTGTAGTAGATCCAACTGGTGCCGGCGCCAAACAGGCCAAAACCGAAACACCAGCCACGGCCCAGGGCCTGACGTGGCGTCAGCTCGCGCAGGCCCACATAGAACAGCCCGACGGCCAGTAGCGCAAATGGCCACAGATCGAAGGGCGCCAGCGCCAGAGTAGTGATGGCGCCGGCCACCACGGCCAGCAGGTTACCGGGCCAGCCGGGTGCAATCAGACGGCGCATGTAGGGGTGGGTCATCAGCTATTTCCTGTGTCGCGCCGGGCCTGCTGCGGCACAGGGCAAGGCGCGAGGAGTGTGGTTTGGTTTTTCCAAATGAACGACGAGTAACGCAGCCCTGTGCCGCAGCAGGCCCGGCCCTTCGGGTTGCCCCTGAGAGCGGGCCATGCTGCGTTGCAGGCCTTGAAAAGGGAACGCCATTCCCTGCGGCCTGCGCCTTGCCTGGCCCGCTCTCAGGGGCAACGCGACACAGGAAATAGCTGATGCCCCACCCCTTCCTTAGCGGGCAATCGGAGTCAGGCGGATCAAGTGGATACGACGGCTATCCGCATTCAGAATGCGAAAGCGATAAGCGCCAATCTCGGTGGTTTCGTTACGTTTTGGCAGGTGCCCGAACGCACTCATCACCAAGCCGCCCACGGTGTCGAATTCATCGTCGGAGAATTCGCTGTCGAAGAACTCGTTGAAGTTCTCGATCGGCGTGAGCGCCTTGATCAGGAAATCACCGCTGGGCAGCGGCTTGATGTAGCTGTCTTCTTCGACGTCGTGCTCGTCTTCGATGTCGCCGACGATTTGCTCGAGCACGTCTTCGATGGTCACAAGACCAGCCACGCCGCCGTATTCGTCGATCACAATGGCCATGTGATTGTGGTTGGCGCGGAACTCGCGCAGCAGCACATTCAGGCGCTTGGATTCAGGCACGAAGGTGGCCGGGCGCAGCAGGTCCTTGATGTTGAAGCTGTCGCCGTTCTCCTTGAGGATCAGCGGCAGCAGGTCCTTGGCCAGCAGGACGCCCATGACGTCGTCATGGCTTTCACCGATCACCGGGTAGCGCGAGTGCGCCGAGTCGATCACGGCCGGGAGGAATTCCCGTGGGGTCTGGGTCGCCTTGATGCTGATCATCTGCGAACGCGGGACCATGATGTCCCGAACCTGCAGGTCAGCCACCTGGATGGCGCCTTCGACGATGGCCAGCGCTTCGCTGTCCAGCAACTTGTTCTGATGGGCCTCGCGCAGCAGCTCCAGCAGCTCCTGGCGGTTTTTCGGCTCGTGGGCAAAAGCCTGGGTCAGTTTACCCAGCCATGACTTCTGCCCGTTGCTCGATCGGTCTTCGCTCATAGCGATTACTCTAAATCCTTTGTTGTGTCAGTTATGTGTAGTTTCAGTTTTCGTCGTCTGCATACGGATCAGGGTGACCCAGTTCAGCAAGCAACGTTTGTTCCAGTGTTTCCATTTCGCAGGCTTCGTCATCGTCTATATGGTCGTAACCCAAGAGATGCAAGCAGCCGTGGATGACTAGATGGGCCCAGTGGGCCTCAAGTTCCTTGCCTTGTTCCTTCGCCTCGCGCTCCACCACTTCGACGCAGATCACCAGGTCGCCCAGTAACGGGATATCCAGTAACTCATCCGGCACGTCGGCGGGAAAGGACAGCACGTTGGTCGCGTAATCCTTTTGGCGCCAGGTGTGATTCAGTTCACGGCCTTCGGGCTCGTCCACCAGGCGGATGGTCAGTTCCGAGTCGGCGGTGCGCTGGCGCAGGGCCAGGGCGCACCATTGACGGAACTGCGCTTCGCTGGGGGCGGGCGCTTCGGTGGCCAGTTGCAGGTCTAGCTCAAGCATCGCGGCGCACGTCCTTGGCGGGTACGTCATCGCGGTGCTCAAAGCGCTCGTAGGCCTCGACAATGCGCTGCACCAGCGGATGACGAACCACGTCTTTGGGCATGAAATGCGTGAAGCTGATACCTGGTACGTCCTTGAGCACGTCAATCACCTGGGCCAGGCCGGACTTGGTGCCCTTGGGCAGGTCGACCTGGGTGACGTCGCCGGTGATCACGGCGGTGGAGCCGAAACCGATACGGGTGAGGAACATTTTCATCTGTTCGACCGTGGTGTTCTGGCTTTCGTCGAGGATGATGAAGCTGTTGTTCAAGGTGCGACCACGCATGTAGGCCAGCGGGGCGATCTCGATCACCTGGCGCTCAATCAACTTGGCCACGTATTCAAAGCCGAGCATCTCGTACAGCGCGTCGTAGAGCGGGCGCAGGTACGGGTCGATCTTCTGGGCCAGGTCGCCGGGCAGGAAGCCAAGCTTCTCGCCAGCCTCGACCGCCGGGCGCACCAGCAGGATGCGCCGCACTTGCTCGCGCTCCAGGGCGTCGACCGCACAGGCCACGGCCAGGTAGGTCTTGCCGGTACCGGCGGGGCCGATGCCGAAGTTGATATCGTTACCGAGGATTTCCTTGACGTAGCGCTGCTGATTCAAGCCGCGTGGGCGAATCATGCCTTTTTTGGTGCGCAGGGCCACGCTGGCTTCGGCCACCGGGTTGTTGGCCAAGTCTTCCACGGCGGATTCCTGCAGATACAGGTGCACGGTCTCCGGCGACAGCTCACTACCCTTGGTTTCGCGGTAGAGGCGGCGCAGCAGGTTTTCTGCAGACGTGGTGTGCTGGGGTTCACCAATAAGCTCGAACTGATTGCCGCGGTTGCGGATCTCGATGCTCAGGCGTTGTTCGATCAGGCGCAGGTGCTCGTCGAACTGTCCGCACAGGTTGGCGAAACGGCGAGCCTCAAACGGCTCGAGGAGAAAACGATGGGGTTCTGCTATGGGTGCGTTCAAGGTTGCTTTTAGCCGCCCTTTGGCTGTTTAGGTGAAAGAGAGGATAACGCCAGCGCTCGGCGTGCGAAAGCACTTATATAGGCTGGCTCAATCTCAAGAACCATGAAGATCCACTGTGGGAGCTGGTAAGCCAGCTCCCACATTTGATCCTCATATGTCTTGAGGTCAGTTGATCAGCGACCCACGCAGCGAGTGCGGTTGCGCCGCATCGATGTGCACATCGGCAAACTGGCCGATCAGAGTTGGGTTGTCGCAGCGGAAGTTGACGATCCGGTTGTTCTCGGTACGCCCTTGCAATTCGCCCGGGTCTTTTTTCGAGTAGTCGGTGACCAGGATGCGCTGGATCGAACCGACCATTTGTCGGCTGATCTCGAAACCTTGCTGGTTCAGGCGATGTTGCAGCGCGTTCAAGCGCTCTTTTTTCAGCGATTCCGGCGTGTCATCCGCCAAGTCCGCTGCCGGCGTGCCTGGACGCTGGCTGTAGACGAACGAATACGAGAAGTCGAAGCCGACGTCTTCGATCAGCTTCATGGTCTGCTCGAAATCTTTCTCGGTCTCGCCAGGGAAGCCGACGATGAAGTCCGAACTGATGCAGATGCCCGGCACGGCGGCGCGCAATTTACGCAGCTTGGATTTGTACTCCAGGGCGGTGTGGTTGCGCTTCATGGCCGCCAGAATGCGGTCCGAACCCGACTGCACCGGCAAATGCAGGTGCTTGACCAGCTCCGGCACCTCGGCGTGTGCCTGGATCAGGCTGTCGGAGAACTCCAGCGGGTGCGAGGTGGTGTAGCGAATACGCTCGATGCCGTCCACCGCTGCCACCACGCGGATCAACTCCGCGAGGTCGGCCAGGCGCCCGTCGTGGGTCTGGCCGCGATAGCCGTTGACGTTCTGGCCCAGCAAGGTCACTTCGCGCACGCCGTTTTCGGCCAAGTGGATAATTTCCGACAGCACGTCGTCAAACGGCCGGCTGACTTCTTCGCCACGGGTGTAGGGCACCACGCAGAAGGTGCAGTACTTGCTGCAGCCTTCCATGACTGACACATAGGCACTCGGCCCGTCGATGCGCGGTTCGGGCAAATGGTCGAATTTTTCGATTTCGGGGAACGACACGTCCACCTGCGGCAGCTTGGTGATGCGTGCGGCGTCGATCATTTCCGGCAGGCGGTGCAGGGTTTGCGGGCCGAAAACCACGTCGACATAGGGGGCGCGGTCGCGGATCGCGGCGCCTTCCTGGCTGGCCACGCAGCCGCCGACGGCGATCACCATGTCCGGGTTGGCCAGTTTCAATTCACGCCAGCGGCCCAGCTGGGAGTACACACGGTCCTGGGCACGCTCGCGGATCGAGCAGGTATTGAGCAGGATTACGTCGGCATCTTCGGCGCGGGCGGTGACTTCCAGGGCCTGGTGTTCGCCCAGCAGATCGACCATGCGCGAGCTGTCGTACTCGTTCATCTGGCAACCGTGGGTTTCGATGTAAAGCTTCTTGGCCATGGGAATCGTCAACTGGTGGTAAAGAACCGCGCATTATAGGGGGCATGCCCATTGGTTCCTAGCGCTGTGCATCGGGTGCCATGCTATAGTTCGCGCCCTCTTTTATATCCCCGATGTGTTGTTCGCCCACCATGACCAAACGTGAAGCTCCAATCTACAAGGTGATTTTCCTCAACCAGGGCCAGGTGTTCGAAATGTACGCCAAGCAGATCTATCAAAGTGATCTGTGGGGCTTCCTGGAAGTGGAAGAGTTCGTCTTTGGCGAGCGCACCCAATTGGTCGTCGACCCGGGCGAAGAAAAACTCAAGGCGCAGTTTGAAGGCGTGGTGCGCAGCTTTGTGCCGATGCATTCGATTGTGCGCATTGATGAAGTCGAGCGCCTGGGCACGCCGAAGATCAGCGAAGCGCGTGGCACCAGCAATGTGATGCCGTTTCCGATGCCGATGCCTGAGAAGTAAGGCGTTAGACCGAGTCAAGCTATCGCAGGCAAGCCAGCTCCCACATTTGGAATGCATTTCCTTGTGGGAGCTGGCTTGCCTGCGATAGCGGTAGGGGGGCTTAGCTGAAATCAGGGCAGGGGCGAGAAGGGTGAACGCCCGTCGGCACTCTGCAATTCCTGCAGGTAATTGCGGAAGATCTGGCCCAGCACCTGGGTGGCCACTTCCAGTTCATCACGCTGCATGTGCTCGGCGACTTCGTCGGCCGTGTCCAGCGCGTCTTCGGCACCGTTGACCGCTGCCATTTTCAGCACGATGTAGGCCTGGACGTTATTGGCCGGCACACCTTCGCCTTTGAAGAACATGTTACCCAGTTGGAATTGCGCCTGGGCGTGGCCCTGCAACGAAGCCTTTTCGAAGTAGCTCAGGGCTTTGTTGAGGTCGCGGGCCGGGTTTTTGTCGTCGTGGAAGTACTCGCCCAACTCGTATTGCGCCTGCGCATCCCCACCGTCGGCCTGTTTCTGGCACGCGCTCAGGGCTTCGGCCTGGCTGTCTGGCTGGGTATTGAGGGTGCAACGACCCATCGCTGGGATTAACAACGAGTTGCCGCCTGCCTGGGCATGTGCCAGCAGCGGCTGAAGGAGCAACAGGCAGCCCAGAACCAGGGTGCGGCCGGTGCGTTTCATGGGAATCGACTTACCTCTGACGGGGCACGCGGACCCTCGGGGGTCCAATAAGCGCGCATTATGAAATAAGCAGGCCCCTGCTTACAAAGTCTTTACTCGTTTTTCTGCTGCGTAGGCAAGTTATCTGCCGGATTGCAGGTGATTTCTCGAAAAATGCAGGAAATCTCTGTAGGCAAAGTAGCAAATCTGACGCTGCGAGGGGCAACGTCAGATGTGTGTGTCCCTTACTTCAGGGCTTGCTTCAGGGCGGCAAAAGCGCGCTCGGCAGCATCCAGGGTCAATTTCAACTCGGCTTCGCCATGGGCGATCGAGGTGAAACCCGCTTCAAAAGCGCTCGGTGCCAGGTAAACGCCGCCTTCGAGCATCAAGTGGAAGAAGCGCTTGAACAGGTCGGCATCGCTGCCCATCACGTCATCAAAGGTAACGATATCGTCGGCGCCGCTGAAGTACAGGCCGAACATGCCACCTGCTTGTGTGGTCACGAACGGGATACCCGCCGCATCGGCGCGCTGTTGCAGGCCATCGAGCAGGCGTGTGGTGTAGTCGGTCAGCTCGGCGTGGAAACCCGGGCGGCTGATCAGGCGCAGGGTGGTCAGGCCGGCCGCCATGGCCAATGGGTTACCTGACAAGGTGCCCGCCTGATACACCGGGCCAAGCGGCGCGATGTGCTGCATGATTTCGCGCTTGCCGCCGAAGCAGCCCACGGGCATGCCGCCACCGATGATCTTGCCGAAGGTGCTCAGGTCCGGCGTGACGCCGTAGTAAGCCTGGGCGCCGCCGAGGGCTACGCGGAAGCCGGTCATCACTTCGTCGAAAATCAGCACCACGCCGTGCTTGTCGCACTGCTCACGCAAACCTTCCAGAAAACCCGGTGCCGGTGGCACGCAGTTCATGTTGCCGGCTACCGGCTCGACGATGATGCACGCCACGTCCTGGCCGACTTCGCTGAGCATCTGCTCAACGGCAGCGATGTCGTTGAACGGCAGGGTCAGGGTGTGTTTGGCAAACGCGGCCGGCACACCCGCCGAGCTTGGCACGCCTTGGGTCAGCAGGCCGGAGCCGGCTTTTACCAGCAGGCTGTCGGAGTGGCCGTGGTAGCAGCCTTCGAACTTGATGATGCTGTCGCGGCCGGTGAAACCACGGGCCAGGCGGATTGCGCTCATGGTGGCTTCGGTGCCGGAACTGACCATGCGCACCATTTCCATCGATGGCACGATTGAGCACACCAGGTCCGCCATCTCGGTTTCCATGGCGGTCGGCGCGCCATAGGACAGGCCGTGTTGCAGCTGCTGACGCACCGCGTCGAGCACGTCCGGGTGGCTGTGGCCGAGGATCATCGGCCCCCAGGAACCTACGTAGTCAACGTAGCGCTTGTCATCTTCGTCGGTGACGTAGGCGCCTTCGGCATGCTTGAAGAACAACGGTGTGCCGCCGACGCTCTTGAACGCACGCACGGGGGAGTTCACACCGCCCGGGATGTGTTTCTGGGCATTGGCAAACAGGGTTTCGGAACGGGACATGATCGGGCTCTCTACACTTAAACTTTAAGAAGGTCGTTGAAGGCGCGGGCGCGGCGCGTGACTTCCTGGGTGCTGTCGGCACCGAACAGGCCGTGTACCACGGCGAGCAGGTCGGCACCGTGGGCCACCAGGGGGGCGGCGTTCTCCAGGGTGACGCCACCGATCACGCAGATCGGCAACTGCAGACGCGTGCGGGCCTGGGCCAGCATGTCGAGCGTGGCGGCCGGCGCGCCAGGCTTGGTGTTGGAATTGAAAAAGCGGCCGAAGGCGACGTAGCTCGCGCCTTCCTTGGCGGCCTGCTCGGCCAGTTCGATCTGGCTGTGGCAGGTGGCGCCGATGATGGCTTTGGAGCCGAGCAGTGCACGGGCCGGGGTCAGTGGGCCGTCGGTTTGGCCCAGGTGTACGCCGACGCCCAGGCGCGCGGCCAATTCGGCGTCATCGTTGATGATCAACTGGGTCTTGTAGCGTGAGCACAGCTCGCGCAGTTTCTCGGCCTCACGCAGGCGCCGGGCTTCGTCGCTGCTTTTGTCGCGGTACTGCAACAGGGTTACGCCACCGTCCAGTGCTGCTTCGACGTAGGCGAGGAATTTGCCGGCCAACAGTTGGCTGTCGGTAATGGCGTAAAGGCCACGTAGTTTCATCGAGCAGGCCTCTTGTGCGGTTAAGAGCAGAAATCCAGCGGCAGACGGCGCGGCACAAACTGGCCCTGGCCGAGTTGTTCGGCGTCACGCAGGGTGCGCCAAGTGTAGTTGAGCGCCGATTGCACCGCGCTGGCCAAGCCTTCGCCCTGGGCGATCCGGCCGGCCAAGGCGCTGGCAAGCGTGCACCCCGAGCCGTGATAGCTGCCGGGCAGGCGCTGGCAGGTAAAGGTCTGGCGCGTGCCGTCGCGGCTGTACAGGCGGTTGTGCACTTCATGCTCGTCGCCGTGGCCGCCGGTGATCAGCAGATGCTTTACAAACGGCAGCAGCTTCTCGGCGCATTCGTCCGCCGTGCCCTCGGGCAATTCGGCGAGGATGCGCGCTTCCGGCAAGTTCGGCGTAGCGATCAGCGACAGTGGCAACAGCCGCTCACGCATGGCATAACCGACTTCGTCCTTGCCCAGGCTGCCGCCGCCACCGGCGCGCAGCACCGGGTCGCAGACCACCGGCAGGTGCGGGTGCGCCTGCAGCAGTTCGACCACGGTGTCGACCATCGCGGTGGAACCGAGCATGCCGAGCTTCACCGCCGTCACTTCGGAGTCGCTCAGCACGGCATTGGCCTGGGCCAGTACCCACTCGCGGTCGAGCACGCGAAAATCGCTGACATTGACAGTGTTCTGCACGGTCAAGGCAGTGACGGCCGGGGCCGCATGACAGCCTTGTGCAAGCAGGGCTTCGATATCTGCCTGCAAGCCGGCGCCACCACTGGGGTCGTGGCCGGAGAGACAGAGGACAACGGGGCGAGAGCTGTAGATATTCATGGTGCGCGAGCTTACCACCAAACGCTTTTGGCGTGGCTGTTGGGCGAGAGGCGAATTTCCCGCTTATGTTTATGGTTTGGCTTGGCTGGTTTTTTATTCGGAAAGCGCTTGAGATGCCCGTTCTAGAGCCTTTAAAAAAATTATTTCAATGGTGTCCAATGGCCTCTAGCGGCTATGCTAGAGTGGATCCAAACAACTTAATGTATCGCCGGTATACGTCTACTCAAAAGGAATGGGGGACTTTTGACATAACCGGACAGGCCACGCTGGGGCTCTATGCGCTATTTGCTGATCTTTTTATTGTGCGGGCTGCCGATGCTCGCCAGTGCCATCGAGTTCAACCCGGATACTCGAAGCCTGCCGCTGGGCCGCGTCATGCAAGTGTTCGAAGACCCAACCGACGCCCTCACCATCGCCGATGTCAGCACTCCCGCCTTCGCCGCCCAGTTCAAACCCCATGACAAAGCCACCCTCAACGCCGGCTATTCACGCTCGGTGTTCTGGCTCAAGGTCGACCTGCATTACACCGCCACTGATCCTCGCGCCCCGCGCACCTGGTTTCTGGAGTTGGCGTACCCGCCGCTTAACCAACTGGACCTGTACCAGCGCGACAGCACCGGCAATTACCGCCTGACTACCCGCACGGGCAGCACCCTGGCGTTTTCCAGCCGTGAAGTGCGCCAGGCCAACTACCTGTTCAAGCTCAATTTCGTGCCTGACCAGCAGCAAACCGTGTACCTGCGCCTGCAAAGCCAAGGCTCGATCCAGGCACCGCTGACGCTATGGTCTGCCACCGCCTACCTGGAGCAACAGCCACTGCGCCTGTATGTATTGGGGGCGATCTACGGCGTGTTACTGGGGATGCTGGTCTACAACCTGTTCATCTACTTGAGCGTGCGCGACACCAGTTACCTCTTTTACATCCTCTATATCGCTTCGTTCGGCCTCTACCAGCTCTCGGTCAACGGCGTGGCGGTGGAATATTTCTGGCCGAACAATCCATGGTGGGCGAATGCGGCGGTGCCTTTCCTGATCGGTTCGGCGGCGTTGTTCGGTAGCTTGTTCGCGCGCAGTTTCCTGCACACCGCGCAGCACAGCCGCTGGCTTGACCGGGTTTTGCTGGCATTGGCAGCGGCTGGCGCGTTGGTCATGGTGCTGGCGCTGCTGACCAGCTACGCCGTGGCCCTGCGTTTGGCCACAGGTTTGGCGCTGGTGTTTACCGTGACCATCTTTGTGGCCGCCATCAAGGCCTGGTATTGCGGCCAGCGCATGGCGCGTTACTTCATCATCGCCTGGTCGGCGTTCCTGCTGGGCGGGGTGGTCAACACCCTGATGGTGTTGGGCTACCTGCCCAATATGTTCCTCACCATGTACGCCAGCCAGCTCGGCTCGGCCATCGAAGTGGCGCTGTTGTCCCTGGCCCTGGCGGACCGCATCAACGGCATGCGTGAGCAGCAGGCGCAGATCCTGTTCGACGCCAGCCAGAAGCTTGAAGTGCTCAACCAGCAATTGGCGCGCAGTAACCGCCTCAAAGATGAATTCCTCGCCACGCTGACCCACGAACTTCGTACCCCAATGAATGGCGTGATCGGCTCGTTGGAGCTGATGCAGACCGTGCCGCTGGATGACGACCTTGCCCAGTACCAGCAAACCGCCGCCGGTTCTGCGCGGGACATGATGCGCATGGTCAACGGCATTCTCACCCTTACCGAATTGCAGGCCGGGCGCCTCACCGCCCATCCCCAGGTCTTCAGCCTGCGGGGCACGCTCGACACCTTGCGCCAGCAATTCACCGCCAGCGCGCACAGCAAAGGCCTGGAGTTTTCTATCGACGTGGCCGATGAACTGCCGGATCGGGTGATTGGCGATGCCGGCAAACTCACCCAATGCCTGGATTGCCTGCTCGACAATGCCTTCAAGTTCACCCACGAAGGTGCGGTGCGCTTGCGCGTGGTGGGTGTGCCGCACAGTGACGGCGAACTGCGCCTGAGCTTCATTGTGACCGACAGCGGCATCGGCTTCGCTTTCCTCGATGAGGCCACGCTGTATCAGCGCTTCTTCCAGGTCGACGGTTCGATGACGCGCGAATACGGCGGCCTGGGCATCGGCCTGGCGATTTGTCGGCAGTTGATCGAACTGCTCGGCGGGCGCCTGACCCATCATTCCGAGCCCCGCAAGGGCAGCCGCTTCCAGTTGGACATGAGCGTCAACCCGGTACCGCCCGAGCCAAAGCCGGCAACGCACAAACCCCACGCGCAACGAGCGCCCCAGGAATGTACGGTGCTGTTGGTGGACGACAACAGTGTCGGCCAATTGGCGGTACGCGGCATGTTGCTCAAGCTGGGTTATCGGGTGAAAACCGTGGATAACGGCCCGGCCGCCTTGGCGCTTTTTCAGGACCAAACCTTTGATGCGGTGCTGCTGGATATACCCGAGGGCGGCTTCTCGTTGTGCTGTCAGATTCGTGCGCTACCCGGCTGCGGCGAGCTGCCGGTAATTGCCCTGAGCACCTCGCTGCACGCCCCGGATCGAGAGCGTTGTCATGGGGTCGGCATCACCGAACGCCTCAGCAAACCCGTACGTTTCGAGGCGTTGCAAACGGTGCTGGAGCGGCACCTGTTGTGCCCGTTAGAGGGCGAAAGCGCCGAACAATAGGCGGGTATGCCACTTTTTTAAGCCCGATGACGGTGCTTAACTGAAATTCAGGCCTCAACCGCACGTGGCCTATTTTCCAGGAGGCCCGTCATGAACCTGCATCAATTTGCCGAAACCCACGACGTCACCAACCAGCCGCCGTCGCTGGACGGCACCAACCTTTATCGTATCGACCTGCCCCTGCAAGAATGGTCGCGCCGCTTTGGCGCCGGCTGGGCGCAGGCGCGTATTGATGCGTACGGCGCGCTGGCCGGTGGGCCGCTGATGGCGGCCGGGTTCCTGGCGAATCAGAACAAGCCGGTGTTCAACAGCCATGACCGCTACGGCCATCGCATCGACCTGGTGGAATTTCATCCGGCCTATCATGAACTCATGCGCACCGCCGTCGAGCATGGCCTGCCATCGCTGCCGTGGGCGCATTCGCAGCCCGGTGCCCATGTGGCCCGCGCCGCCATGACCTACCTGCACAGCCAGGCCGAAGCCGGCAGCGGTTGCCCGTTGACCATGACCTTCGCCTGCGTCCCGGCCCTGCGCCTGCAACCGGACCTGGCGAAGACCTGGTTGCCGAAAATCCTCAACACCGAATACGACCCACGCAACGTCGGCATCGCCCACAAAGCCGGCGCCACCATCGGCATGGCCATGACCGAAAAGCAAGGCGGCACCGACGTGCGCGCCAACACCACCCGTGCCTATCCCGTGGGCGCCGGCGGCCCCGGCCAAGCCTATGAGCTGGTAGGGCACAAGTGGTTCTGCTCGGCGCCAATGTGCGATGCGTTCCTCACCTTGGCGCAGACTGACAAAGGCCTGACGTGTTTCCTGCTGCCAAGGCATCGCCCGGATGACACACGCAACCAGTTCTACATCCAGCGCCTGAAAAACAAACTCGGCAATTGCTCCAACGCCTCCAGCGAAGTGGAGTTTCGTGGCGCCCTGGCCTGGATGGTTGGCGAAGAAGGCCGGGGCGTGCCGACCATTATCGAAATGGTCGCCATGACCCGTTTCGACTGCATGGTCGGCTCCAGCGCCTTGATGCGCCAGGCGTTGACCCAGGCCAGCCACCATTGCGCCCATCGCTCAGTCGGCGGCCGCGTGCTCAGTGAACAACCGTTGATGCAAAACGTGCTGGCCGACCTGGCGCTGGAGAGCGAAGCCTCCCTGGCCTTGAGCATGCGCATGGGGCGGGCGCTGGACCATCTGGATAACGAACAGGAAGCCAAATTCGCCCGGCTGGTGACGGCGGTGGGCAAGTATTGGATCTGCAAGCGCGCACCGGCCATGATCAATGAGGCCGCCGAATGCATGGGCGGCGCCGGTTATGTCGAGGACAGTATCCTGCCGCGTCTTTACCGTGAGGCGCCGGTGAATTCGACGTGGGAAGGTTCCGGCAATGTGCAGTGCTTGGACGTGCTGCGGGCATTGTCCAAAGAACCGGGCGTGCTGGAGGCATTGTTTGTCGAACTGGGCGATGGGCATGGCGATAAGCAACTGGCGCGGCATATCGAGCAACTGAAGTCGGCGTTTATGGACACTCAGGACATCCAGTACCGCGCGCGGCAGTTGACCGAGGACATTGCCGTGGCGTTGCAGGCCAAGCTGTTGCTGGAGGCCGGGAATGCGCTGGTCAGTGACGGGTTTATCGCCAGCCGCCTGGGGGCGTCGTCCGGCCGCGTGTACGGCACCTTGCCGCGCGGGGTGGACGTGGCGGCGATCGTTACCCGCTCGACTCCAACCCCCTGACAACACAGGGTCAAACTGTGGGAGCTGGCTTGCCTGCGATGGCGGTGTGTCAGTCCTGCATTTGCTGGCTGGTACACCGCCATCGCAGGCAAGCCAGCTCGCACCTTTCAAAGCATTCCAAACCCGGTGTTTCAGTGAGGCCGGGATACAGGCAAGATAAAGGCCTGCAAGTCAGAACACAGGATGCTTACCGTGACCGAAGCTTTTGTTGTCGTTCAAACCGCTGAAGAAGCCGTGGACCGGCTGGCGGCTCTGCATGAGCGTGCCACTGGCGCGCTTAACCAAGCCCTCAAGCAATACCTCAAGGACCGCGTCGAGCCTGACGCCGAACAACGTGCGCAGTTCCGCTACCCGGAACTGCGCCTGACCTACCACTGCCACGGCGAAGTCCCACAGACCACCCGCGCATACGCCAAGGTGCAATTGCCGGGAACCTACAGTGTCACCGTCACCCATCCGGCGGCGTTCCGTAAGTACCTGCTGGAGCAACTGGTGCCATTGATGCACGACTTCACCGTGACGGTGGAAGTCGGCGTCAGCCAGCAGAATATTCCCTACCCGTATGTGGTGGAGCAGGGTGATGAACTGGCTGGCTCCGGCGTTACTGCCGCGACCCTCGCCCGTGTATTCCCCAGCACCGACTTGTCTGCCGCCACCGACGGCATTGCCGATGGCCTCTACGACTGGGAAAACACCGACCCGCTGCCGCTGGCGTTGTTCGATGCGGCGCGCGTGGACTTTTCCCTGCGCCGGCTGGTGCACTACACCGGCAGCGACTGGCGCCATGTGCAGCCATGGATCCTGCTGACCAACTACCACCGCTATGTTGACCAGTTCATCCTGCATGGCCTGGAGCAACTGCGCAGCGACCCGCGGTTTATTCGCATGGTGCTGCCGGGTAACGTGATCATCGACAAGAGCATGGACCACGGTGAAGCGTCGGCCATTGCCGCAGGCGTGGTCTGGCATCGCTACCAGATGCCGGCCTATCACTTGCAGGCCGCCGACGGCCACGGTGTGACGCTGGTGAACATCGGCGTTGGCCCGTCCAACGCCAAAAACATCACCGACCACCTGGCCGTGCTGCGCCCGCATTGCTGGCTGATGATCGGCCACTGCGGTGGCCTGCGCCAATCCCAGACCATCGGCGACTACGTATTGGCTCACGCCTATATGCGCCGCGACGGGATTCTCGACCGCGTCGTGCCGCCGAATATCCCGATCCCGGCGCTGGCCGAAGTGCAGATGGCCTTGCAGCAAGCCGCTGCCAATGTCACCGGCGAGAAAGGCGAAGAGCTGAAAAAGCGCCTGCGCACCGGCACCGTGCTGACCTACGACGACCGCAACTGGGAACTGCGCTGGGCGCAAGAGCGCCCACTGATCAACCTGTCCCGCGCTGTGGCGGTGGACATGGAAAGCGGCACCATCGCGGCCCAAGGCTACCGTTTGCGGGTTCCGTACGGCACTTTGCTGTGCGTGTCGGACAAGCCGCTGCACAGCGAGATCAAGCTGCCGGGTTCGGCCAACGCGTTTTATGAGCGTGCGGTCAGCCAGCACTTGAAAATCGGCATCGAGGCGGTGGATTTGTTGCGCACCGAACTCAACTCGCTGCACTCGCGCAAACTGCGCAGTTTCGACGAGCCGCCGTTCCGCTAAGCGGTTGGGATGGTCATTTAGCGGTCAGGCCACTAGCATTGTCGGTCCTGACCGTTAGATGTTCCTTTGCCATGTCCCGTCCTGCCCGCCCCGATTCGCGCCGCCCTGGCGTGAAACCCCCGTACTCCGCAACGCGGCGTGTCGCCAAGGCGCCACCGGCCGAGCCGAAGTTGATCCTGTTCAACAAGCCCTTCGATGTGCTGACCCAGTTCAGCGACGAAGGTGGGCGCGCGACCCTCAAGGATTTTATCGATATCCCCGGCATCTACCCGGCCGGTCGCCTGGACCGTGACAGTGAGGGGCTGTTGCTGCTGACCAACGATGGCCAGTTACAGGCGCGCATTGCCGACCCCAAGCACAAGCTGGCGAAAACCTACTGGGTGCAAGTTGAGGGTGAGCCCACCGAAGAGCAGCTGCAGCGCCTGCGTGACGGTGTGGAGCTTAATGACGGCATGACCTTGCCCGCCGAAGCGCGGCAGTTGGACGAGCCCGAACTGTGGCCGCGCAACCCGCCGGTGCGCTTTCGCAAAAGCGTGCCGACGCACTGGCTGGAGCTGGTCATTCGTGAGGGGCGTAACCGCCAGGTCCGGCGCATGACCGCTGCGGTGGGCTTGCCCACCTTGCGCCTGGTGCGCGTGCGTATTGGTGACTGGTCGATTGATGGCCTGGACCAGGGCCAATGGAAGGCAGTGCCGGCGCGTTTATAAAGCGCCGGACTCGATCAGGCCGATCACCACGCTCTTGATGATGAACGCGGCCACGCCCAGGCCCAGCACAAAAAACAGGATGAACGACCCAAAGCGTCCGGCCTTGGATTTTTTCGCCAGGTCCCAGACGATAAAGCCCATGAAGATGATCAGGATGGTGACCAGGCCGGTCATCATCCATTCTTCAAAGAGGGCGGGGTCGATGTTGTTCATGGGGATTTTTTCCGACAGGGCAGGCGGGAAGTATAAAGCAGGGCTTCAGGCACAACATTGACCTGCGTCGTAACGCGGTCGATGTGGGAGCTGGCTTGCCTGCGATAGCGGTAGATCAGTGGCATATCCTTAGCTGACACACCGCTATCGCAGGCAAGCCAGCTCCCACAGGGGATCACCAGTGTGCTTGAGGTCAGGTACGCAGGTGCGTCAACGGCAGCTCGGTGCTGTTGAGCACCTGGTTGAGCACAAAGCTCGACCTTACGCTGGTTACGCCTTCAATCCGGGTCAAATGCCCCAGCAGCAATTTCTGGTAGTGGTCCATGTCCGGCACCACCACTTTCAACTGATAGTCCGCATCCATCCCGGTGACTAAACTGCATTCCAGCACTTGCGGCAGGGTGCGGATCGCTGCTTCGAAATTCTCGAAACGCTCCGGCGTGTGACGGTCCATGCCGATCAGCACATAGGCTGTAAGGCTCAGGCCCAGCATCTTGCGGTCGAGCAGTGCAACCTGGCGTGAGATGTAGCCGTCGTCTTCCAACTGCTTGACCCGGCGTGAGCACGGCGACGGCGACAGGCCGATGCGTTCGGCCAACTCCTGGTTGGAGATCCTCGCGTCGCGCTGCAATTCAGCCAAAATACTCAGGTCGTATCGGTCAAGCTTGCTCATTGGGTTGGCCTTTGTCGTAACTATTGCGGTGAATTATCTATGAAGGGTTAAAAATTGCGCAAGCACTGTTTATTGACGCAATCTTCGCAATCATCTGTCGGACGTTGGCCTGTATCTTTATCAACAGAATCACCGCCTGGACAACAGTCCACTGCAGTTGGCCCAATCAGGCCTGCTGCGGCCGCCGCCCCAGCAGGGTTGAGCCGGCCTCCAGGCTGCACACTGTCCACAAGACGGCGTGAGGTGAGCCAACGTCAAAAGCGTTGAGCCAGGACGAAATTCTCAAGGGGCGGCCGACGGGTCGCCCCTTTTTCTTTGTCTGCGCTTTTAGCTCAAAAAATACTTCTCGTGACTGATAACCTGTCTCAGAACCGGGTGAGGCTTTTCCAGTCTCATGCAGTAAGGCCGGACATTCCAGGCCCTAATCCGCAGTGAGGAATAGCATGAAGCGCATCTGGCGTATGGCAGGTGTAGGTTTGCTGATGGTGAGCGTCGGCACACAAGTAATGGCCGATGACCCGCGCTATGAAGGCGGTGGTCAGCATGAAAGAGGCCCGGAAGGCGGGCGCGGCAATGAACAGGCGCGACCACAAAATAATCAACCGCGCCCACAGAACACTCAACCGCGCCCGCAGAACACTCAACCGCGTCCGGAAAACAACCAGCCGCGCCCACAGAACCCGCATGTTGATCGCGCCGAGCAACAGCAGCACGGCGGTGGGCAGTGGCAAGGCCGCCCGCAAAATGCCGAGCAACCGCGGCCGGCACCGCAGCCTGCGAACAACCTGCCGATCCAGGGACGCCCGGACACCGTGCGCCAAACCCAGGAACCCCGCCAGGGCTACTATCAGGACATCCCGCGCCGTAACGATGGCAACCAGCACTGGCAGACCGGCAATGGCCCAGGCCCGCGTCCGGGCGGCGGCTTCAATAATGGTCACCCGAACGACAACCGCTGGCCGGGTCGCCCCAATGGGCATGGCAACGGCTGGGGGCCAGGCCCGCAATATCGTCCCGGTTACACCGTCGACCGCTTCCCGGACCGCAATTACCGTGTGCCTTACCGTGGCCAGGATTACTTCTTCTCCGGCGGCTACTGGTATCGCCCGCAAGGCCCGCGCTATGTGGTGGTGACGCCGCCCTACGGGATCCGTGTGCAATACCTGCCGGACTACGCCCGTGAAGTGTGGGTGGGCAGCGCGCTGTTCTTCCTCGCGGCGGGTTCCTACTACACCTATGAAAACGCTACCCAGCAATACGTCGTGGTGCAGCCGCCTACCGAAGTACCGGCGCCGCAACCCGCGCCGCAGGGCAACGGTTATGACGTAGTGGCCTACCCGGCCAACGGCCAGTCACCGGCCCAGGTACAGCAGGACGGCTACGACTGTTATCGCTGGGCAGTGCAGCAAAGCGGTTTCGACCCACGCACCGTCACCTACGCCCCGGACCCGGCGGTGGTGCAAACCTACCGCCAGGCCCAGGGCAACTGCCTGACCAGTCGCGGCTATCAGGTGCAGTACTAGGCCTTGTTGCCCGTGACCACTTCCCGCGGGTCGGCGTGCACCAGCACTTCAGCACGCGGGTAAGCCTTGTGAATGGCATCGGCGGCCTGGTCGCTGATGCCGTGGGCCACTGACAGGGTCAATTCCCCCGGCAACTCCAGGTGCAACTGCACAAACCAGTGGCTGCCGGAAATGCGCGTGCGCAAATCATGCGCGCCCAGCACGCCCGGCACACTGCGCGCCAATTCCAGCATGTGCTGGCTGACATCCGGCGGCAGTTCTTCATCCATCAACACGGCAAAGCTCTCGCGGGCGATCTGGATCGCGCTCCACAGGATATACGCGGCAATGCCGAGGCCGAACCACGCATCCACCTGATGAAAGCCGAACCCTGCCAACACCAGTGCCACCAGAATGCTGCCGTTGAGCATCAAGTCGGAGCGATAGTGCAGTGAGTCGGCGCGCACGGCATTGGAGCCGGTTTCGCGGATCACCCGGTGTTGCAGCATCAGCAGCGCCACGGTCATCACCAGCGAAAAAACGATGACGCCAATGCTCAGCCACGGCGCACCGACCGGCTCCGGGTGCAGCAAGCGCTGGTACGCCTGGAATGCAATCAACACTGCACTGCCGGCGATAAACAACGCCTGGGCCATGCCCGACAGCGATTCGGCCTTGCCATGCCCATAACGGTGATCGTCATCGGCCGGGCGCAGTGCGTAATGCACCGCCAGCAAGTTCAGCAGCGACGTAATGCCATCGAGCAGCGAGTCGGTCAACCCGGCGAGCATGCTCACCGAGCCGCTGAACCACCAGGCGATGGCCTTGGTGATAATCAGCGCACAGGCCACGCCCACCGAGGCGCGGGTGGCCAGGCGCAGGAGCCTGGCGTGTTCGGGGCTGCTGGTCATACGAATCCTTAAGCGGCGGGTTGCAGGCCCAGGGACGCGAGCTGTTGCACGCTGCCCTTGAACTGGATCATGCGCGGATCGTCCAGCGGTAGCTTGCGGCCGGTTTCTTTCTCAATGATGGATTGCAGCTTGGCGTTGTCGACTTTGCCGTTGGCGCCAATGGCTTCATGCAGCTTCTCGGGTGCGACTTGGGCGGTCTTGCCCGGTTCGAAGTAGATGGCGCCGGTGGCGAAGTCCACGCCAAAGGCGATCAGGCCCGGGATTACATAAAACAGCAGGCCTACGGCGTCGAGCACGGCAATGGCCGGGTCGATCTTGCCGTCGATCTGGCCACGACGGTCCGGGTAGAAAATCGAGCCGCAGGCCGTCAGTTGGCTCAGCAGGGTGACGGCGAGGACACCGCCGATAACACGGGAAGCGATACGCATAAAATGCTCCTGAACACGGTTGATACGAAACTATATGACAATTCTGTCGAGCCACGCCGCTCTAATGTGGGAGCTGGCTTGCCTGCGATAGCGGTGTATCAGTGCCACATTGGCGGGCTGACCCACCGCTATCGCAGGCAAGCCAGCTCCCACATTTGCCTGCATTCCAATTAAGGACGAACGTTCGCCGTTATACTCGCCGCTCTGCTTTGGAGCCAGTATGAATTCGTTGCCGATTGATGATGTTTTACCCGCCCTGCGTGACGCCTTGGCGAATCGCCATGAGGCCGTGCTGGAAGCGCCGCCCGGTGCCGGTAAAACCACCCGCGTGCCGTTGGCTTTATTGAATGAGCCTTGGCTGGCCGGGCAAACCATCCTGATGCTCGAACCTCGGCGGCTTGCTGCGCGTGCGGCAGCCGAACGCCTGGCCAGTGAGCTGGGTGAAAAAGTCGGTGAAACCGTCGGCTACTGCATCCGCCTGGACAGCAAAGTCGGCCCCAACACCCGCATCGAAGTGGTCACCGAAGGCATTCTCACGCGCCGCCTGCAAGACGACCCGGCACTGGACGGCGTGGGTTTGCTGATTTTTGACGAGTTCCACGAACGCAGCCTCGACGCCGACCTGGCACTGGCCCTGAGCCTCAACGGCCGCGAGCTGTTTCGCGACGAGCAACCGCTGAAAATCCTGCTGATGTCCGCCACCCTCGAAGGCGAGCGCCTGGCCGGCTTGCTGAACGATGCGCCGATCCTGCGCAGCGAAGGGCGCATGTTCCCGGTGCAGATGCGCTGGGGGCGGCCGTACCAGGCCGGTGAATTTATCGAGCCGCGCGTGGTGCAGACCGTCCTCGACGCGGTGCAGGACCAAACGGGCAGTATTCTGGTGTTTCTGCCGGGGCAGGCCGAGATTCGCCGGGTCAATCAACAGCTGGCCGACGCCTTGGGTGATCGCCCTGATGTGCTGCTGTGCCCGCTGCATGGCGAACTCGACCTCAACGCCCAGCGCGCCGCCATCGACCCGGCGCCGGTCGGCAAGCGCAAAGTGGTGCTGGCCACCAACATTGCCGAGACCAGCCTGACCATCAATGGCGTGCGCGTGGTGATCGACGCCGGGCTGGCGCGGGTGCCGCGTTTCGACCCCGGCAGCGGCATGACCCGCCTCGACACCCAACGCATCTCCCGCGCCAGTGCCACCCAGCGTGCCGGCCGGGCAGGGCGCCTGGAGCCGGGCGTGTGTTATCGCCTGTGGTCCGAAGACCAGCACGAAGGTTTGGCCGCCTATGGCAGCGCGGAAATTCTCGCCGCCGACCTGGCGGGCCTCGCCTTGCAACTGGCGCGCTGGGGCGTGACGCCCACGCAACTGGTGTGGCTGGATGTGCCGCCGACCGCCGCATATGCCCAGGCCCAGGATTTGCTGGTGCGCCTCGGCGCGTTAAACGACGACACACTCACTGCCCATGGCCAGAAAATGGCGGAGTTGCCCGCGCACCCGCGTATCGCCCACTTGTTGCTGCGCGGCCAGGACCTGGGGCTGGCCGCGACCGCTTGTGATGTGGCGGCCTTATTGGGGGAGCGCGATATCTTGCGCGGCGGCGGCGCGGATTTGCACAGCCGCCTGGCATTGATGTCGGGCGAAGAACGCGCGCGTGGCACCCAGGGCGGCGTGCAGCGGGCCAAGCAACTGGCCCGTCAGTACCGGGGCTATTTGCGCGGCCAGCCGACTCAAGCTGTGGCCGACCCTGACCACCCGCGTTGGCTCGGCGCCTTGTTGGCGTTGGCTTATCCGGACCGCGTCGCTCAGCAACGCCGCCCCGGTGGCGCCGAATATCGCCTGGCCAATGGCCGCGCCGCGCTGTTCGCCGAGGCCGACAGCCTGATGAAACAACCTTGGCTGGTGATCGCCGACCTTGGCAGCCGCCAGGGCCAGCGCGAAGAGCGCATCTACCTCGCGGCGGATTTTGACCCGGCGCTGTTCGACAGCGTGCTGGCCGAGCAAGTGCGCAACGTCGACCAACTGGACTGGGATGAACGCGAAGGCGTATTGCGGGCCGAACGCCAGCGCAAAGTCGGTGAGCTGGTACTAAGCCGTGAACCGCTGACCGGCCTGGATGAGTCCGCGCGCAGCCAGGCACTGGTCAACCTGGTGCGCCGCAAAGGCCTGGAGCTGCTGCCGTGGACGCCCGAACTGCGCCAGTGGCAGGCGCGCGTCATGCTGCTGCGCCAGCTGGATGCGGGTAAAACCAGCGAATGGCCGGATATCAGCGACAAAGCCTTGCTGGCCGATTTGGAACATTGGCTGATGCCTTACCTGGGCAAAGTCTCGCGCCTGAGCCATTTTTCTAATTTGGATATTTCCAGCTTCCTGCACAACCTGCTGCCCTGGCCGCTGCCCCAACGCCTGGACGAGCTGGCGCCACAGCATGTGAAAGTGCCATCGGGTTCGTCGGTGCGCTTGGACTACAGCGAACAGCCGCCGATTCTGGCGGTGCGCCTGCAGGAATTGTTCGGGCTAGCGGACACACCGCGCATTGCCGGTGGGCGCCAGGTGGTCAAGCTGCACCTGCTGTCCCCGGCACGCCGGCCGGTGCAGGTGACGCAGGACCTGGCGAACTTCTGGCGCAGTACGTATGCGGAGGTGAAGAAGGATTTGAAGGGAAGATACCCCAAGCACTATTGGCCGGATGATCCCTTGGTGGCCGAACCCACTGCCCGGATCAAACCCCGAAAGTAGGTGATGTGAAGATCCAATGTGGGAGCTGGCTTGCCTGCGATACAGACGACTCGGTCTGTCCCTTTTCACCGAGGCGATGCTATCGCAGGCAAGCCAGCTCCCACAAAAACCAGCTCCCGCAGGGGAATTGTGGGTTATTGCGCGGCCGGCAGCAGGAACCGGGCGATCACTGGCAGGTGGTTGGAGATGCGCAGTGTGTCGTCTTGGCGCACCTTGGCCTCCACCCGCTTGATCCTTGGGCTGTAGAACAAATAATCCAAGGTCCTATCCGGCCCATCCACACTCGGGTCATTGGGGAAGTGCGTCAGCCACTTCGCCCGGTCAATCCCACTGGATTCGCTGTTACTCGGGATCATCGGGTACTTATCCCACAACAAATGCAGCTCACTGTCCGGCGAATACTGCCCGCGCTTGCCCGCATCCAGGCGCAGGAATTGCCCCAGCGGCAGCAGGTTGAAATCCCCGCCAATCAACCATGGCGTGCCACGGCCTTCGAACTTGTCCAGCAGTTTTACCGTGGCTTTTACCTGCTCCTGCACGGCGGAACGCCCAGGCTTATCGCCATCCAAGCGCGTATTCAGCACGGCCAGTTGGCCACCATCGCTCAGCGGCAGGTAGGTGAGCAGCAACGCCGGTTTAGGCTGGAACTGGCGGCTGATGAAGTTGGCCGGGGACACCGGCAATTGCAGGCGTTCGGCGTGTTCGATCTGGTAGCGGCTCAGCGTGACGAGCTTGCGGCCGACGCTGCCGAAGATGTGCAGGTTGGGCACAAAGTCGGCTTTCCAGTCGAACGCCTGGGCGCTGCAGGGGTAAAGGTCGACCAGGCGCTCCTGGAGCAACGCCACCTGGTCCTGATAGTGAGAGGACTTGGCGCCTTCATCGAGTTCCTGCAGCAACAGGATGTCGGGCTGTTCGTCGCGAATCACGCGAGCCACTTCGTCCAGGCTGAAGGCCATGTCTTCCACAGTGGGTCGATCGTCCGGGCCTTTGCCGTCGGGGCTGTCGTACCAGAACACATAGTTCTTGCCGGCCAGGTATTGCACGTTCCAGGTCATGACCTTGAGCGCCTGCCCCGGCAGCAGGGTCGGCGCACGTGGCGCCACGCAGCTGACGGGCAGGGTCTGCTTGTCGACGGGGCGCCAGGTCAGGCTATAGATCAGGGCCGCGAGCAGGCCCGCGATGATCAACAGGCTCAACAGGGTGATGCGCAATAAACGGGTCATTGGCTCGGCTTATAGCGTTTTCAGAGGTGGCACGGAGCATATCACCGCGCGTCGGCATCGCCACCGATCAGCATAAACAAACGGAAAAGTACCACGCTGGTAAACAGTTGCAGGAAGCTGTGGGCGCTGTCGATCAACAAGCCCAGCAGCGGCGCGGGGTTGGGGTACACCGCCACGCTCGCGCCCTTTAGCAGCCACAACGGCGTCATTACGCACAGCAGGCACACCAGGATTCGCCAGAAATGCCCACGGGTCAGGCGGAAACTTTCCTTCATCGCCTCCAGCGCCGACATGCCGCGCAACACCAGCAGGTACTCGGCAAACGCCAGCACCACCATCAGCCACAGGCCCGGCAGGAAGTACAGCGACAGCCCCAGCAGAATCAACAAGGTACTGACCGCCGTCAGCAGGGCGAAACGCGGCCACATGGCCAGGGCCATGGCCCACACATCTTTAGTGCTGGGCGACTCACCACGGGTGCGCGCATCCAGAAACAGGATCAAGGCGCCGGTGTACAGCGGGTACACCAACAACCCGACGACCACGCTGTAACCGGGGAACGCATCCGGGCCCAGTGTGTGGTCGAGCACCTGTTGCAGCAGGGCTTCGAGGATCACCAACGGCAGGCACAGCTGGACGATGGCGCCCAGGTTGCGTTGGGTGAAACGGAGGGAGTCGCGCAATACGTCTAACGGATTCATCAGGTTCATCACAGCCCTAAAAGCAAGGCCAACACTTTAACCGATCATGACGAGAGGTAAGCAAACGTAAACCTTGCGTAAAGACCATTGAAACGTCTGGTAACACCCCCATAACTACGCTGTAGCTCACCTGATCACAGGCGGGCCCATGATTTCTACCGGCAATCTAACGAGGTCGCCATGAACAGCGAAGAGCAAACCCTGATCGATGGACTGTTTTCACGGTTGCAACAAGCCGAAACGGACTCAGCCCCCCGCGACGCCCTGGCCGAAGCGCGGATCAAGGAGCACATGACTCGCCAACCGGCCGCCGGGTACTACATGACCCAGTCGATCCTGGTGCAAGAGCACGCGATCAAGAGTCTCGACGCGCAGAACAAGCAACAGGCGCAGCAGATCCAGCAATTGCAGGATGAGCTGCAACAGGCCCGCGCGCAGTCGGCGCAACCGGCACCGAGCAGTGGTGGCTTCCTGTCGAGTATCTTCGGCGGTGGCGCCTCCCGTGACACGCAGCCTGCACAGAGCGCACCGCCTTCTTCCGGCGGCGGCTGGCGTGAACCGGCGCGGCCATCGTTCGGCCAGCCTGCACCGCAACAGAACTACGGTGCCCCGCAGCAAAACTATCAACAGCCACAGCAAGCACCCGCCGCGCCTATCGGCAGTGGTTTCCTCGGTGGCGCGTTGAAAACCGCCGCCGGTGTGGCCGGTGGTGTGATGTTGGCCGAAGGCATCAGCAGCCTGTTCAGCCACAACTCGCAGCAGCCGCAGGTGGTGGAAGAAATCATCCGCGAAGAACCGGCACCGGCCAGCGACAACGGCAACTGGGGCAATGACGACCAGAAGTTTGCCGGCAATGACAGCTGGGGCAATGACAACTCATCCGACAGCTTCGCAGACAGCGACTACTCCGACGATTCCTCCTCCTTCGGCGACGACGACTCCTTCGTCTGACCCACCTTCAACCGGGGCGCTTCGTCGCCCCGGGCTGATTTTTCGCTGAAACTTTCCCATGGCTGGCATACTGGCAGCCTTTCCGGGCCTTGGCGCCTGGCTGTCATGAGGAAGTGCGGTGAAAAAAATTGCAGTGTTCGCCGATGTACAAAACCTCTACTACACCGTGCGCCAGGCGTATGGCTGCCACTTCAACTATGCGGCGCTGTGGGCTGATATCAGTTCACGCGGGCAGATCGTCGAGGCGTATGCCTATGCCATCGACCGTGGCGACAGCAAGCAGCAGCAATTCCAGCAGATCCTGCGCAACCTGGGCTTTACGGTAAAACTCAAACCCTACATCCAGCGCGCCGACGGCTCGGCCAAGGGCGACTGGGACGTGGGTATCACCCTCGATATCATGGACGCCGCCGACCACGTTGACGAAGTGGTACTGGCTTCCGGCGACGGTGATTTCGACATGCTGCTCGAACGCATCATCCAAAAGCACGGCGTTGAAGCCGTGGCCTACGGCGTGCCGGGGCTGACGGCCAACTCGCTGATACGCGCCGCCAGCCGCTACGTGCCCATCGAAGGCGCGCTGCTGCTTAAGTAAGCGCTCAGGCTTAATCAATAGTTAGACGGAGTTGGAACAGGTTTGGAACGTATAGCGGTCATCGACTTTGAAACCACCGGCATCACCCCGAGCAGCCACTGCCGGGCCACGGAAATCGCGGTGGTTATCCTCGAGCGCGGCCAAATCGTGGATCGCTACCAGAGCCTGATGAATGCCGGCGTACGCGTGCCGGGTTTTATCGAGCAACTCACCGGCATCAGCAACGCCATGCTGCGCAGCGCGCCACCGGCTGAGCGGGTGATGAATGAAGTGAATGAATTTGTCGGTACCACGCCACTGCTGGCGCACAACGCCGCGTTCGACCAGAGGTTCTGGGACTTTGAACTGGGCCTGATCCGTCGCACCCGCCTGCAAAAATTCGCCTGCTCGCTGCTGCTGGCCCGCCGCCTGATGCCGACTGCGCCCAACCACAAGCTCGGCACGCTGAACGCGCTCGCCCAACTGCCCCACACCGGCAAGGCTCACCGAGCGATGGCGGATGCGGAGATGGCCGCCAACCTCACCGCGCACCTGGCCCAGGAACTGCGCGGCACCCACGGCTTGCGCGAACTGTCCCACGATTTGCTGTGTACCCTGCAAAAAGTGCCGGCGGCGAAGATCAACGAACACCTGAAGAAACACCGCGGGTTCTAACTCAAGCGCAGATGATCGTTCCCACGCTCCGCGTGGGAATGCCTCCTGTGACGCTCCGCGTCACGACGTCAAGAGCGGACGCAGAGCGTCCTGGGCTGCATTCCCACGCAGAGCGTGGGAACGATCGGGGAGCTGCGCGGCACCCACGGCTTGCGCGAACTGTCCCACGATTTGCTGTGCACCTTGCAGAAAGTGCCCGCGGCGAAGATCAACGAACACCTCAAAAAGCACCGCGGGTTCTAACCCTTACGACGATCGTTCCCACGCTCCGCGTGGGAATGCCTCCGGTGACGCTCTGCGTCACGACTTCAAGAGCGGACGCGGAGCGTCCTGGGCTGCATTCCCACGCAGAGCGTGGGAACGATCGGCGGCTGGCTATCGAGGCTGCACACACTCCAACGCCCGATCCACCACACCTTTGGCCATCCCCACCAAATGCATCACCGCCCGCTGCTGGGTGCTGAGCGTTTCACCCGACACATTCACCGTCTCCACCGCGCAATGCAGCAAGTCGGCCGCATGGGCGAGGGCGTCTTCGAAGCTCAGGTTGTCATTGAGTACAAAGTTGGGCGCGTCCGGGGCGGATGCTTTGAGGTAGTAGTCGATGGCTCGGCGGTTGAGGAGGGCGTCTTCGCTGAGGAAGTCTGGCTTGGAGCTGGGTGGATCGGGGGTTACTTTGACCATGATGTAGCTTCTCCGTCAGTTAAGAAGCTGCAACCGTTCGCTCGCACACGAATTAGGGTGGCAGCAGTACGCGGGTGTGCAAGACCGTGACGGAGTCCGGTAGATCCGAAGATCTCCCGCGTACAACTGCCATAACGAATCAATGCCTGAAATACAGACGTTGAGAGTTAAGGCTGATGCGTATTACCGTCGTCGGACTTGCACGTCCAGTCACCGAACATTCGATGACAGAGCGAGACTAGCTACCTGAACCGACGGAAACAAGGCCGTGGAATTCTCTAGGAAACGTCCCGCAAATGAAAGGGATCGGTCCTGCTGGCCACCAAAACATCAGCTGTTTTTAGGGCTTTCTTCATTCTTTCTGAATGGTAAGTAGGGGAAGCCCTATTGCGTCGTCGGACCTTTCTGGTTTTTCCCTTCGCCCGCCAATCGCTCCGGTTTGCGACTTAACATCTCGCCTGCTATTTACGTAAAGGGACTACGTCATGCAGGAAAGCGACCTCTACACAGCAATCATGCGAAGCCAGTCTGAACTCCAGCGCAATGGCGTCGATTTCGGCTCGACGTCCAGCATGACGTTTCATTTGGGAAACATGATGACAAGCTGCCCGGCAGTCATGGTTTTACCTAACTCGCCAGGATGGACTCATGGTGCCAGTTACACGTTGCTCCGGCCCATTCAGGCGGAATCAACGGCGCCTGACACCACTGTTGACGACCTGTGGAAATGCACGCAGCAACACTACGGCCTGACGGCGGCAACGGTTCTCACTGGCGCGGCAGGCATACCGATCAGCAAAATCGCCGTGGGGACTTGGGTCCACGTCGGCTCAAGCAAAACGACAAATTTGGCTAGCCTCATTGGAATGCGCTTTTTCCCTCGAACATTGATCCGGCAACCGACAGCGGCCAAGATGGCAAAAGCAACGTTCGGCACCGTTCGAGTATTTGGCATTATTGGGCGGGGCATTCCCTTCGTTGCTGCAGGGTTGGCTGTTTTTGACCTGATCAGTATTGGTAAGTGTGCCTATGAGGCGAGAAATGGAAGGTAGTCTGACCCGAACCGAGATCAGCGAAAAAGTGATTCAGCTGTTCGTCGATATCATCGGCTTTATCGACCGAAGCCAGGTGACCGAGCAAACGGATTTCATCCATGACTTCAAGATCATTGATGACGACCTGACCTGCTTCGTCATGCAGATCAAATGGCAATTCAACCTGCAAGCGACTCAGGAAGACTGGGATCACATTACGACCATTAAGCAGATTGTCGATTTGATTGTTCAGCGCTCAAGCCTTCAGTGAAGCAACTGACGCCATCGCAGGCAAGCCAGCTCCCACAGTAGATCGCATCCAGCCCTGGCGACTCGGTCAAATGTGGGAGCTGGCTTGCCTGCGATGGCGGTATATCAGCCACCACTTTTTGCTCGTTCCCACGCTCCGCGTGGGAATGCCTCCGGTGACGCTCTGCGTCACGACTTCAAGAGCGGACGCAGAGCGTCCTGGGCTGCATTCCCACGCAGAGCGTGGGAACGATCGGTGTCAGGTGGTTTTTCCCTCCAACTGCCCCAACGGCACCCGCCGTTCTATCGCACTCGACAAAATAATCGAGGTCTTGCTGAACCCGAACTTCGCCACGCGGTTAATCAAATTCTCCAACTCCGGCATCGAACCCACCGCCGCCTGCATGATCACGCATGGGTCGCCCGTGACGCGGTGGCATTCTGTCAGCTCGGGGATTTCAGCGAGGGCGTCGTATACCTTTTGGCTGCCGTTGTTGGTCAAGCGCAGTTCGATCGTGCATTGGATCGGCAGGCCGATTTTGGATAGGTCTACCTTGGCCTGATACCCGGTGATCACGCCGCTGGCCTCAAGTTTGGCCACGCGCTCGGCCACGGCGGGCGCGGAGAGGTTAACTGTGCGGGCCAATTGCGCGTAGGACGCGCGGCCGTCTTCGAGCAGGGCGCTGAGGAGCATGCGGTCGTATTTGTCCATGATAAGGCTCCAGTAACGCGTGGCTTTCGAAAGCACGGTTTATAGCCTTCACAACCATGCTTTGAAAAGTGTATGGGCGCTTTAAACAGGTTTTGTAACTTATGTTTAGTGTGCTGCCTTTTTAGAATAAGCCTCCCCTCTCCTGCCATAGAGCCGCCCAATGCCTGGCCCACGTCGCTTTCCGTTACCGCTGATCGCCGCTTTTTTTGCGCTGTATGTGATTTGGGGTTCTACCTACCTGGTGATTCGAATCGGCGTTGAATACTGGCCGCCGCTGATGCTCGGCGGGATTCGCTTTTTGGTGGCGGGTTTGGTGATGTATGGCTTTTTGCGCTGGCGCGGGGCACCTGCGCCGACGTGGGTGCAGTGGAAGGCTGCGGCCAAGATCGGCATTTTGCTGCTGACGTTCGGCAATGGCGCGGTGTCGGTGGCTGAGCACACGGGGGTTACTTCAGGTGTGGCTGCATTGGCGGTGGCGACGGTGCCATTGTTCACGTTGCTGTGCGGCTATTTCTGGGGCGCGCGTAATACCCGCCTGGAATGGGCCGGGGTGGTGCTGGGGATTATCGGCATTGCCATGCTCAATATGGGTTCCAACCTGCAGTCGAGCCCGACCGGGGCGATGTTGTTGCTGTTCGCCGCTGCCTCCTGGGCTTTTGGCTCTGTGTGGAGCAGGCACTTGCCGTTACCTGCCGGCGCGATGGCCAGTGCGGCGGAAATGATCGTCGCCGGTGCCTTGCTGTTGGTGGGCAGTGCGCTCTCCGGCGAACGGCTGCAGGCTGTGCCGCCGATTGAAGGCTGGCTGGCGTTGGCGTACTTGGCCGTGTTCGGCTCGATCATCGCCTTCAATGCCTATATGTACCTGCTCAAGCACGTGCGCCCGGCGGCGGCGACCAGCTATGCCTATGTGAACCCGGCCGTCGCAGTGTTACTGGGCATTGTGTTCGTCGGTGAGACCATCGGCATGGAAGAAGCCCTGGCGATGCTGGTGATCATCAGCGCGGTGCTATTGATCAGCCTGCCCCAGTGGCGCAAGCCCAAGCCGGAAATAAGGTAAACTGCGGCGCATTACGGCTTTTTTTACCCGCTTATGGCGCTGAACTTTCCCTACGGTAAACACATGACTTTCGCCACACTTGGCCTGATCGAACCCTTGCTGCGCGCCCTTGAGACGCTTGGCTACCAGACCCCGACGCCGGTGCAGGCGCAAGCCATTCCGGCGGTGTTGGCCGGTCGCGACCTGATGGCCGCGGCCCAGACCGGCACCGGCAAAACCGCCGGTTTCGCCCTGCCGCTCCTGCAATTGCTGACCATGGAGGGGCCGAAAGTCGCCGCCAACTCGGCGCGTGCGCTGATCCTGTGCCCGACCCGCGAGCTGGCCGAGCAGGTTCACGCCAGCGTCGCCGAGTACGCGCAGCACCTGCCGCTGACCACTTACGCGGTGTACGGCGGCGTGAGCATCAACCCGCAGATGATGAAACTGCGCAAGGGCGTCGACATCCTGGTGGCCACGCCTGGCCGCCTGATCGACCTGTTCCGCCAGAACGCGCTGAAACTCAACCAGCTGCAAACCCTGGTGCTGGATGAAGCCGATCGCATGCTCGACCTGGGCTTTTCCGAAGAACTGGCGAACATTTATCGCATGCTGCCGAAAAAGCGCCAGACGTTGCTGTTCTCCGCGACCTTCTCCGATGAAATCCGCCAACTGGCCGGGCAGATGCTCAACGACCCGCTGAGCATCGAAGTGAGCCCGCGCAACGTCGCCGCCAGCACCGTGAAGCAGTGGGTGGTGCCGGTGGACAAGAAGCGCAAGCCGGAGCTGTTTGTGCACCTGATGCGCAAAGGCCGTTGGAAGCAGGTGTTGGTGTTTGCCAAGACTCGTAACGGCGTGGATGCGCTGGTGGACAAGTTGCAGGGCCTGGGCATCAATGCCGACGGCATCCATGGCGACAAACCCCAAGCCACCCGCCAACGCGCGCTGGACCGTTTCAAGTCCAGCGATGTGCAGATTCTGGTGGCCACCGACGTGGCGGCCCGTGGCCTGGACATTGAAGACTTGCCGCTGGTGGTCAACTTTGACCTGCCGATCGTGGCTGAAGACTACATCCACCGTATCGGCCGTACCGGCCGGGCGGGCAACACCGGTGAGGCGATTTCGCTGGTGTGTGCCGATGAAGTGAACATGCTGTCGGCCATCGAGATGCTCACGCGTCAGACCCTGACCCGCAAGATGGAGCCGGATTTCGAACCGGAGCACCGTGTGCCGGACACCGATGCAAGCGGGCAGGTGGTGAAGAAGCCGAAAAAGCCGAAGAAGCCTAAGACTTCGGGCGGCGGTGGCGGCAAGCGCAATTTGGGTAAGTGGGTGGACAGTGGTGATGTGGCGCCGGCTGAGCCGTCGATCAAGCCGGTGCGTAAGGTGCCGGTGTTTAATACGGGGCCGCGTAAGAAGAAGTAAGCCTGTCAGGGCCTCATCGCAGGCAAGCCAGCTCCCACATTTGACGGTGTTCACCGCTCAAAATGTGGGAGCTGGCTTGCCTGCGATAGCGGACTTGAACTCAGCGCTTAAGCCACTCCAGCACACCACGCCCAGCCGCTCGCCCACTGGCAAAACACCCCGTCAGCAAATACCCGCCGGTCGGCGCTTCCCAATCCAGCATCTCCCCCGCACAGAACACGCCTGGCAACTGCTTGAGCATCAGCCGCTCATCCAGCGCTTCAAACGGCACGCCGCCTGCGGTGCTGATGGCCTCATCCATTGGTCGAGGTTTCACCAATGTCAGCGGCAACGCCTTGATATCCACAGCCAGTTGCGCCGGATCATTAAAGTGTTCAGCGGGTGCCAACTCACGCAACAGCGCCGCTTTGACCCCATCCAAACCCAACTGACTGTGCAAATGCTTGCTCATCGACCGCGAGCCACGCGGCTTGGCCAAGGCGGCTTGCACCTTGTCCAGCGGCTTGCTCGGCAACAGATCAATATGCACAGTGGCTGAGCCGTCACGGTTGATCGCTTCGCGAATCGGCGCCGACAGCGCGTAGATCAAACTGCCCTCGATGCCCATGGCGGTGACGACGCATTCGCCCAGTCGAGGCTTGTCCTCCCCAAGGCCGATGGCGACGTTCTTCAGTGGCGCGCCCGCGAATTTGCTGACCATCAACTCGCTCCAGCCCGACACTTCGAAGCCGCAATTGCTCGGTTGCAGCGCGGTGTAGGGCACGCCTTTATCTTCCAGCAACTTGAGCCAGGCACCGTCGGAGCCCAGGCGCGACCAGCTGCCGCCGCCCAAGGCCAGCAACACCGCATTGCTGTGGACAGTTTTATCGCCGTCCGGGCTGTGGATAAGTAAACCGCCGTCGTCGGTCCAGCCCAGCCAGCGATGCCGGGTGTGGATAACCACGCCCTGGTCGCGTAGGCGCTTGAGCCAGGCGCGCAGCAGTGGGGCGGCTTTCATGTCGGTGGGGAATACACGGCCGGAGGTGCCGACAAAGGTCTCGATGCCCAGGCCGTGAATCCACTCGCACAAAGCCTCTGCGCCAAACGCGCGCAACAACGGTGCCATGTGCGGCGCGCGTTCGGCGTAACGCGACAGGAACGCCGGGTACGCCTCGGAGTGGGTGATGTTCATGCCGCCCACGCCCGCCAGCAGGAACTTGCGCCCCACTGAAGGCATGCCGTCGTACACGTCTACCCGCACGCCCGCCTGGCTCAAGACTTCCGCGGCCATCAACCCGGCAGGGCCGCCGCCGATAATAGTGACGTGTTGGGAAGGGGTCTGGGGCATGGGCAGGGCTACGGTCGCTTGAATAGGCCGAGCATTCTACCCGACGACGGCGTAGCTGCCTGATCAAAAAACGTACACTTTCCTACACGCCATACGGCTGCTGGCTTTCAGACCCTTACGCTCAAGTTATCCACAGGCCGCTCCACAGGCATTGTGGGTAACGCCCACAACTCAATGACAACCTGATGACGCCCACACCCGTTGTGCGCTGTGGTGCAGGATGCCGTGGCGGCGGGCCAGGGCCGGGCGGTCTTTGCTGTAGCCGCCGCCGATCACGCCCATCACTGGAATGTCGCGGCCCAGGCAGTGGCGCATCACGCTTTCATCGCGTGCGGCCACGCCTGCGTCTGTCAGTTTGAGGTAACCGAGGGCGTCGTCCTTGTGTACATCCACCCCGGCGTCGTACAGCACCAGGTCGGGCTGGTACAGCGGCAACAGGTAGTTGAGCGCGTCGTCGACCACCTTGAGGTAGTCGGCATCGCCCATGCCCATGGGCAGCGGGATGTCCCAGTCGCTCTGGGCCTTGCGCGCCGGGAAGTTCTTTTCGCAGTGCAGCGACACGGTGATGGCGTCCGGTGTGTCATGGAGGATGCGCGCAGTGCCGTCGCCCTGATGCACGTCGCAGTCGAAGATCAGCACGCGGTTGACCCGCCCGCTGGCCAGCAGGTAATGGCTGATCACCGCCAGGTCATTGAAGATGCAAAAGCCCGCCGGGTAGTCGTAATGGGCGTGGTGCGTGCCGCCCGCCAGGTGGCAGGCCAGGCCGTGTTCCAGGGCTTTTTCTGCTGCGAGAATTGAGCCGCCAACTGCACGCACGGTGCGCCGCGCCAGGGCTTCGTTCCAGGGCAGGCCGAGGCGGCGTTGGTCTTCGCGGGACAGCTCACCGCTCATGTAGCGCTCGATATACCCAGGTTCATGGGCCAGGGCCAGAATCTCGGCGGGGCAGACCTCGGGTCGCAGCAAGTGGCTGTCCTGGGTCAGGCCGCTGCTCACCAGGTGGTCACGCAACAGGCGGAACTTGTCCATGGGGAACCGGTGGTCCGCCGGGAACTCAGGGCTGTAGTCATCGTGGTAGATCAATGGCAAAGGCATGGGATTTTCTGACGGGAACCTGCGACGGATCTTACCAGCGCTGTACACTCACGCACATGGCAAGGGAGGGGGACCCATGGAGCCGATACTGGAATTGGAAAGCGCACGGCTGGTGCTGCGCCAATGGCGTGACAGCGACCTGACGGAATTTGCACGCATGTGCGCCGACCCGCAGGTAATGCGCTATTTCCCGGCCAAGCTGAGCCACCTGGAAAGCGCCGCGCTGATCGGCCGTATTCGCGGGCATTTTGCCGAATATGGCTTTGGCCTTTGGGCCTTGCAGCGTAAGGATACCGGCGAGTTTATCGGCCTGACCGGGCTGCTAAACGTCAACTTCGAGGCCAACTTTACCCCAGCGGTAGAAATTGGCTGGCGCCTGGCCCACGAGCATTGGGGCCTGGGTTATGCCAGTGAAGCGGCGTGGACCGCGCTGCGCTGTGGTTTCGACCGGCTGCAGCTGGACGAAATCCTCGCCTTCACCACCGAATCCAATCTGCCATCACAAAAAGTCATGCAGGCCATCGGTATGCATTACGATCCGCAGGCAGATTTTGAACACCCCAAGGTCGCAGCCGATGACCCGCTGCGCCATCATGTGTTGTACCGCATCACCCGCGCCCAATGGTTGGACACGCTGCACGGATAAGCAGCCCGGAATGCCCTATTGATTGTAGGAGTTGCTCTATGAGCCAAGTATTGGAAGATCTGGTGGACTTGCTGACCCTGGAACCGATCGAGGAAAATCTCTTTCGCGGCCGCAGCCAGGACCTGGGCTTTCGCCAACTGTTCGGCGGCCAAGTGCTGGGCCAGTCGCTGTCGGCCGCCAGCCAGACCGTAGAAGAAGCGCGTCACGTGCATTCCCTGCATGGCTATTTCCTGCGCCCTGGCGATGCTGCACTGCCAGTGGTGTATTCGGTGGACCGCGTGCGCGATGGCGGCAGTTTCAGCACGCGCCGCGTCACGGCGATCCAGAAGGGCAACCCGATTTTCACCTGCACCACCTCGTTCCAGTATGACGAAGAAGGCTTCGAGCACCAGACCACCATGCCCGTGGTCGTCGGCCCGGAAAACCTGCCGTCGGAGCTGGAGCTGACCAAGCAACGCGCGCACCTGATTCCCGAGCACATGCGCGACAAGCTGCTGTGCCCCAAGCCGATCGAAGTGCGCCCGGTGACCGAAAAAGACCCGTTCAACCCGCAGCCGTCCGACCCGGTCAAGTACGTGTGGTTTCGTGCTGACGGCGCATTGGCCGATTCGCCGGCGCTGCATAAATACCTGCTGGCCTATGCTTCGGATTTCGGCTTGCTGACGACCTCGCTGCTGCCCCACGGCAAGACGGTTTGGCAGAAAGACATGCAGGTCGCCAGCCTTGACCATGCGCTGTGGTTCCACGCCGACCTGCGCGCCGATGACTGGCTTTTGTATGCGATGGACAGCCCGTGGGCCGGTAACTCACGGGGTTTCTCCCGTGGCAGCGTGTACAACCGCGCCGGGCAACTGGTGGCTTCGGTGACCCAGGAAGGCTTGATTCGCCATCGCAAGGATTGGGCATGAGCCTGTCGGACGTTAAGCACTGGGTTTTTGACATGGACGGCACCCTCACGGTGGCCGTGCATGATTTTGTGGCGATTCGCGTGGCGCTCGATATTCCACCTGAAGACGACATTCTCACGCACCTGGCGGCATTGCCTGCGGATGTGGCGGCGGCCAAGCATGCCTGGTTGCTTGAGCACGAGCGCGAGCTGGCCGTGGGGTCGGTTGCTGCTGTTGGCGCGGTGCAGCTGGTGCGCGAGCTGGCCGGGCGGGGCTATCGCCTGGGCATCCTGACGCGCAATGCGCGCGAGTTGGCGCATATCACCCTTGAAGCGATTGGCCTGGCGGACTGCTTCGCCGTCGAGGATGTGCTGGGGCGTGATGATGCGCCGCCCAAGCCGGATCCGGGTGGGTTGCTGAAACTGGCGACTGCCTGGAAGGTAGCGCCGAGCGCGATGGTGATGGTTGGGGATTACCGCTTTGATCTGGTTTGTGGCCGGGCGGCGGGGACCAGGACGGTATTGGTTAATCTGCCCGAGAACCCGTGGCCGGAACTGGCGGATTGGCATGCTGAGGATTGCGCGGCGTTGCGCCGAATGCTCTAACCCAGGCACCTTGGTCGGGCTTGTGTGGCAGATGGGCTTTTGTGGGAGCTGGCTTGCCTGCGATAGCATCACCTCGCTATGCCTGTTAGACCGAGGTGTCTGCATCGCAGGCAAGCCAGCTCCCACACAAGCCAGCTCCCACATTTTTGATCCTATTTCCCGAACAGCACCTTCTCACCCTCAGGCGACGTAAACATCTTATCGCCGTCGTGCCCAACCCCAGGCACTTCCACCAGCTTCTGCGTCAGTTGCGGATGGCGCTGCTTGAGGTAGTCGAAATAGTTGTGCCCGCGAATCAGGCGATACGCGCCCTGGGTTTCGGCTTCGCAGCTTTTATCCAGCGCCGGGTGGTTGGGGTCGGTGTCTTGCTGGCCCAGCAGGTAGGTGATGTTGCGTGACGCGTAAACCTGCTCCAGCTGCTGCGCGCTCTGGCCTTTGGCGTAATCCGGCAGGTTCTGCATGCCGTACTTCCAGTCGTTGAAGCCTGGGCAACTGGCCACATCAAACTTCACCGGGCGTTGCGGGCTGAAGTAGGCGTAGGACGACGGGTTAGCCACCACATAACGCAGGCTGATACCTTCGGTTTGCAACATCGGGTGGTCGTGGCTGGTGAGGGCGAAACGCTGCACCACCTGGCCGCCGCCGGAATGGCCGGCGACCACGATTTCTTTCAAGGCCGGGAACAGCTTGCGGTTGCCCAGGTGTTTGATGATCTGGTCGAGGGCGCCGTAGGAGCTGATGTGGCCTGGGCCGGTCGACGGGTCGCCGGCCATCCAGTCGTTGTGGTTCCAGCGCAGCACCTGATTGTCGAGGTGGTTGCGCTGGGTATCCAACTCATTCAAAAACTGCGGCGCGATCACCAGGGTATTGGCGGCAAGGCCTGCGTGCTGGGCGGCATCTTCGCCGCTTTGCAGGTAGGTCTGCGCATTGCGCAGGCGACCGTGCACGATGATCAATGCGCGAGTGACGTTGGGCAGCGGCTGGCGCCAGTCCTGGCTCAAGCCCAGGCTCAAGGCGCCGGCCTCCAGTTGGAAACGATCGGGGCTGACCACCTTGACGCCATGTTCTTTCTCGGCGGCCCAGGTGGTGGTGGAACACATCGCTAATGCGCTAAGCAGCAACCCCAATCGTTTATTCATTTAAAGACTCTTGGCTGTAAAGGTGTCGCATTGAGAGATCTGGCCCTCTGCGAAGCCGGTCTTGAACCAGCGAACCCGCTGTGCCGAGGTGCCGTGGGTAAACGAGTCCGGCACTACGCGCCCTTGACCCTGTTGCTGCAAACGGTCATCGCCGATGGCGTTGGCCGCATTCAGTGCGGCTTCAATATCGCCGGGCTCCAGCCAGTTCAGGCGTTTTTGCGCGCGGTTGGCCCACACGCCGGCGAAACAGTCGGCTTGCAGTTCCTGGCGTACCAGTAAACCGCCGTCACCTTCCATCTGCCGGCCTTGCTGGCGTGCGGCCTGGATCTTGGCCGAGATGCCCAGCAGCGTTTGCACGTGGTGCCCGACTTCGTGGGCGATCACATACGCCTGGGCGAACTCGCCCGAAGCCTTGAAGCGTTGCGACATCTCCCGGAAGAAATCCAGGTCCAGATACACTTGCTGGTCGGCCGGGCAGTAGAACGGGCCGCTGGCCGAGGTGGCGCCACCGCAGGCGGAGTTGACCCGGCCACGGAACAGAATCAGTTTCGGGTTCTTGTAGGCCAACCCGTTTTCCTTGAACACCTGGCCCCAGGTGTCTTCCGTGTCGCCCAGCACGGCGCGCACGAAATCGGCCTGTTGATCATTGGCCGGCGGCGCCTGGCGCGCCTGCGTACTCGCCGGGGGCGCTTGCTCCATTTGGCCGCTTAGCTGGCCGAGGATCTGCATCGGGTCCTGGCCGGTCAGCCAGCCGATGCCGACGATCAGCACGATCGCCGTGAGGCTCAGGCCTTTGCCGCCGCCAAAGCGCATGCCGCCACCGCCGCCGCCACCACTGTCATCGCGGGCGTCCACCACGTTGTCGCTGCGTCGGCCTTTTTTCCATAGCATGGGTGCAGTCCTCTCGTTAAGCCTGCGCTCTTTATTTTAAGAGCAGTGTTGTTGGTGCAGGGGCATGGCGCCAGCCCGGCTGTCTGACAAGCAACGAGAGCTGCCTAGTATCGCTGCTGTCAGGCCGTGTCGGCAGGGGCGCCAGATGAAAGTTATGTCAGGTTTGCCGCCTCAGTCGCGGCAGTAGCCTTCACCGGTGTCGACGATCAGGCAGTCTTTTTTATCTGCCAGCCATTTCAAGCCTGTGGCTTCACCGTCGCCGGCGCTCAGCTGTTGCGGGCCGTCCGGGCGGGTGAAACTGATGCCGTCTTCATTGGCTTCGCCTTTGAAGGTGCCGGCGTCGTCGGCATCAAGGCCGTATTTCATGGTCAGCAGGTAGTGCCCACGGCCGATGCTGTCGTCCTTGGCGATGGTCAGGTTCAGGCCTTCGACGCCGATCCATTTGCCGACCCATTTATCGGTCGGTGGGTTTGCCGGCACCAGCGTGGCTTGCACGGAAGCGGGGGCGGGTTTTGGGGCTTCCTTGGGTTCCTTGTTGCACGCGGTGAGCAGGGCAAGGGCAGAAAGAACAAAGAGTGTTTTTTTCATAGCGACATGGCCTTGGTTGAAAAATGTGCAACACGACGGTGAACGTGCAGCGTTGGACTCGAAACCCGTGATTTAGTGCGCTGTTCGCACGGTGTTTGGTTATGCTCTTGGGGCAGACGCAAGCCCGGCTGCTAGATTACCGGGTTAAGTGCAAATGCGTTCAGCCCGCCATGCAAGAGAATTCAATGACTGTCAGCACACCGCTTTCCGGCGTCAACCATCCTTTCAAAGGCATCCTGCTGATTGTGCTGGCGACGTTTCTGTTCTCCAGCCACGACGCCTTGTCCAAATACCTGGCCGGGTTCTACCCGATTGTGATGGTGGTGTGGGCGCGCTACCTGGTGCACACCTTGCTGATGGCCGGGATTTTCCTGCCGCAATCCGGCTTGCGGGTGCTGCGCAGCAAGCGGCCGGGCATGCAGGTGGTGAGGGCGTTGTGCCTGCTGGGCACAAGTCTGTTTTTTACCGCGGCGCTGCATTACATCCCGTTGGCGGAAGCCACGGCGGTGAACTTCCTGGCGCCGATCCTGGTGACGGCGCTGTCGGTGCCCTTGCTCGGCGAGCACGTCACGCGTGGCCAATGGCTGGCGGTGATCTGCGGGTTTGTCGGTGTGCTGATCATCATCCACCCCGGTGGCGAGTTGTTCACGCCTGCGGTGTTGCTGCCGCTGTGTTCGGCGATGTTCTTCTGTTTCTACCAATTGCTCACGCGCATCCTCAGCCAATACGACACACCGACCACCAGCAACTTCTTCGCCGGGCTGTGCAATACCTTGGTGATGAGCGCGCTGGTGCCGTTCTTCTGGCAGGTCCCGACGCTGTGGCATGCCTGTTTGATGCTGGCGCTGGGCACTTGCGGCATGACCGCGCACTTGATGCTGACCCAGGCGTTCCGCTTCGCGGCGCCAGCCTTGCTGGCACCGTTTGGCTATTGCCAGATCGTGTTTGCGGGATTGTTGGGTTGGTTGGTGTTCAGCCATACCCCCGACGTGACCACGGTGGTCGGCATCGGGGTGATCTGCATGAGCGGGCTGGCCGCTGCCTGGCAGCAGCGGCGGCGGTGAGTTACACGTCGACTGTGGGAATCTTGCGCGGCGCCATGAAGTACATCCAGGTCAGCGCAATGAAATACATCGCCGGAATCAGGGTGAACAACACGGTGTAGTTGTTGTTGGTCACGGTAAGGATGTGCCCGACGACCTGGGTCATGAACATGCCGCCGATGGCCGCGCACATGCCGCCGAAACCGAACACCGTGCTCATCATGTGCTTGGGCGTGTAGTCCATCACCAGGCTCCAGATATTGGCAGTCCAGGCCTGATGCGCGCCGATCGCCAGGGAAATGGCGAACACTGCAACCCACAGCTGGCTGGAACCGGCAGCCATGATCACGCCAACGATGCAGCAGGCAAACAGCAGCATCGACAACAGCCGCGCCTTGATCGCATTCATCCCGCGGCCGATCAGGAATGACGACAGGATCCCGCCACCCACACTGCCGAAGTCGGCGGTCAGGTAAATGATGATCAGCGGGATGCCCATCTGGGTCACGTTGATGCCCAGGTTGTATTGCTGGTTCAGGAACGGCGGCAGCCAATACAGGTAGAACCAGAACACCGGCGCGGTCATGGCGTAGGCGAGGGCGAAGGCCCAGGTGCCGCGCATGCGCAGGATGCGGCTGAACGGCACGCTCGGTTGCTCGGGTTCGGCTTCCTGTTGCACGTAGTCCAATTCGGATTGTTTGGCGGTCGGGTGGTCTTCCGGGTTGTAGTACTTCAACCCCCAGAACACCAGCCAGATCGCGCCGAGTGCCGACATGCACAGGAACGCCGCCTGCCAGCCCCACACGTGCAGGATCAGCGGTAGCAGCATTGGGGTCATCATCGCGCCGACGTTGGTGCCGGCGTTGAAGATGCCGGTGGCCACTGCGCGTTCACCGGCCGGGAACCACAAACGCGTGGTCTTGACGCAGGCCGGGTAGTTGGCGGCTTCGGTCAGGCCGAGGATAAAGCGGCAGACCATAAAGCCCACCGCCGAGGTGGCCAGGCCGTGGGCGCCGGTGGCCAGGCTCCACAGCAGCACGGCGCAGAAGAACACGCGCTTCACGCCCACACGGTCAATCAGCCGGCCTTGCAGCACAAAACCGATGGCATAACCGACCTGGAACCAGAAGTTGATGTTGGCGTAGTCCATCGCCGTCCAGCTCATCTCTTTGGCCAGGATCGGTTGCATCACGCCCAGGGCGGCGCGGTCGATGTAGTTCAGGGTGGTGGCGAAGAACACCAGGGCCAGCATGCCCCAGCGCGTTTTACCCACGGCCATGGCGCCACGGATCTTGTCGCCGATGCCGGCGTGCGGGTTGCCCGGGCGCGCGGCCAGAGCGGAGTTTTGCGAAGGCATGAGGTCGTACCCGTTTTTGAAATTTTTATGGTGTGTTCTGGGTCTTGGTGCAGGTTCGATGGTGCGCAGTGGTTAAAAAGTCGTCAATTCGCCAACAGGGCATAGTGTTCGGTAATCGCACGAAAAACTAACCGGTTCGTACATTTTAATTGCTGGGTGTAGGCTAGGGGCCAATAATTTGCTGCAAATAAAAACTGCCGGGAGTCGCCCATGCAACGTTCCATTGCCACTGTTTCCTTGAGCGGCACCCTGCCGGAGAAGCTCGAAGCCATCGCCGCTGCCGGGTTCGACGGGGTGGAGATCTTCGAGAACGACCTGTTGTATTACGACGGCAGCCCGCGGGAAGTTAGGCAGATGTGCGCCGACCTGGGCATTGCCATCACCTTGTTCCAGCCGTTTCGCGACTTTGAAGGATGCCGCCGCGACCGGCTGGCGCGCAACCTGGAGCGCGCCGAACGCAAATTCGATTTGATGCAGGAGCTGGGCACCGACCTGGTGCTGGTGTGCAGCAATGCTTCGGCGGATTGCGTGGGCGATGAGCGCATTTTGCTCGATGACCTCAGCTTGCTGGCCGAGCACGCCGGTCGCCGTGGTTTGCGTATCGGCTATGAAGCGCTGGCCTGGGGCAAACATGTGAACACCTGGCAGCAGGTGTGGAACCTGGTGCGCCAGGTCGATCATCCAAACCTGGGCGTGTTGCTCGACAGCTTCCACACGCTGTCGCTCAAGGGCGATCCTAGCGGCATTGCCGACATTCCCGGCGACAAGATCTTCTTTGTGCAAATGGCCGACGCGCCGGTCCTGGCCATGGATGTGCTGGAGTGGAGCCGGCATTTCCGCTGTTTTCCGGGGCAGGGCGAATTTGACCTGGCAGGTTTTCTCGCGCCGATCATCAAAAGTGGCTACACCGGGCCGTTGTCCCTGGAGATTTTCAACGACGGTTTCCGCGCCGCACCCACCCGCGCGAATGCGGCGGATGGCTTGCGTTCGCTGCTGTACCTGGAGGAGAAAACCCGCGAACGCCTCAAGCAAGAGGCGCCGGCCCAGCCCGTCGAGATTCTGTTTGATACCCCGGCGGCCAGCGAATACAACGGCATCGAATTCCTCGAGTTTGCCGTGGATGAAAGCCTCGGTGCCAAGCTGACCCACTGGCTGGAGCGCCTGGGGTTCGTCAAGGCGGGCCAGCACCGTTCCAAGAGCGTGAGCCTGCTGCGTCAGGGTGATATCAACCTGATCCTCAACTGTGAACCCTATTCGTTTGCCCACAACTTTTTCGAAGCCCACGGCCCGTCGTTGTGCGCCACGGCGATTCGGGTCAAGGACAGCGCCAAGGCGCTGGAGCGGGCCGTGGCCTACAAAGGCCAGCCGTATCGCGGGCTGGTCGGGCCTAACGAGCTGGAGCTGGCGGCGGTGCGTGCGCCAGATGGCAGCCTGATTTATCTGGTCGACCCTGCCGAGGGCGCGCTGTACGACACCGACTTCAACTTGCAAGCGGCAACGGCGTCCAGCGGCGGCCTGCTGCGCATCGACCATATGGCCATGGCCTTGCCGGCCGACAGCCTCGACAGTTGGGTGCTGTTCTACAAGAGCCTGCTGGATTTCGAAGCCGATGACGAAGTGGTGCTGCCCGACCCTTATGGCCTGGTGAAAAGCCGAGCGTTGCGCAGCCGTTGCAGCTCGATCCGCTTGCCGCTGAATATTTCCGAGAACCGCAACACGGCAATTTCCCACGCGCTGTCGAGTTATCGTGGTTCGGGCGTGCACCACATTGCTTTTGACTGCGCGGATATTTTCGCAGAGGTCAGCCGCGCCAAAGCGGCCGGCGTGCCGTTACTGGATATCCCGCTCAACTACTACGACGACCTGGCCGCACGGTTTGATTTCGACGATGAGTTCCTCAGCGAACTGGCGTACTACAACGTGTTGTACGACCGTGACGCCCAGGGCGGTGAGTTGTTTCATGTGTACACCGAGGCTTTTGAGGGGCGGTTTTTCTTCGAGATTATCCAGCGCAAAAACGGCTATGCCGGGTATGGCGCGGCCAACGTGGCGGTGCGCCTGGCGGCGATGGCCAAATCGCGCAGCGGTGCGGTACGTCAGGCGCGTTTATAACGGCCGGGCCAGGTGCTTCCTTCGGGAAGCGCCTCGGCCCATAATCGCCGCCTGCACAACAAAAATGGCCGTGAGCGCACCATGACCCTGACCCCCGACCTCTCCGCCGTGCCAGACACACCGCGCAAGAGTCGCAAGAACAACCCGGAAAAGACCCGCGAAAACATCCTGCAGGAAGCCATCGTCGAGTTTGTTCAGCAGGGCCTGTCCGGCGCGCGCGTGGATGCGATCGCCGAGCGTATCCACACCTCCAAACGCATGATCTATTACTACTTCGGCAGCAAGGAGCAGTTGTACGTCGAGGTGCTGGAAAAACTCTACGGCGATATCCGCAACACCGAAACGCGCATGAACCTCACGGCCCTGGAGCCGCGTGAGGCGATCCGTCGTCTGGTGGAGTTCACCTTTGATCACCACGACCAGAACGTGGATTTCGTGCGCATCGTCAGCATCGAAAATATCCACAACGCGGAATACGTGAAGCGCTCGGATTCGATCAAGGCGATGAACAGCAACATCCTCGAAGCGCTGGGCGCCACATTGCGGCGGGGTGCCGAGATGGGGGTGTTTCGCGAAGGGCTGGAGCCGCTGGATGTGCACCTGCTGATCAACTCATTCAGCTTTTACCGGGTGTCCAACCGCCATACGTTCAGTGAGATTTTTCAGATCGAGCTGTCCGATGAAGCGATTAAACAGCGGCATCGGGAGATGATTTGTGAGTCGGTGATGCGGTACTTGCAGGCTTGAATTCACCCGATTCCCAATCTGGAATGCAACCAGTGTGGGAGCTGGTTTGTTGTGGCGAGGGAGCTTGCTCCCGCTGACTGCGCAGCAGTCTCCGGCTTTTTTGGGGGCGCTTCGCACCCCAGCGCAAGCAAGCTTGCTCGCCACAACAAGCCAGCTCCCACATTTTTTGATTCAGTTTCGGCAGTCAGCTATTCATGCTCTGAAAGTGCGCCAGCATTCGCTGCACATCCGGTGTTTGGCCACTGAACAACTCAAACGCCTTCACCGCCTGAAACACCGCCATATTGCCGCCGTCCAGCGTTCGGCAACCCAGGGCGCGGGCGTTGCGCAGCAGTTCGGTTTCCAGCGGGAAATACACGATTTCCGCGACCCACAATTGGGCTCGCAACAGCGCAGGCGGTACCGGCGTGCCGGGCAGCTTGGCCATGCCCATGGGCGTGGTGTTCACCAAGCCATCCGCTTCGGCCATAGCGTTTTCCAGGTGGGTGCCGACCTGGGCACGACCGGCACCAAAACGCTGCGCAAGGTTATCCACCAGGTCGCGGGCGCGGGCCATGTCCACGTCAAAAATACTCAAGTGCTGCACGCCTTCTGCCAGCAATGCATGGGCCACCGCCGCGCCTGCACCGCCGGCGCCCATCTGTACCACCCGTTCTCGCGCGACGTCATGCAAGTTGCGCCGGAAACCTTCGGCAAACCCCAGGCAATCCGTGTTGTGGCCAATGCGCTTACCGTCCTTGAACACCACGGTGTTGACGGCGCCAATGCCTCGCGCCTCGTCAGACAATTCATCGAGCAATGCCAGCACTGCCTGCTTGCATGGGTAGGTAATGTTCAAGCCGGTAAAACGCATCAATTCAGCGGCGTCCAGCAGGTCGGGCAGGGCGTTGATGTTCAGTTGCAGCGCGTCCAGATCGATCAACTGATACAGGTAGCGCAAGCCTTGGGCGTCGCCTTCCTGTTCATGCAGGGCGGGCGTGCGGGAGGCTTGGATGCCGGCGCCGATCAGGCCGGCGAGGATGCGCGGTTTCATCGGGCGGATCCTTTGAGGGTGTGGCTGAAGTGTTCCAGCGCCAGGTGATAACCATGGCTGCCGAAGCCTGCGAGCACCGCCTTGGCAATGGGCGACACAAACGAGTGATGCCTGAACGCCTCGCGCGCATGCACGTTGGATAAATGCACTTCGATCACCGGCACTTCACTGGCCACCAGTGCGTCGCGAATCGCTACGGAGGTGTGGGTCCAGGCCGCCGGGTTGATCACGATACCGGCGCAACGGGCGCGGGCGCCGTGGATCCAGTCGAGCAGTTCACCTTCGTGGTTGGTCTGGCGAAATTCGATTTTCAACCCCAGGTTTTCCGCGCTGCGACCGCACAGTGCGGCGATGTCGGCCAGGGTTTCATGCCCGTAGGTAGCAGGCTCGCGGGTGCCGAGCAGGTTGAGGTTGGGGCCGTTGAGCACCAGCACGATGGGCGGCATAAAGGTCTCTCCACACTTATTATTGGTTGTGCGGATAAAATGTACTGGATGGTTAATTTGGTCAATTGAAGGCGGCTGATGTGTTCGATTATCGAACGCTTATTCTGAGGCATACCGGCACAGCATCAGATTAGATATCAATTGAAAATCAACCTCGATGCCGGACTGGGCGAGCGCACGGCATGCGTATTTGCTGGCGCGGATTCAGTTGAAGTATTACGCGGGGTTGCTGAGCGAGCAGGACTTGCGGGCGTTGGCAGGGTAGTCCCAACCCTCGGCATGAGTGGTTACAACCCCGCATTCGCGGGGTTGTTCGTCGTTACTAATCTGTGAAACAGCTTCGCAAGGATGGAGCCGGTTGTCGGGTGCCACGGAAAATTGTTACCTGACGGAAAATAACCTAACGGATGGGTTACGATGAAAGTAGGTGCTTACAAGGGATATGTGATTTCAGTGCTTCTGCGGGATGAACACTGCCCGCCCCACGTTCATGTCAGGGGCAAGGCATGGGATGCGCGTTTTCGTTTCAGCTTCCTGGATGGGGATGTGGAGTTGTGGGATGTAGAGCCGGATCGCAGGCGGCCGCCTACTGCGCTCCTGAAGGAATTACGCGAGGCGATCATGCAGCGGCACTACCTGGCCCGTGCACGCCGGATCTGGTGGGAGAAACTGCAAACGGTTTGCCTGGAGAACCATTCCTGGGATTGGGACGCTGGTGAATTGGTTCAAGGGTTGGTTATTCGACGTGGTGTCTATGTCATCGCAAGCGCCCGGCACGATGTCGTAGAGCAAAGAACAATTTTGAATCTGGTCAGAGCGCCAGATTGCGTGGGGATTAATTTATGAAAATCGTAAAAGCCAAAGTCGTACCCTATAAGCCGCTCACTGACGCCGATGTCGACAAGGCTATCGCCCGTGGGCGCAAGCTCAAACGTCTGTACGCAAATGCCAGCAATGTGCGCTATGAACACGAGTGCATTTCCATCGGTTTCAGCGACGGCAGCCGCGTCATGTTGCCTGTAGCCGGGTTGCCGGAGTTCGAAGGGTTTTCCCTGGAGGACTTTCAGCAACTGGAGGTCGGCTTTGGCGGCAAGGCGCTGTGCTGTGAGGCGCAGGATCTGGACGTTTCGATCACCGGGCTCATCGCCACCAGCCAGCCCTTGATGGACCTGGCAACAAGCCTGGTAGCGTCGCGCAACGGTCGCAAGAGCAGCGCCGCCAAAACCGCCGCCGCCCGAGCCAATGGCAAGAAGGGCGGTCGGCCACGCAAGGAGCCGTTGGATAACGGTGATTCAACAGATGCATGAAAACCCAGTGTGGGAGCTGGCTTGCCTGCGATAGCGGTGTATCAGTTGACCGATGCAGGGCAGGCCTACCGCCATCGCAGGCAAGCCAGCTCCCACAGTTTACCGCCGGGTCAATAACACCCCGGATTCCATATGGTGCGTCCATGGGAACTGGTCAAACATTGCACACTGGGTAATCCGGTGCGTGTCATGCAGTTGCGCAATGTTCGCCGCCAACGTCTCCGGGTTGCAGGAGATGTACAGGATGTTGTCGAAGCGACGGGTCAGTTCGCAGGTGTCCGGGTCCATGCCGGCGCGCGGTGGGTCGACGAAGACGCTACCGAATTCGTAGCTCTTCAGGTCGATGCCGTGCAGACGGCGAAACGGCCGAACCTCGTTGAGCGCCTCGGTGAGCTCTTCGGCAGACAGGCGCACCAGCGTGACGTTATCCACTGTATTTTCATCGAGGTTGCTTAAGGCAGCATTCACCGAGGTCTTGCTGATTTCGGTGGCCAGTACCTTACGCACGCGGGTCGCCAGTGGCAGGGTGAAGTTGCCGTTGCCGCAGTACAACTCCAGTAAATCATCCGGGCGATCGCCCAGGGCTTCATAGGCCCAGTTGAGCATCTTCTGGTTCACGGTGCCGTTGGGCTGGGTGAACGCGCCCTCGGGTTGACGGTAGCTGAAGGTGCGCCCGCCGACGTCGAGTTTTTCCACCACGTAGTCGTGGCCGATCACATCGCGCTTGCCCTTGGAACGGCCGATGATGCTGACATTCAAGTCCGCCGCCAGCTTGTTCGCAGCCGTGTGCCAATGTTCGTCCAGCGGGCGGTGATAGCACAGGGTAATCATCGCGTCGCCGGCCAGTGTGGTCAGGAACTCCACCTGGAACAGCTTGTGGCTGAGGGCCGCGCTGGCTTGCCAGGCGGCTTTGAGTTGCGGCATCAGCTGGTTGATGCGCTGGCTTGCGATGGGGAACTCTTCGATCAGGATCGGCGTGCGCTTGTCGTCCTGGGAGAACATTGCGTAGTGGCGCTCACCGCCCTCGCGCCACAGGCGGAACTCCGCGCGCAGGCGGAAGTTCTGCAGCGGCGAATCGAAGACCTGCGGTTCGGGGGCGTCGAACGGTGCCAACAGGTCACGCAGACGCGTGACCTTGTCTTGCAGTTGAACGGTGTAGCTTGCGGCGTCAAAAGTCATGCGTTGAACCAGCCCAGCTTGATCACAAACAGAATCGACAGGATCACCAGTGCCGGGTTCAGCTCACGGTAGCGGCCCGAAAGCAGCTTGATGGCGGTCCAGGCGATGAAACCGAAGGCGATGCCGTTGGCAATGGAGTAAGTGAAAGGCATCGCCAGGGCGGTGACCACCACGGGCGCTGCAACGGTAATGTCATCCCAGTCGATTTCGGCCAGGCCCTGGGTCATCAGCACGGCCACGAACAGCAGCGCCGGCGCGGTGGCAAACGCTGGAACACTGGCGGCCAGTGGCGAGAAGAACAGCGCCAGCAGGAACAGGATGGCGACCACGATGGCGGTCAAACCGGTACGGCCACCGGCACTCACACCCGCAGCCGACTCGATGTAGCTGGTGGTGGTCGACGTACCCAGCAGCGAACCGGCCATGGCGGCGGTACTGTCGGCGATCAGTGCACGGCCCATTTTCGGCATGTGGCCGTCTTTGCCCATCAGGCCGGCGCGCTTGGCCACGCCGATCAGGGTGCCAGAGTTGTCGAACAGGTCAACGAACAGGAAGGCGAAGATCACGCTGACCAGGCCGATATCCAGCGCACCTTTGATATCCAGTTGCAGGAAGGTCGGGGCCAGGGACGGTGGCATCGAGGTTACGCCGCCGAACGGGGTGAACCCCATCGCGATAGACACGATGGTCACCGCCAGGATGCCGATCAGCACCGCACCGCGCACCGCCAGGGCTTCCAGCGCCACGATCAGCGCGAAACCCAAGGTAGCGAGGATCGGCGCCGGTTGTTTCAGGTCGCCCAGGCCGACCATGGTGGCCGGGTTGCTGACCACGATGCCGGCGTTGTGCAGGGCGATCAGTGCCAGGAACAGGCCGATACCGGCGGCAATCGCCGAGCGCAGCGGCAGCGGGATGCTGTTGATGATCCACTCACGGATGCGGAAGATCGACAGCAGGAAGAACAACACCGCCGAAATGAATACCGCGCCCAACGCGACTTGCCAGGTGTGGCCCATGTGCAGGACCACGGTGTAGGTGAAGAAGGCGTTGAGGCCCATGCCCGGTGCCAGCGCGATCGGGTAGTTGGCGATCAGGCCCATCACGGTCGAACCGATGGCGGCGGCCAGGCAGGTGGCGACAAACACCGCGCCCTTGTCCATGCCGGTCTCGCCGAGGATGCTCGGGTTCACGAACAGAATGTAGGCCATGGCCAGAAAGGTCGTGATACCCGCGAGAATCTCGGTGCGCACGTTGGTGTTGTGTGCTTTGAGTTGAAACAGCTTTTCCAGCATGCCGGCTCCCTGTGACGCTATTTTGCGTCGTTATTTGTTGACCTCTAAGTCAAAGCACAAACTGCGCCAAGCGCCTGTGGTTTCAGAGAGGATCGGAAAAAGCGGCGCATGATACCAGCAGCCGACGCGATGTGGCGGATAGGCTGCGTATTCTCGAATCTGGCCTTGAGGCATACTGCGCCGACGTTAAATACAGGGTCGTTCTCAGCATGAAAAAAGCCAACGCCAGCAGTCTAGCTCTGTTCGCCGCAATCGGCCTGGGGCTTGTGGCACCGGTGTGGGGCGCGGCTGCACCGCCGTTGAGCGAGGTGCGGGTGTTCAAGGTCGAGTCGGCGCGTTGCACGGAAACCATCCCCACAGATGTGACGACCACCCAGATGTGTACTCATCGTGGGCCGACCAAGGTCTCGGTGATGGAGGTCGGCCTGGGCAAAAGCCCGATGGGGCGCTTCAATGGCGCCGAATTGAATGGGCAACGCACGCCGGTCTGTCAGGTGGGCAACATCAGCGAAGTCTGTAACGGCGCAGGCACTGTGATGGGCTACATCTATGTGTTTGACTTGAATGTCCAGGCCCAAGGCTGGTTTGAATTCAGCAATATCTCGATCAATGGCCCGCAAAACACGTTGAAGCTCTTGTTCAACATCCTCTGATCAATCCCCTTGAACGCTCACTACCTCGGGAAGTCGTAGCCCTTAGACGGCGACTTTCCTGAACGCCGCGGAAGTGCACCAACCCGTGAGGTGTTTATGAGCGCGACCCCCAATGGCGCGACGACCAAACCGTTCGTCAGCCACCCGATACGCCTGACCCTGAATGGCCAAGACCGCCAGCTGCAGGTGTTGCCCTGGACCACCTTGCTGGACCTGCTGCGCGAACAGCTGGATCTGGTGGGTAGCAAAAAAGGCTGCGACCACGGCCAGTGCGGCGCCTGCACGGTGTTGCGCGATGGCAAACGCATCAACGCCTGCCTGACCCTGGCGGTGATGTGCGACGGTGCCGAGGTGACCACCATCGAAGGCCTGGCCGACGGCGACCAGTTGCACCCGATGCAGCAGGCTTTTATCCAGCGTGACGCGTTCCAGTGCGGCTACTGCACGCCGGGGCAGATTTGCTCCGCCGTCGGCCTGGCCAATGAAGGCCGCGCCCACAACACCGCGCAAATTCAGGAACTGATGAGCGGCAACCTGTGCCGCTGCGGGGCCTACAGCAATATTCGCGATGCCATTGAAGACGTTGTGCTGGGAGGTGACCAATGAACCCCTTCCAGTACAGCAAGCCGGCCGATGTGCAGGAAGCCGTGCACCTGAGCAGCGCGACGTCGCGGTTTATCGCCGGCGGCACCAACCTGTTGGACCTGATGAAAGAAAACATCAGCCGCCCCGAACACCTGATCGACATCACCGGCTTGGCGCTGCATGGCGTAGAAGCGACTGCCGACGGCGGGGTGATGATCGGCGCGTTGGTCAGCAATGCCGACCTGGCCTGGCACCCGCTGATCGAGACACGCTACCCATTGCTGTCCCAGGCCATTCTGGCGGGCGCCTCGCCGCAACTGCGCAATATGGCCAGTACCGGCGGTAACTTGTTGCAACGTACCCGTTGCTACTATTTCTACGATGCCAGCGTGCCATGCAACAAGCGTGAACCTGGCAGCGGCTGCCCGGCGCGCACCGGGTTGAACCGCATTCATGCGATCCTCGGTGCCAGCGAACATTGTGTGGCTACCCATCCCTCGGATATGTGCGTCGCCCTCGCAGCGCTGCAGGCGCGGGTGCATGTAGAAGGGCGTGGCGGCGCACGGGTGATCGAGTTTGCCGACTTTCATCGATTGCCCGGCGATACGCCTGAGCGCGACAACCTGCTGGCCGACGATGAGCTGATCACCGCCATCGAACTGCCGCCTGATCATCTCGCCAGCCATAGCCACTACCTGAAGATTCGTGACCGTGCGTCCTACGCCTTCGCGCTGGTCTCCGTTGCCGCCGCGCTGGAGCTTGCGGGCGACACCATCGTCGATGCGCGCCTGGCCCTTGGCGGTGTGGCCCACAAACCTTGGCGCGATCGCGCGGTGGAAGCCGCGCTGATCGGGCAAGCGGTCAGCCGCGAGACCTTCAGCCAGGCCGCTGACGCCTTGCTGCAAGACGCCGAACCCTTGGAACACAACAGTTTCAAAATCAAGCTGGCACGCCGCGCAATCATCCGTGCCCTGAGCGACGCCGCTGTCGCAGGAGAACGCCCATGACCGCCGTCGGTAAACCCCTGGACCGCGTTGACGGTCTGCTCAAGGTCACCGGCCAGGCGCGTTATGCCGGTGAGTTTCCAGGCAACGACCTGCTGCATGGCAGTGTCGTCTCAAGCACGATTGCCAAGGGCCGGGTAATCCGGATCGACGCGTCCAAAGCCCTGGCGCTGCCGGGCGTGGTCTGGGTGCTTGATCATCTGAACCGGCCCAAACTCGCCAGCTACGATGAGGCTTTCGCCGATGCCGATGCAGCCGACGGCTCGCCGTTTCGCCCGCTGTATAACGACCGCGTGCTTTATAACGGCCAACCCCTGGCCCTGGTGATCGCCGACAACCTTGAGCTGGCGCGACACGCTGCCTCGCTGGTCGAGATCGAATACGCGAGCGAGGCTTTTGCCACTGACCTCGCGGCCCTGCAGGAACAGGCGCACCCATCGCCGCAAACGCCGCCCAAGCCACGCGGTAACTTCCAGGCCGAGTGGGCTGCTGCCGCTGTCAGCCTGGATATGCACTACAGCACGCCCATCGAGCACCACAACCCGATGGAACCCCACGCCAGCACCGTGCTGTATCAGCCGGACGGCACCCTGCATATCCACGACAAGACCCAAGGCCCGCAGAACTGCCAGGCGTATGTGCAAAAAGTCTTCGGCCTGGATAAAAGCCAGGTAAGGATCTTCGCTGCGTTCGTCGGCGGTGCCTTTGGCTCGGGCCTGCGCCCGCAGTATCAACTGCCTCTGTCGGTGATGGCAGCGCTGGCGCTCAAGCGTTCGGTGCGCGTCACCCTGACCCGGCAACAGATGTTCACGTTCGGCTACCGCCCGCGCACCCTGCAGCGTTTGCAACTGGGCGCTGCTGCCAATGGCCGCCTGTTGGCGTTGGGCCACACAGCGATTGGCCAGACCTCGCGTTTCGAGGATTTCAGCGAACATGTGGTGGAGTGGAGCGGCATGCTCTACCACTGCGACAACGTGCAATTGACCTACAAACTGGTTCCCCTGGACGTGTCCACGCCGATGGACATGCGCGCGCCGGGCGCCGCGCTGGGCGTGATCGGCCTGGAATGTGCGATGGATGAACTGGCCTGCGCCCTGGGGATGGACCCTGTGCAACTGCGCCTGATCAACTACGCCGAGCGCAACCAGAACGAAGACAAACCCTGGTCGAGCAAAGCCCTGCGCGAGTGTTACCGCGAAGGTGCCGAGCGCTTCGGCTGGAGCCAGCGCAACCCCGAGCCGCGCAGCATGCGTGATGGCAACCAGTTGATCGGTTGGGGTATGGCCGGTGGTGTATGGGAGGCCCTGCAGATGAAGGCCAGCGCCAAGGCGCAGTTGGATGCCCAAGGCCAATTGACCGTCAGCAGCGCCACCACCGATATCGGCACGGGCACGTATACGGTAATGACGCAGATTGCCGCGCAAACCAGCGGTGTGGCGATGGCCGATGTGCGTTTTCTGCTGGGTGACTCGTCGTTACCCACGGCGCCGTTACAGGGCGGCTCGTTTACCGTGTCGTCCGTTGGCACTGCCGTGCAGCAGGCCTGCGAGGCGCTGAACGCCAAGCTGTTGGCGGTTGCCCGGCAGACTTACCCGGTGTTCAAAGAGGCTGAATCGGTGCGCTTTGAAGACGGCCAGTTGCACACCGGTGATGTGAGTGTGTCCTTGGCACAACTGGTCAAGGACAGTGGCGAAGAGGTGTTGGCCGTTCAGGTTGACAGCCAACCGGACAAAAAGCGCGAAGGCTATTCGACGGCGACCCATTCGGCGGTGTTTGTCGAAGTTCAGGTCGATGAAGACCTGGGCACGATCAAGGTGCGTCGAGTGGTCAGCGCCATCGCCGCCGGGCGGGTGGTCAACCCGAAGATGGCCCGCAGCCAGATCCTCGGCGGCGTGGTCTGGGGCATCGGCATGGCACTGCATGAAGAAACCCAGGTCGACCATCAACTGGGTCGCTACATGAACCACAGCCTGGCCGAGTACCACATCCCGGTGAATGCCGATATCGGCGACATAGAGGTGATTTTTGTCGACGAACACGACGAAATCGTCAACGCCCTGGGCTCCAAGGGTGTGGGCGAAATCGGTATTGTCGGGGTGGCGGCGGCGGTGGCGAATGCGATCTACCATGCCACTGGCAAGCGGGTGCGGGAGTTTCCTGTCACGCTGGATAAGGTGCTGTAACCCGGTCTTCGAACCACAGAAGATCAAAATGTGGGAGCTGGCTTGCCTGCGATAGCTATCTGTCAGCCAATCATATGTTGGCTGAGACACCGCCATCGCAGGCAAGCCAGCTCCCACATTGCCTGTTTTTCAACCGGCTTATAGCTTGGCTTCCTCCACCGGCACATGCATCCGATCGCGGTTGGCCAGGGTCGGAAACAGCTTTATCCACACCCCCGTCACCAACAGCGTACCAATCCCGCCCATGACCACGGCGGGCACGGTGCCGAACCAGTGGGCGGTAATCCCCGATTCAAATTCGCCCAGTTGATTGGATGCGCCAATAAACAGGCCGTTGACCGCACTGACCCGCCCGCGCATTTCATCCGGAGTCTCCAGCTGCACGAACGAAGCGCGGATCACCATGCTGATCATGTCCGCCGCGCCCAGCACCACCAGTACCGCCAGGGAGAACCAGAACGACGTCGACAGGCCGAACGCAATGGTTGCCACGCCAAACACACCGACGGCGGTAAACATCACGCGCCCGACATGCCGGTCTACCGAGAACCTCGCCAGCCACAGCGACATCAACAATGCGCCCACCGCCGGCGCCGAACGCAACAGACCCAGGCCCCAGGCGCCGGTCAGCAGGATGTCCTTGGCGAACACCGGCAGCAACGCTGTGGCGCCGCCCAGCAGTACGGCAAACAGGTCCAGCGAAATGGCGCCGAGAATGTCCGGGCGGCTGCGAATAAAGCGGATCCCGGCCAGCAGCGAATCCATCGTGGCCTTGGCTTTATTGATCGGTGTCTGGCGCGCGGGCAGGTTGAGGGTCAGCCCGCAGGCGATCAGGTACAGCACCACGGTTGGGCCATACACCCACACGCTGCCAAACGCATAGAGCAAGCCGCCCAACGCTGGCGCGACGATGGTGGCCAGTTGCTGCGCCGATTGCGACGAGGCCACGGCACGCGGGAACAGCGCGCTCGGCACGATGCTCGGCAGCAGCGCCTGGGTGGTGGGCATCTCAAACGAGCGTGCGGCGCCGAGCAGGAACGCGAGGATAAAGATCATCTCGCGGGTCACATTGCCGGTCAGGCCGCCGATGGCCAGGGACAAGGCAATCAATGCCTGCACGGTCTGGCAGATGGCGGCGACTTTGCGCCGCTCATAGCGATCGGCCACGTGGCCTGTGTGCAACATGAACAGAACGCGCGGAATGAACTCCACCAGGCCTACCAGGCCCAGGTCCAGCACATTGCCAGTCAGTTGATAGAGGTTCCAGCCGATGGCCACGGTAAGCATCTGGAAACCGCTGGCGGTAAAGATCCGGGCCAGCCAGAACGCGATGAAAGGGCGGTGGTGGCGCAACAGCAATGCGGGTTCACTGGGCATCGGGAAGTCAGGTCTGGAGCAGAGGGTGCAGGCAGATTAGCATCAAGCTGTAACAAATAGTTGCAAGAACTGAGCTGAGACAACCTGTCACGCGTCAATGAACCACACGGCTTTCGTCCGAAAATGGGACTACTCTTTGAGCAATGCTTGATCCAGATCAAAACCGGCCCCGGGATTGATCTGGCGGCCGCAAGGCCAGGATCCCTACGTGATGGGTAAAAAAAGAAACGAATTGAAATTCGCCACACTCCATATCCGTGGGGGCAGTGGGTGCAGGCTCCCGCCAGCAGCCGGTATTACCTGACAGAGGAAGACTTATGTTCGGTTTGGAGGCGCTAGATCTCGCCCGAATTCAATTCGCGTTCACCATCTCGTTTCACATCCTGTTCCCGGCGATCACCATCGGCCTGGCCAGTTATCTTGCGGTGCTGGAAGGCTTGTGGCTCAAGACTCACAACGACACCTACCGTGACCTCTACCATTTCTGGTCGAAGATCTTTGCCGTCAACTTCGGCATGGGGGTGGTTTCGGGCTTGGTCATGGCTTACCAGTTCGGTACCAACTGGAGCCGTTTCTCGGACTTTGCCGGCGCCGTTACCGGACCGCTACTTACCTACGAAGTGCTCACGGCCTTCTTCCTGGAGGCGGGTTTCCTCGGGGTGATGCTGTTCGGCTGGAACAAGGTGGGGCGCAAGCTGCACTTCTTTGCCACGGTGATGGTGGCCGTCGGTACGCTGATTTCGACCTTCTGGATTCTGGCTTCCAACAGCTGGATGCAGACGCCGCAAGGCTTTGAAATTATCGATGGCCGGGTGATTCCTACCGACTGGCTGGCGGTGATCTTCAACCCCTCGTTCCCCTATCGCCTGATGCACATGGCCACGGCAGCCTTTGTGGCCACGGCGTTCTTCGTCGGCTCTTCGGCGGCCTGGCACTTGTTGCGCGGCAAGGACAACCCGGCGATCCGCACCATGCTGTCGATGGCGATGTGGATGGCCCTGATCGTGGCGCCTATCCAGGCGGTGATCGGTGACTTCCATGGCCTCAACACCTTGAAGCACCAACCGGCGAAAATTGCCGCGATTGAAGGCCACTGGGAAAATATCGGCAATGAGCCGACGCCGCTGATCCTGTTCGGCTGGCCCGACATGAAGGCCGAGAAAACCAAATACGCGGTCGAAATTCCGTACCTCGGCAGCCTGATCCTGACCCACTCCCTGGACAAGCAGGTGCCGGCGCTCAAGGAGTTCCCGCCTGAGGATCGCCCCAATTCGACCATTGTGTTCTGGTCGTTCCGGGTCATGGTCGGCCTGGGCTTCCTGATGATCTTCACCGGTCTGTTCAGCCTGTGGCTGCGCCGAGGGGACAAGATGTACACGTCCAAGCCGTTCCTGTACTTGGCGTTGTGGATGGGCCCGTCCGGCCTGATCGCGATTCTTGCCGGTTGGTTCACCACCGAAATCGGCCGCCAGCCGTGGGTGGTCTACGGGTTGATGCGCACGGCGGATGCTTCCTCCGGGCATAGCCTGGCGCAGATGACCATTACGCTGGTGCTGTTTGTGGTGGTGTACTTCGCGCTGTTCGGCGCCGGGTTGGGCTACATGATGCGCCTGGTGCGCAAAGGCCCGCAGACCCACGAGGGCAGCGAGCCAACCCATGGTGGCCCTGGCCAGAAACGTACACCGGCCCGTCCGTTGTCCGCCGCCGATGATGGCAGCGACGACGACCACACCCACATCCAGCACAAGGGGAATTGAGATGGGTATTGATCTTCCGCTGATCTGGGCCGTGATCATCATCTTCGGCATCATGATGTACGTGGTGATGGACGGTTTCGACCTGGGCATCGGCATCCTCTTTCCGTTTATCCCCGGCAAAGTCGACCGCGATGTGATGATGAACACCGTCGCGCCGGTATGGGACGGCAACGAAACCTGGCTGGTACTCGGCGGCGCGGCGCTGTTCGGCGCGTTCCCGCTGGCCTATTCGGTGGTGTTGTCGGCGTTGTACCTGCCACTGATCCTGATGCTGATCGGGCTGATCTTCCGGGGCGTGGCCTTCGAGTTCCGCTTCAAGGCCAAGGACGACAAGCGTCACCTCTGGGACAAGGCGTTTATCGGTGGCTCCATCGCCGCGACGTTCTTCCAGGGGGTGGCACTGGGGGCGTTTATCGATGGCATTCCGGTGGTGAATCGCCAGTTTGCCGGCGGCTCGCTGGATTGGCTTACGCCATTCACCCTGTTCTGTGGCGTTGCATTGGTGGTCGCCTATGCCTTGCTCGGCTGCACCTGGCTGATCATGAAAACCGAAGGCAAGTTGCAGGAGCAGATGCACAACCTGGCGCGGCCATTGGCGTTTGTGGTGCTGGCAGTGATCGGTATCGTCAGTGTGTGGACGCCGCTGGCGCATCCGGAAATCGCTTCACGCTGGTTCACCCTGCCGAACCTGTTCTGGTTCCTGCCGGTGCCGATTCTGGTGCTGGTGACCATGTACGGGTTGATCCGCGCCGTGGCGCGTAATGCCCACTACACGCCGTTCCTGCTGACGCTGGTGCTGATCTTTCTCGGCTACAGCGGCTTGGGCATCAGCCTGTGGCCGAACATCATTCCGCCTTCCGTGTCGATCTGGGACGCCGCTGCTCCACCGCAGAGCCAGGGCTTCATGCTGGTGGGCACGTTGTTCATCATCCCGTTTATCCTGGGCTACACCTTCTGGAGCTACTACGTGTTCCGCGGCAAGGTCACCCACGAAGACGGCTACCACTAGGAGGGTCGTTGTATGTCCGGCAAACCTTCGTTACACGAGATTGAACAGGCCGAGAAACAGCCGTTATGGCGGCGCCTGGGGTGGCTGGCGATGATCTGGACCGGCAGCGTGCTGGCCCTGTTCGTCGTGGCCAGCCTGATGCGCATGTTCATGAATGCCGCCGGCCTGACCACTCACTGATATCCCGATCCGGGCTTTGCGGCCCGGTTTTCCAGCCCTCGCTACGAGGGCTTTTTTATTTGCGGGCTTTGAGAATGACGAACTTCGGCGTGGCGGCTACTTGTTCAACGCCACGGAACAAACGCGCCAATTTGCTGTGATAACCCAGGTGGCGGTTGCCGACGATATAAAGGGCACCGCCCACTACCAGGGCTTCGCGCGCCTGCTGGAACATGCGCCAGGCCAGGAAGTCGCCGACCACCTGTTGCTGGTGGAACGGCGGGTTGCACAGCACCACGTCCAGTGACTGGGCTTCCTGGCCGGCGAGGCCATCGGCGGCGCGTACGCTTACATCGCGCGTACCGAAGGCAGCCTGCCAGTTTTCGGCCGCCGACTGCACGGCCATGTAGGACTCATCCACCAGGGTGTACTGCGCGTCGGGGTTTTGCAGGGCACTGGCGATCGCCAACACGCCGTTTCCGCAGCCCAGGTCCGCCACGCGGGCGCTGCCGAGATTGTTTGGCAGGTGCGGGAGGAAGGCACGGGTGCCGATGTCCAGGCCTTCGCGGCAGAACACGTTGGCGTGGTTCAACAGCTCGATGGCCGGTGCGTCCAGGGTGTAGCGGGTAGGGTAGGGCGAGACGGTGGCCGGGCGGGCGTCCACCGTGGCGATCAGCAAACGGGCTTTTTTCAGGGCAAGGGACGCGTGCATCGGGCCGATATAGCGCTCCAGCAACTCGCCCGCCGCCCGTGGCAGGTGCTTGACCATCGCGCCGGCAATCACCTGGGCGCCTGGCGCCAGTTGCCCTTGCAGGCGGATCAACTGCTCCTCCAAAAGGGCCAGGGTCTTTGGCACGCGGATCAGCACGCGGTCGAACGGCCCGGTCGGGACCTGGCTGGCGGGGACGAATGCTACGGCATCAAAAGCTTTGCCATTGCGCACCAGGTTTTTCTCCAGACCCTGGGCTGCCAGAAACGAGTCACCGCTGGACGTCACGTGCACCCGGCCTTCGAGGCTGGCCGCCAAGGCGCCGAAGCTGTCGTTGAGTACCAGCACACGGGTAGCAGCGCCGGGCTGCTGCTCGGCCAGGTAGCTGAGCAGGTACTCATCGGCAGCATCAAAGGCCTGCAACGGGTCATTGTGTTGCTCAGGCTGGCGAATCAGGTCGAGCTGGGCGAAGGGGCTGTCAAGCAGGGGCATGGCGGGGAAGCTCTGGGTCATCGATGGGGCGGCAGCGGGCATGGGCAACCGGCGCAACCATCTGAGTGAACAACGAAGCGGCATCAATGCGCCGTATCAACACTCAGAATTGGCCGTAAATGTTACTTTTTTTTCGATGGGATTACATGCGGTGTTTCTTCAGCGGTTAAAACAACCCTGCTTTGGAAGCACACAGTACGGCGGCAATCTTGTTATTGACCCCCAGTTTTCTCAAGCAACTGCTGATATGAAAGCCCACGGTGCGCTCCGACAGGCACAGGATCGTGGCAATGTCCGAAGCCGTCTTGCCCAGGGCCGACCACCTGAGGATTTCCGTTTCTCGTGGGGTCAATTTGCAAGGCGCTGTGACGCTCGGCTTTTCGGCATAATTTTGTGCCACCGCAGCATGCATCACATGACAAAGCCAGAGCACCTGGCCGGCTTTCTCGTAAAGCTCCTGTGGGCTGACTTCGCCGTTGCTTCTGCCCAGGGTCAGCATGCTGAACACGCCCTGGAAATCGTGCACGGCTTGGGTCCATCCAAAATGCACACCAAACGACTGGGCCAACGACCAGAGGTGGGGTGCGGCGCTGAAGGTTTTTTCATCCCACACGATAGGCAGCACGCTACGTTTGCAGTGGGCGACTACCGGATCGATGTCAAAAAAATGCGCTTGTTTGTAAACGGTATTCCATTCATTGGGGTAGTTATTAAAGTGAATCGGTTTGGTTTGGGTAGCTTGTTGTTGCGAACTCATCGTAAATGAGCAGTATTCGAATCCTAGCTCATAGGTGTGATTGACGACCATCTCATAAATAGTGGTGATCTTGTTCTCACCTTCCAGTTTGGGGAGTCGTGTATTGCGCCAGTTGACCATTTGTAACTCTCCATGGGTGTTGTTGCCTGGGCACGTCCTGGATCCCAGCGAGGTACGGAAATCAGTGTAGGACAAAGCCTACACATCGTAATGTGAAAAAATTTTACTGAATGCCCGTATTTTGTTTGTTTATTACTTATACAATGAGTGATCGTTTGTACATATAGTGCTTTATGTTCGGGTTATTCCTATAAGTTCAATGGGTTGGTGGTGATATTAAATTGGCATTTGTTTAGTTGCACTGCGACATCTAATGGCCTGTTAGAAGGGGAGAAATAGCTAAATAATTAGTTGGGACTGGATAGCTCCGATCCGAGCGCTTGCGCTGTAACAGCATAGCTGTTGCTCGCACTGGCAATGCCAGTACAAACCACTGGTGTTTCCCTGCGCGACTTTGAGAGACACTAGGGCACCTGTTCAACGGAGCCCCCCATGACGGCCAGCGCTGAGAAATTTACCCGCCAGACCCTGCTCGAAGTGCAATCGCTGACGCCCAGCCTGTTTACCCTGCGCACCAGCCGTGACTCGGGCTTTCGGTTTACCGCCGGCCAGTTTGTGCGCTTGGGCGTGACCAAGGCGGACGGCAGCACGGTGTGGCGCGCCTATTCCATTGTGTCCTCGCCATTTGATGAACACTTGGACTTCTTCTCTATCGTCGTTCCGGGGGGCGAGTTCACCAGTGAATTAAGCCGTCTGCAGGTGGGCGATACCTTGATGGTTGAGCGTCAGGCCACAGGCTATCTGACCTTGAATCGTTTTGTGGACGGGCGTGATCTGTGGCTGCTGGGCACCGGCACGGGGGTGGCACCGTTTCTGTCGATCCTGCAGGACTTCGAGGTCTGGGAAAAATTCGAGCGCATCGTACTGGTGTACAGCGCCCGAGAGGCCAAGGAGCTGGCGTATCAGTCGCTGATTAACACGCTCGGCGAGCGTGAGTACCTGGCCGAGTACGCGCATAAACTCACCTACATTCCCATCGTCACCCGTGAGCAGCACCCTGGGGCACTGAACGGGCGCATCACCACGCTGATCGAGAATGGCGAGTTGGAGCGCACTGCCGGTGTAGAACTGACCCCGGAGCACTCCCGCGTGCTGATCTGCGGCAACCCGCAGATGGTCGATGACACGCGCCAATTGCTCAAGCAGCGCGACCTGCAACTGAGCCTGAGCCGGCGCCCAGGGCAAGTGGCGGTGGAAAATTACTGGTAATAAAAAAGGCGCCTGAAACAGGCGCCTTTTCCAGGCAAACGCGGGTTAAAGCGGTTTGTCGTTTTGTGCTTTGAGCAGATCACGAATCTCACCCAGCAGCAGCTCTTCCTTGGTCGGCGTCGGCGGCAGGCTTGGGGCCACAGCTTCTTCGCGCTTCAGGCGGTTGATGGCTTTCACGCCCATAAAGATGGCGAAGGCGACGATCACGAAGTCGATGATGCTCTGGATGAACTTGCCATAGGCCAGGACCACAGCGGGCACATCACCCTGCGCGGCCTTGAGGGTTATCGCCAGGTCAGCGAAGTCCACACCACCGATCAACAGACCAATAGGTGGCATCACCACGTCGCCTACAAACGAGGAAACGATTTTACCGAAGGCGGCGCCGATGATGATACCGACGGCCATATCGACCACATTACCTTTGACCGCGAAGGCCTTGAACTCACTGATCACGCCCATAGGTTATTCCTTGTTACAGTTGAGGAGGGTGGAGGTCAGTGTAAGTCAGTCGTAGCCCGCTTGCTCGACACAACCGTTAACACTGTCAATTTTTATCGACCCATTAAATCGCAAATAGTTTGCAAAGTGCCACCAATCGCGCGCGAAATACGCGCTACTTCAGGGGCTTGCCACACTTTTTTCTTAATCAGCCCGGTGGTGTTTTTCTATTTATCTTCTGACTCGCAGGTCACTAGCCTCTGGCAAGCACAACTGAATGTGCACTAAAAAAGCCAGAGGAAACCCCGATGAACACGTCAATGAGCCGCAGGCCTGTTTCCGCGCGATATGCGCTGGGATTGGTCACTGCCAGTCTGCTGTCCCTTTCCGTACAAGCCGCCAACCTGACCCGCGATAACGGCGCCGCCGTGGGGGACAATCAGAATTCACAAACCGCCGGGGCCAATGGCCCGGTGCTGCTGCAAGACGTGCAGCTCATTCAAAAACTGCAGCGCTTTGACCGTGAACGCATCCCGGAGCGCGTGGTTCACGCCCGTGGCACCGGCGCCCATGGCACCTTTACCGTCACCGATAACCTCAGCGACCTGACCAAAGCCAAAGTCTTCGCAGCCGGTGAAGCCACCCCTGTATTCGTGCGTTTCTCTGCCGTGGTGCACGGCAACCATTCCCCGGAAACCCTGCGTGACCCACGCGGTTTCGCCACCAAGTTCTACACCAGCGAAGGTAACTGGGACCTGGTGGGCAATAACTTCCCGACGTTCTTTATCCGCGACGCCATCAAGTTCCCGGACATGGTCCATGCGTTCAAACCGGACCCGCGTACTAACCTTGACGACGACTCGCGTCGTTTTGACTTCTTCTCCCATGTTCCAGAGTCCACCCGCACGCTCACCGAGTTGTATTCCGACTCCGGCACGCCAGCCAGTTATCGCGAAATGGACGGCAACGGCGTACATGCCTACAAGTTGATCAACGCCAAGGGCGAAGTGCATTACGTCAAGTTCCACTGGAAGAGCCTGCAGGGCATCAAGAACCTTGACCCCAAGCAAGTTACCGACGTGCAGGGGCGTGACTACAGCCATATGACTAACGACTTGGTCACTCACATCAACAAGGGCGATTTCCCCAAGTGGGACCTTTACGTGCAAGTGCTGAAACCTGAGGATTTGGCCAAGTTTGATTTCGACCCGCTGGACGCCACCAAGATCTGGCCGAATGTACCGGAACGCAAAGTCGGGCAAATGGTGCTGAACCGCAACCCGGCCAACGTCTTCCAGGAAACCGAGCAAGTGGCCATGGCCCCGGCCAACCTGGTGCCGGGCATCGAGCCGTCGGAAGACCGCCTGCTGCAAGGTCGAGTGTTCTCCTACGCCGACACGCAGATGTACCGCCTGGGGCCGAACGCCCTGCAACTGCCGATCAACGCACCGCGTGTCACCGTCAACAACGGTAACCAGGATGGCGCAATGAACGCCGGCAAGACCACCACGGGCGTGAACTACCAACCAAGCCGCCTGCTGCCACGTGACGAACCACAAGCCGCGCGTTACAGCCAGTCGGCGCTGTCGGGCAGCACCCAGCAGGCGAAGATCCAGCGCGAGCAGAACTTCAAGCAGGCCGGTGACTTGTACCGCTCCTATAGCCAGAAAGAGCGTCAGGACTTGATCGAAAACTTCGGCGGCTCCCTGGCCACCACCGATGACGAGAGCAAGCACATCATCCTGTCGTTCCTCTATAAGGCTGACCCTGAGTACGGCACTGGCGTGACCAAGGTTGCCAAAGGCGACCTGGCGCGCGTCAAGGCGCTGGCAGAAAAACTGACTGACTGACGTTGGTTACGGTCGGCGCCCGCTGATAGGCGTCGACCCCGAGCTGGAGAAAACTCATGCGAATTTCTATCGGTTTACTGATGGCCATGCTGGCCTTTGTCGCCCATGCCGAGTCACCCGACCCGGTCGCGCTCAAGGCTCAGTTGCAGGACTACTATTTCGATGCTGCCCGTCGTGGCGATATCGAGATGCTCAACACCTTCATAGAATCCGGCTACAGCCTCAACACCCAGGACGACAAGGGTTACACCGCGCTGATCCTTGCCGCCTACCACGGCCAGGCTCCATTCGTGGAACGCCTGCTCAACGCCGGCGCCGACGCCTGTGTGCAGGACAAGCGCGGTAACACCGCATTAATGGGCGCGATCTTCAAAGGCGAGCTGAAAATCGCCCAGCGACTGCTCGCCACCGACTGCAACCCCGACCAGCGCAACGGCGCCGGGCAGACCGCCGCCATGTACGCCGGGCTGTTCAAGCGCGTTGAATTGCTGGATGAGTTAAAGGCCAAAGGCGCCAACCTAAACGCCGAAGACCCGATCGGCAACAGCGCTTCACGTTTGGCCAGTGGTGAAATCCGGACCCCGGCGCCGCGCTGAGCTATCATCGCGGTTTTTCGGTTGGAGGTTCTCAAATGGCAAAGGCCAAGCGCATGTACGGCTGCACCGAGTGCGGCGCGACCTTTCCCAAGTGGGCCGGCCAGTGCACCGAGTGCGGTGCATGGAACACCCTGACGGAAACCATGATCGAAAGCGGCGGCGCCGCAGCCCCCACCGGCCGCGCCGGCTGGACCGGGCAACAGGCGCAGATCAAGACGTTGGCTGAAGTCAGCGTCGAGGAAATCCCACGTTTCTCCACGGCGTCCGGCGAGCTGGACCGCGTGCTCGGCGGCGGGCTGGTGGACGGTTCGGTGGTGCTGATCGGCGGCGACCCCGGCATCGGCAAATCGACCATCCTGCTGCAAACCCTGTGCAGCATTGCCAGCCGCATGCCGGCGCTGTACGTCACGGGTGAGGAGTCCCAGCAGCAAGTGGCCATGCGCGCCCGTCGCCTGGGCTTGCCCCAGGATCAACTGCGGGTCATGACCGAAACCTGCATCGAAAGCATCATCGCCACGGCCCGTATCGAAAAACCCAAGGTCATGGTGATCGACTCGATCCAGACGATTTTCACCGAGCAGCTGCAATCGGCACCCGGCGGCGTGTCCCAGGTGCGCGAAAGTGCGGCGCTGCTGGTGCGGTATGCCAAGCAGAGCGGTACGGCGATTTTTCTGGTGGGCCACGTGACCAAAGAGGGCGCCTTGGCCGGGCCGCGAGTGCTTGAGCATATGGTCGACACCGTGCTGTATTTCGAAGGCGAATCCGATGGCCGTTTGCGTTTGCTGCGGGCGGTGAAGAACCGTTTCGGCGCGGTCAACGAATTGGGCGTGTTCGCCATGACCGACCGGGGGTTGAAAGAAGTCTCCAACCCTTCGGCGATTTTTCTGACCCGCGCCCAGGAAGAAGTCCCCGGCAGTGTGGTGATGGCGACGTGGGAAGGCACCCGCCCGATGCTGGTGGAAGTTCAGGCACTGGTGGATGACAGCCACTTGGCCAACCCACGGCGTGTCACGCTCGGTCTGGATCAGAACCGATTGGCGATGCTGCTGGCGGTGCTGCACCGTCACGGCGGCATTCCTACCCACGACCAGGACGTGTTCCTCAACGTGGTCGGCGGGGTCAAGGTGCTGGAAACCGCTTCCGACCTGGCGTTGATGGCGGCGGTGATGTCGAGCCTGCGCAATCGCCCGCTGCCCCATGACTTGCTGGTATTCGGCGAAGTCGGCCTGTCGGGCGAGGTACGCCCGGTGCCGAGTGGCCAGGAGCGCCTGAAAGAAGCGGCCAAGCACGGTTTCAAACGCGCGATCGTGCCCAAGGGCAATGCGCCGAAGGAAATGCCGGCAGGGTTGAAGGTCATTGGCGTCACGCGCCTTGAACAGGCGCTGGATGCCTTGTTCGAGTAATCAGTACCACTGCAAAACCAATGTGGGAGCTGGCTTGCCTGCGATGCAGGCACCGCGGTCTTTCAGGAAGACCGAGGTGAATCTATCGCAGGCAAGCCAGCTCCCACATTTCGTCAGTGTTGGCTGTTAGATTTCCAGCAGCGCCGCTAACTCACGGTGCAGCTCTTCCTCATCCCCGAGGTTCAGCTCAATCAACCGCCGCAAATGGCTGATCGACTCCAGGTCTATGTGCTCACACACAAACCCCAACTGCCCATGATCATCGTGGGCCAGCCTTACCTGCATCTTTATATGCGCCTGCGGATCCAGACGGATATCCACATCAAACGGCTGAGCGCGATTGCCCTGCCAGTCATCAGGGCGCTGCACCAACAAACCTTTGAGCGACAGGTCCACCAATTGCACCGGCGAATTCCAGCTGTTTTGCGCAATGGTCGTTCGGGCATCAAAGGCAATACGCCGAAAACGGCGCCGATCTGACGGTTGCTCGCTCATGGTCAAACCCTCTGGAGATAAGGGGATTGTAGCCCTGCGCCATCATCGGGCCTTTATTTCTGCTTTTTTTACGGTTGCAAGGCTCTAGACCAACGTAGGGGGGTGGCCTTTAAGGCCAACAGCGCTAAACTCGGGCTGGCTGTCTTTCTGTCCACCCTGGCTGGAATATAAAAATGAAAAATAATAATAGCCTGCTACGCCACCTACCCTGGCTGGTGCTGGCAATCGTAGGAGCGTGCGCCCTGGGCGTAGTGGCCTTGCGCCGCGGCGAGGCGATCAACGCCTTGTGGATTGTGGTTGCTGCTGTCGCCATCTACCTGGTTGCGTACCGTTACTACAGTCTGTTCATCGCTAACAATGTGATGCAGCTCGATCCACGGCGGGCCACCCCCGCAGTGCTCAACAATGACGGCCTGGACTATGTGCCGACCAACAAACACATCCTCTTTGGGCACCACTTTGCGGCGATTGCCGGCGCAGGTCCGCTGGTCGGCCCAGTATTGGCGGCGCAAATGGGCTACCTGCCCGGCACGCTTTGGCTGATTGCCGGTGTGGTGCTGGCCGGTGCGGTGCAGGACTTCATGGTGCTGTTCCTGTCCACTCGTCGCAATGGGCGTTCCCTGGGGGACATGGTTCGCGAAGAGATGGGCCGCATTCCGGGGACCATCGCGCTGTTCGGCTGCTTCCTGATCATGATCATCATCCTCGCGGTGCTGGCGCTGATCGTGGTCAAGGCCCTGGCCGAGAGCCCGTGGGGCATCTTCACGGTGATGGCGACCATCCCGATCGCGATGTTCATGGGCGTGTACATGCGCTACATCCGTCCGGGCCGCATTGGCGAAATTTCGGTCATCGGCGTGCTGTTGCTGCTGGGTTCGATCTGGCTGGGCGGGCAGATTGCCGCTGACCCGGTGTGGGCCAAGGCTTTCTCGTTCACCGGTATCCAGATCACCTGGATGCTGATCGGCTACGGTTTCGTGGCGGCGGTATTGCCGGTGTGGCTGATTTTGGCACCGCGTGACTACCTCTCCACCTTCCTCAAAATCGGCACCATCATCGCTCTGGCGATCGGCATTCTGGTCACCATGCCAGAGCTGAAAATGCCGGCCCTCACCCAATTCATCGATGGCACCGGTCCGGTTTGGAAGGGCGGCCTGTTCCCGTTCCTGTTCATTACCATTGCCTGTGGCGCGGTCTCGGGTTTCCACGCGCTGATTTCCTCGGGCACCACGCCCAAGCTGCTGGATAACGAAGTCAACTCGCGCTACATCGGTTACGGCGCGATGCTGATGGAGTCGTTCGTGGCCATCATGGCCATGGTTGCCGCCTCGGTGATCGAGCCCGGCGTGTATTTCGCCATGAACAGCCCGGCTGCGGTGGTCGGTGGTGATGTGGTGACTGTGGCGCAAACCGTCAGCAGCTGGGGCTTTGCAATTACCCCGGAAGCCTTGACGGCCGTGGCCCATGACATCGGCGAAACCACCATCCTGGCGCGTGCCGGCGGTGCGCCGACCCTGGCGGTCGGTATCGCGCAGATCCTGCACAGTGTGCTGCCGGGTGAAAACACCATGGCGTTCTGGTACCACTTTGCGATCCTGTTCGAAGCATTGTTCATCCTGACCGCAGTCGACGCCGGCACCCGTGCGGGGCGCTTCATGCTCCAGGATTTGCTCGGCTCCTTCGTACCGTCGCTCAAGCGTACCGAGTCCTGGACCGCTAACTTGATTGCTACGGCAGGTTGCGTGGCGATGTGGGGTTACCTGCTGTACCAAGGCGTGATCGACCCGCTGGGCGGCATCAATACCTTGTGGCCGCTGTTCGGTATCTCCAACCAGATGCTCGCCGGTATCGCGCTGATGCTCGCCACCGTTGTGCTGATCAAAATGAAGCGCCAGCGCTACATTTGGGTGACCATGCTGCCGGCAGTCTGGCTGCTGATCTGCACCACCACCGCAGGCTTCATCAAGCTGTTCGACGCTAACCCGGCGATTGGCTTCCTGTCGCTGGCCAAGAAGTACAGCGATGCCCTGGCCAACGGCCAGATCCTCGCACCGGCCAAGAACATCGACCAGATGCAGCACGTGATCTGGAACGCTTACACCAACGCAACGCTGACGGCGCTGTTCCTGTTCGTGGTCTTCAGCATCCTGTTCTATGCGCTCAAGGTCGGCGTCGCCGCCTGGGGCAACAAAGAGCGCACGGATAAAGAAGCCCCGTTCCAGGCTGTACCGGACGCGTAAACGAGGATTGCAACCATGTTCAATGACATCAGTCGCCTCGGTAAATACCTCGGTCAGGCCGCGCGCCTGATGGTCGGCATGCCCGACTACGACACCTACGTCGAGCATATGCAAACCAAGCACCCGGACAAACCGGTGATGGACTACAAGGCGTTCTTCCGCGAACGCCAGGAAGCCCGTTACGGTGGCAAGGGTGGGCCCAAGTGCTGCTGACCCGGTATTCGGGTTAGCGCTTCTCCCTGTGGGAGCAAGGCTTTATGTGGGAGCTGGCTTGCCTGCGATAGCATCACCTCGGTCTGCCTGATAGACCGAGTTGCTTGCATCGCAGGCAAGCCAGCTCCCACATGGGTCTGCTCCCACATTTGTTTCTGTGTTCCTTCAAGGAGAATTTTTTGTCCTCTCCCATCCCCGTCACCATCCTCAGCGGCTTCCTCGGCGCCGGCAAAACCACCTTGCTGCGCCACCTGCTCAAAGCCGAGCACGGCCTCAAAATCGCCGTAATCGAAAACGAATTCAGTGATGCCGGCATCGACACCCAACTGTTGGGCGCCGAGCCTGTACAAGTCATGACCCTGTCCAACGGTTGCGTGTGCTGCACCATCCACACCGACCTGACCAAAGCCCTGTACCTGCTGCTCGAGCGCCTGGACAGCGGCGAGATCGCCTTCGACCGGCTGGTGATCGAGTGCACCGGCCTGGCCGACCCTGCGCCTGTGGCCCAGACCTTTTTCATCGACGAGGAGCTGCGCGAGCGCTACATCCTCGACGGCATCATCACCTTGGTGGACGCGGCCCATGCTGAGCACCACCTGACCCAGACCATCGCCCAGGCTCAGATCGGTTTTGCCGACCGCCTGCTGGTGAGCAAGCGTGATCTGGTGGATGAGGCATCCTTCGACGCCCTCAGCCAGCGCTTGACCCGCATCAACCGCCGTGCGCCGATTCGCGTGGTCGACCACGGCAAAATCGACCTGGCCGAACTGCTCGACGTGCGCGGCTTTAATCTCAACGCGGGCATGACCCTGCGCCCGGTCAGTGCCGCGCCGTCCATCGACCGTATTTCCAGCCTGGTGCTGCGTACCGACCAGCCGCTGGATATCGACCGGCTCAGCGAGTTTATGAACGAACTGCTGGAGGACCATGGCAAACAACTGCTGCGCTACAAAGGCGTACTGAATATTGCCGGGGAAGACCGGCGCATGGTGTTCCAGGGCGTGCTCAAGCTTTACGGTTTCGATTGGGACACCGAATGGGCCGAGGGTGAGGCGCGCGAAAGTGTGATTGTGTTTATTGCTGATGAGTTGCCGGAAGCCAAAATTCGCGAGGGCTTTGCCCGGGTCTACCAACCCTGACTCGAAATGCATTCAAAATGTGGGAGCTGGCTTGCCTGCGATGGCGGTGGGTCAGCTAATGGTGTGCCAACTGACAGGCCGCTATCGCAGGCAAGCCAGCTCCCACATTGAACCGTATTTCAATTTGAGAACGGCCATAAAAAAGCCCGGCTCAAGAGCCGGGCTTTTTATTCAAGCAACTGCAATCAAGCGCCGTACACCGGCAGCTTTTTGCAGATGGCCTTGACCTTCTCACGGACCGCGTCAATCACGGCTTCGTTGTTCAGGTCAGCCAGGATGTCGCAGATCCAGCCGGCCAGTTCCTTGCACTCTGCTTCTTTAAAGCCACGAGTGGTCACAGCCGGGGTGCCGAAGCGCAGGCCGGAGGTGACGAACGGCGAACGTGGGTCGTTCGGCACGGAGTTTTTGTTCACGGTGATGAAGGCTTTGCCCAGTGCGGCGTCAGCATCTTTACCGGAGATGTCCTGCTTGATCAGCGACAGCAGGAACAGGTGGTTTTCAGTACCGCCGGACACCACGTCAAAGCCGCGCTCGATAAACACGCTGGCCATGGTCTGGGCGTTTTTCACCACTTGCTGCTGGTAAGTCTTGAACTCAGGCTGCAGGGCTTCTTTGAAGCAGATCGCTTTAGCGGCGATCACGTGCTCCAGCGGGCCGCCTTGGGCGCCAGGGAATACGGCAGAGTTCAGCTTCTTCTCGATCTCGGCGTTGGCGCGAGCCAGGATCAGGCCGCCACGTGGACCGCGCAGGGTCTTGTGCGTGGTGGTGGTCACGACGTCAGCGAAAGGCACCGGGTTCGGGTAGACGCCAGCGGCGACCAGACCGGCTACGTGAGCCATATCAACGAAGAGATATGCGCCGACTTTGTCAGCGATAGCGCGGAAACGTGGGAAATCCAGGATCTGCGAGTAGGCAGAGAAACCGGCCACGATCATTTTTGGCTTGTGCTCAACGGCCAGGCGCTCGACTTCGTCGTAGTCGATCAGGCCGTTGGCATCGATACCGTATTGAACGGCGTTGTACAGCTTGCCGGAGGAGGAAACGCTGGCGCCGTGGGTCAGGTGACCGCCGTGGGCCAGGCTCATGCCCAGGATGGTGTCGCCGCCTTGCAGCAGGGCCAGGTACACGGCGCTGTTGGCTTGGGAACCGGCGTGTGGCTGAACGTTGGCGTAATCGGCGCCGAACAGTTCCTTGGCACGGTCGATTGCCAGTTGCTCAACCACGTCGACGTACTCGCAACCACCGTAGTAGCGCTTGCCTGGGTAGCCTTCGGCGTATTTGTTGGTCAGAACCGAACCTTGAGCCTCCATCACCGCAGGGCTGGTGTAGTTTTCCGAAGCGATCAGCTCAATGTGCTCTTCCTGGCGCACGGCTTCTTGCTCCATGGCGGCGAAGAGATCGGCGTCGTACTTGGCAATAGTCAAATCACGGCTGAACATGGCGGTCCTCAAGGATCGGGGGCAGAAAAGGAAGGCATTCTAACCCAATGGGTTTTAGATGGCATATGAAAGGACATCATGTCGCGGACAAGTGGGGCTCATCCAGGGATGGGCGGTGCCTGTACTGGCCCTATCGCAGGCAAGCCAGCTCCCACACCTGAAGGTATTCACAATTCAAAATGTGGGAGCTGGCTTGCCTGCGATAGGGCCATCAGCCCCACCACAAGGCTTCAGTCGAACATGAACAGCGCATCATTGCTGAACTGCGCTTCAAACCGATTTGCCGGCATTGGCCGCCCAAACAGATAACCCTGCACCTCATCACAGCCATGTTCACGCAGGAAATCCAGCTGCTCATGGGTTTCCACGCCCTCGGCGATCACCGCCAGGTTGAGGCTGTGGGCCATGGCGATAATCGCGCGGGCAATTTGCGCGTCCTGCTCGCCGGACGGCAGGCCGTCGACGAAAGTTCGGTCGATCTTCAACACATCGATGGGGAATTGCTTGAGGTAGTTGAGCGACGAATAACCGGTGCCGAAGTCGTCCACCGCAATGCTCAGGCCCAGGTTTTTCAGGCTGGCGAGGATCTGCATGGCCTCGTTGACTTCGCGCATCAGGATACTTTCGGTCAGCTCCAGCTCCAGGCACGCCGGCGGCAGGCCGGTGTCCTTGAGAATAGTGGCGATGCGTTCGCCCAACTGCCCATCGGAGAATTGACGCGCCGAGATGTTCACCGAGACTTTCGGCACGCGCACCTTGTTCTGGTGCCAGGTCTTGAGCTGGCGGCAGGCTTCCGCGATCACCCAGTCGCCCACGTCTACCACCAGCCCCAATTCCTCCAGTACCGGGATGAAATCCCCCGGCGGCACCAGCCCTCGGCGTGGGTGACGCCAGCGCAGCAGGGCTTCGGCGCCGGTCAGGCGCTTGCCGTCGCCGCTGAACTGCGGTTGGTAATACAGCACGAATTCGTTCTGGTCCAAGGCGTGGCGCAGGTCGCTCTCCAGCTCCAGGCGCTCCAGGGCGCTGGCATTCATGTCCGCCTGGTAGAACTGGAAGTTGTTCTTGCCGCGCTCTTTGGCGTGGTACATCGCCGTGTCGGCGTTTTTCATCAGTTGGCTCAGTTCGTTGCCGTCCTGCGGGCTTAAGGCGATGCCGATACTGGCGGTCACAAAGAACTCGCGGCCCTCCAGCACAAATGGCTTCACCAGGCTTGCCAGGATCTGCTCGGCCACGGTAATTGCACGGTTCAGCGCCATCTCGCGGCTGACCCGCGGTTGCAGCAGCAAGGTGAACTCGTCGCCGCCCATACGTGCCACGGTGTCGTCTTCGGCCACGCAGCCCAGCAGGCGGGTGGCCATTTCCTTGAGCATGCGGTCGCCGGCGGCGTGGCCCAGGGAGTCGTTGATCGGTTTGAAACGGTCGAGGTCGAGGAACATCAGTACCACCCACGACTTTTGCCGTTCGGCCGACTGCAGCGCGGTGTGCAGGCGGTCCTGGAACAGTGTGCGGTTGGGCAGGTGGGTCAGGGCGTCGTAATACGCCAGGCGGTGGATGCGCTGCTCGCTGGCCTTGCGCTCGCTGATATCACTGAAGAAACACACGTAGCTGGCCAGGTCGCCTTCATCGTCGAATACGGCGGTAATGCCGACCCAGGCCGGGTAATGCTCGCCATTGCGACGCTTGAGCCACACTTCACCTTCCCAGGTGCTGTGCTGATGCAACTGCTTGAGCACGTAACGCAGGTGCGCCTCCTGCTGTTCATCCACCGTGAGCATGTTCGGCAATTGATCCAGCACGTCTGCCACTGCATAGCCGCTGACCCGGCTGAACGCCTCGTTGGCCTGCACGATATAACCGGCCGGGTCGGTGATCAGGATCGCCGAGGTTGAGTGCTCGAATACCGTGGCCGCCATGCGCAGGTCTTTTTCGGCGCGGCGTTGCTGGCTGATATCGCGGCCCACACCCAGGATGCCTTCAAACGCGCCGTGTTCGTCCCAAACCAGCACCAGGCGCAACTCGATCGGCACCTTGCGGCCGTCGGCGCGCAGGCAGTCGAACAGGAACAGTTGGGTGTGGATATCATCACGCAGTCTGTTCAGCGCCTCGGGGTCGCCGAGCGCACGGCTGACCTGTTCCACCAAACTGTAGATACCGGTCAGTTGCTGCGGGTTGGCGATGATCGACTGCCAGCCGTTCTTGAACACCCAGTCCACGTCATAACCCAGCACGGCGTTGACTGATGGGCTGATGTAATTGAGCGCAAGCTGGCTGTCGGTGGAGCAGATCACGTCGCTGATGCTTTCGGCCAGCATGCGGTAGCGCTGCTCGCTGTCACGCAGGGATTCACTGGCTTCGATCTGGTCGGTGATGTCCTTGGCCACGCCGATGATCCGCGTGACCACAGCGGTTTTATCCCGCGCCAGCGCTTGCTCACGGATATCAAAGCGCCGCCACTGGTTATTGCGATGGCGAAAGCGCAGCTGGCATTGCAGTTGGGTGGTGTAGCCGACCTCGCGCTGTTGCAGGCGCAAGTCGTGGTAATACTCGGCATCCTCGGGGTGCAGCAGGATTTCCCAGAAGTACTCGCCCATTTGCTGCAGTTCGGCCTTGTTGTAGCCGAGGGTATGGCCCAAATGGTGGTTGCTGAAAATCATGCGCTGGCTGATCACGTCCTGCACATACAGGTGATCAGGCACGGTGCGCACCACGTCCGACCAGAAACTCTCACGCTCCACCAGCGACAGTTCGATCAGCTTGCGGCTGGTGATATCGCTGATGCTGAGAATCACGGCCTTGAAGTCGTCCTGCTGCTCCGGCAGGCGCATCACCAGCCACAGATATTGGTCATTGCCGGCCACGTCATTGAGCTGGATTTCCAGCTCCAGCTGTTTTTGCTGGGTCAGAACGGCTTCGAGCACTTGATAGCCGATGGCGGTGGCATTGCTTGGGCAATCATCGATCAGGCGTTCCCAGGCTTGCTCGCATGAGCCGACATTCAGCAGGCGCACGGCCACCTGGTTGACCTCGGTAATGCGCAGTTCCTTGAGCAGTTGCTGGCGCCCGGCGGTGTTGTTGAGCAACCAGACCTGCAATTGCTCACGGGTCTGCACGTGGGTCTTGTCAAAAAACGCCTTGAGCCCCGACAGATCCAACACGCACAGGGCCACGCCGGTGCCTTCGAAAATATCCTGATAACGCCGGCGGCCTTCATGCACCTGGCGCTGGCGGCGGCGCATGTTCAGCAGCACGATCAGCGGGATCAGCGAGAACGCCAGGCCCAGCAGGCATTTGCCGATAAACGCCGGCAGCAGTTGCTCCAGCACCGCGCTGCGGTCAAACAGGCCGCGCAATTGCCAATCGCTTTTACTCAGGAGCGTAACCAGCACGCTTTTGTTCAATTCATCCGGCGTCAGCGCCGCGGCCCATTGCGCAGGCATGCCACTGTCGCGGCTGACCACGCGGTGGTTCAGGCGGTTCTCGATGGCCCACATCGGGCGCTGGCCCTGGCCGTCCTGGCGGGTGAGGTTGCTCAGGTAGCTGGGCGCCAGGCGCAAGGCCCAGTACATTTTCGAGCCGCCGCTGGGCTGCTGAAGCAACAGATAGATCAGGGTGCCGTCGGGGCTGTTGCTCAAGTAATAAGGTTGCGAGTGGCTGCGCTGCACCAGCTCTTCAAGCCAGGCGCGGTCCTGGCTGCCTTTGGCGCTGTCGCTGATCAGCGCGCCGCTGGGGGCGAGCAGGGCGAAACTGCGCAGCTCCGGCAACGAGCGTTGCAAGGTGCGCATCAGCGCCTGTTGTTGCTCGTCGTTGCGCGGCGGCTCGACCATCGGCAGCAGGTTCAAGGCGATTTTCGCGCTCAGGGCCATGTTCAGGCTGATCTGTTCAGCCAGGTCGGCGCTGTAATCGATGGTGTATTGCTGTTGGTTTTTCTGGTTTTGCTGCAGTTGGTCCAACAGCTGCCAGAACAATAACGCCAGCAGCACCAGCACCAGCATCGCCAGTGCGCCTTTTAAAGTGCCGTGCAGGGGCGCGCCCGGCGCTATATGAGCGGCGCGCAAGGGCGTGGGCGGCGTGACTTTGGACAAGCTGTGATCCTGCGGTTTGGCTGGACTGGCGCGCGACGTGCACTATAAGCCGGACGCCCGGAGGGCGGCTAGCATGCCTTGCCTTGTGGCAAAGTGCCAGCCCCGCTTGGCTGGACTGCCCAAGCGCATTCAGGTAGCTTTGCCGGTTACGCGGGGGCGTTCCAGCCCCAGACATTCAGGCTTTTTCCGCTCGCAGGCATTGATGATAGTCAACGGCCCGCGCGGCGCATGGCCTGCACGGGCTTCGCCCGCTTAATTCATCAGTCACTGACGCTAGGTTCACCATGGCTCAATACGTCTTCACCATGCATCGGCTGGGAAAAGTTGTTCCGCCGAAGCGGGAAATCCTGAAAAATATTTCGCTGTCCTTCTTCCCCGGCGCCAAGATCGGCGTGCTCGGCCTCAACGGTTCGGGTAAGTCCACGCTGCTGAAAATCATGGCCGGCGTCGACACCGAGTTCGAAGGCGAAGCGCGCCCGATGCCCGAACTGAACATCGGCTACCTGCCGCAAGAGCCGATCCTGGACCCGACCAAGACCGTGCGTGAAGTGGTCGAAGAAGCGGTGGCCGTGATCAAGAACGCCCAGGCCCGCCTGGACGAGGTCTACGCCGCCTACGCCGAAGAAGATGCCGACTTCGACAAGCTGGCCGCTGAACAGGCCAAGCTCGAAGCCATCCTGCAGGCTGGCGACGGCCACAACCTGGAGCGCCAGCTGGAAGTCGCCGCCGACGCGCTGCGTTTGCCAGCGTGGGATGCCAAGGTCGAATTCCTCTCCGGCGGTGAAAAACGCCGTGTGGCCCTGTGCCGCCTGCTGCTGTCGGCTCCCGACATGCTGCTGCTCGACGAACCGACCAACCACTTGGACGCCGATTCCGTCGCCTGGCTGGAGCACTTCCTGCACGATTTCCCGGGCACCGTGGTAGCGATCACGCACGACCGCTACTTCCTGGACAACGTCGCCGGCTGGATCCTCGAGCTCGACCGTGGCGCCGGTATCCCTTACGAGGGCAACTACTCCGGTTGGCTGGAAGCCAAGTCCGACCGTCTGGCCGCCGAATCCAAGCAGCAATCGGCCCACGAAAAAGCCATGAAGGAAGAACTGGAGTGGGTGCGCAAAGGCGCCAAGGCCCGCCAGTCCAAATCCAAGGCACGTCTGCAACGCTTTGAAGAAATGCAGTCGCAGGAATTCCAGAAGCGCAGCGAAACCAACGAGATCTACATCCCGGCCGGCCCGCGCCTGGGTGACAAGGTCATCGAATTCAAGAACGTCTGCAAAGGCTATGGCGACCGCGTGTTGATCGACAACCTGTCGTTCTCCATGCCAAAAGGCGCGATCGTCGGCGTTATCGGTGGTAACGGTGCGGGTAAATCCACACTGTTCCGCATGCTGATGGGCAAGGAAACCCCGGATTCGGGCAGCATCGAAATCGGTGAAACCGTGCAACTGGCCTGCGTGGATCAAAGCCGCGAAGACCTGGACGGCAGCAAAACGGTATTCCAGCAAGTCTCCGAGGGGTCCGACCAGATCCGCATCGGCAACTATGAGATTCCGTCGCGCACTTACGTCGGCCGTTTCAACTTCAAGGGCGGCGATCAACAGAAGTTCGTCAAGGACCTGTCCGGTGGTGAGCGCGGTCGCTTGCACCTGGCACTGACCCTGAAAGAAGGCGGCAACGTGTTGCTGCTCGACGAACCGTCCAACGACCTCGACGTTGAAACCCTGCGTTCCCTGGAAGAAGCCCTGCTGGACTTCCCGGGCGCCGCCATTGTGATCTCTCACGATCGGTGGTTCCTTGACCGCGTCGCGACGCACATCCTGGCGTACGAAGATGACTCCCAAGCGGTGTTCTTCGAAGGTAACTACACCGAGTATGAAGCGGACCGTAAGAAGCGTTTGGGCGATGCTGCTGCCCAGCCGCACCGCGTGCGGCACAAAAAACTGGCCTGAGTTGGGCTGGTTTGAAAAAGCGGAGCCTTCGGGCTCCGCTTTTTTTTGCGTGTGTTTCAGGAGGACCGCGGTGGATTTATCGCAGGCAAGTCAGCTCCCACCTTCGACCGCATTTCACATTGGCAACCCGATCAAATGTGGGAGCTGGCTTGCCTGCGATAGCGGTTTCACGGATGGTGCATTTACTGATTTGAAATCCCCTTAATGGTGCAAAAAATCATAGTAATTTATATATAAAGCACCATTTAAATTCACAAAGGCGACATTTTGCGCTTTTCAGGTGCAACATGAATTGCTAAGGTCCGGCTCAATCTCATTTAAAAACAATCAATTTGCCGAGACTTCTCCATGATCGAATCTGTCGAATCGTTCCTTTCCCGCCTCAAGAAACGCGACCCCGACCAGCCGGAGTTCCACCAGGCCGTAGAAGAAGTCCTGCGCAGCCTGTGGCCGTTTCTTGAAGCCAACCCCCACTACCTGACCTCGGGCATTTTGGAGCGCATCTGCGAGCCGGAACGCGCGATCACCTTCCGGGTGTCGTGGGTGGATGATCACGGCAAGGTGCAGGTCAATCGCGGGTTTCGCATCCAGATGAACAGCGCCATCGGCCCCTACAAAGGCGGCCTGCGCTTTCACCCGTCGGTGAACCTGGGCGTGCTGAAATTCCTCGCCTTCGAACAGACCTTCAAAAACTCCCTGACCTCGCTGCCCATGGGCGGCGGCAAAGGCGGCTCGGACTTCGACCCCAAGGGCAAGAGCGACGCCGAAGTGATGCGCTTCTGCCAGGCGTTCATGAGCGAGCTGTACCGCCACATCGGCGCAGATGTGGATGTGCCGGCTGGCGATATCGGCGTGGGTGCGCGTGAAATCGGCTTCCTGTTTGGCCAGTACAAACGCCTGAGCAACCAGTTCACCTCAGTGCTGACCGGCAAAGGCATGGCCTACGGTGGCAGCCTGATCCGCCCTGAAGCCACCGGCTTTGGTTGCGTGTACTTCGCTGAAGAAATGCTCAAGCGCAACGGCCAGCGGGTGGAAGGCAAGCGCGTGGCCGTCTCCGGTTCCGGCAACGTCGCGCAATACGCAGCGCGCAAAGTCATGGACCTGGGCGGCAAGGTGGTTTCCCTCTCCGACTCCGAAGGCACCTTGTATGCCGAAAGCGGTTTGACCGAGGAGCAATGGTCGGCGCTGCTAGAGCTGAAAAACGTGCAACGTGGCCGCATCAGCGAACTGGCCGAGCGCTTTGGCCTGGAGTTCCGCAAAGGCAAAACGCCTTGGGAGTTGGCCTGCGATATCGCGCTGCCCTGCGCCACCCAGAACGAACTCGACGCCGACGCCGCCCGCACGCTGCTGCGCAATGGCTGTATCTGCGTGGCCGAAGGCGCCAATATGCCAACCACGCTTGAGGCTGTGGATATCTTTATCGAGGCGGGCATTCTGTTCGCACCGGGCAAAGCCTCCAACGCTGGTGGCGTGGCCGTGAGTGGCCTGGAAATGTCGCAGAACGCCATGCGCCTGTTGTGGACCGCGGGCGAAGTCGACAGCAAATTGCACAACATCATGCAGTCGATCCACCATGCCTGCGTGCATTACGGCGAAGAAAACGGCCGGGTCAACTACGTGAAGGGCGCGAACATCGCGGGCTTTGTGAAAGTCGCTGATGCGATGCTGGCCCAAGGCATCGTCTAGGCCTCGGGTTCGACCCGCAGCACTTCGATCAACTGATCGCCGACGGGGCGCTTCCACAGTACTTCGTCGCCGACCTGGGCGCCCAGCAATGCGCGGCCCAGCGGTGAGCCCCAGTTGATCAGATGGGCGTGGGCGTCGGCCTGGTCTTCGCCGACCAGTTGAATGCGTTGCTGCTCGTCCTGCTCGTTGGCAAAGGTGACCCAGCTGCCGATCTGTACCTTGTCGGTAGACGTCGCTGGTGGCATCACCTGGGCGCTTTGCACACGCTGGTTGAAGTAGCGCAAATCGCGCTCAAGGTCCGCCAGCCGCTGCTTATTGTCCCGGGCGGATTCGAGGCTGTATTCCTGCTGCAACTGCGCAACCTTGGCCTGCAACTGCGCTAACCCTTGCGCGGTGAGACGATTGGGCTGCTCACTCACCAGGCGCTCCACCGGCTGGTCAGCCTGGGCGGCGGCGTTGTCTTCATTTACAAAAGCTCGGCTCATGGAGTTCTCCCTCTATGGAGTTTGGGCCATGGTCGCCGCGTGATCGTTCCCACGCTCTGCGTGGGCATGCAGCCCTGGACGCTTTGCGTCCGCTTTTCAGAAAAACCACCTACTACTGGCGATAGACGCGGGCAGCGTCGCGATCCTTCTCCTGTTGCCAGGCGCGTTCACGGTCATCCCAGTGGTTGTCCTTGTAGTCGCGCAACTCCTCGTTCTCGCGCATGGCCTTGCACTGGCGAAAGCCATCTTCCCAGCCTTCGGCGTATTGACGGTCTTTGAGATAGCGCGGCACATTCTTGCGAAACTCCCCACTGATGACCCCAGCGGCCTGGCGACCACTGCTGCAACCGTCGTCAAAGCCATCGGCAAAGGCCGGAGGATAACCCTTGGCGATCAAATCCTGATGGGTGGACTGGCAACCCGACAACCACACTAGCGCACACAGCATTACCGCAGACCGCCACATGGCGTACTCCCTGGCCGCTTTACGGCTGATAGGGGAAGTCTAGTCAGGGATTTGTCGGGGAGGCGTGAAAGGGCGGTGAGAAAAGTGTTGAGTTAAAGGGCCAGGCCACGCTCTGCGCGGGAACGATCTAAAGACAGGCGCTGTCCTGTGGCGAGGGAGCTTGCTCCCGCTGGGGCGCGGAGCGGCCCCAAAAGATCGGGTCTGCTGCGCAGCCCAACGCAGGGCAAGCCTGCTCGCCACAAAGGGGGTTATGTCGTCTGGTCGGTCGTCAATGCGGCATGTTCAGCCAGCTCTTGCTGAATAAACGCCGCAATCATTGCGCGATACACCTGCTCAGTGACCTCAGGGTTGGCGCCCACCGCCTCGGATAAACCCCGCACTTTGGCGATCACCTGTTCAACCCGTTGCGGCGCCTTGACGCCATCGGCGTCTTTCTTAAAGCGCGCAGCCTGGGAAACGTAGTGGCCGCGCTCGGCCAGCAGGGTGACGATTTGTTGGTCGAGGCGATCGATGTTTTCGCGGACTTGTTCAAGGGAGGTGCAGTTAACAGCCATGTTGATGGAACTCCTGATTGCGATGTGTCGGGATATGCACGGACCAAATGTGGGAGCGGGCGTGCTCGCGAAAGCGGTGAGTCAGTCAATGCATCATTACCTGGACGACCGCCATCGCGGGCAAGCCCGGCTCCCACCTTTGAACTGTGAACGGCGCAGAGCTCAAGTCAGGCGCAAAAAAGTGTGGGAGCTGGCTTGCCTGCGATAGCGGTATGTCAGCTAAAAATCAACAACTGACACTCCGCCATTGATCGCTCCCACGCTCTGCGTGGGAACGATCCGGGGTGGTTAGTAGTGATACCACTTCACTTCAAGCATCACTTCATTCACTGGCGTCGACAAATGGCTGTACTCACGCTGGGCACTCAACCGCAGGCCCAGGTTGCGCGACAATTCCCACTGCTGGTTAAGGCTGATACTGCGCCGCACTTCGCCATTGGTGAAGAAATCACCCTTGGCCTCAAGGCTCAGATTCCCCAGCGGGTTTTTCCACAGCACGCCGGTGTTGAACCCGGCAGCCGGTGAGATGGCTTCGCTGAAGTCGTTGTTATGCTCCACACGTACGGTGCCGAGGGCAAAACCCAGCATGTCGTCGGTGAGTTGCCAGGTGCCGCCGGCGCCGCCGTTGACGTGGGCAACCAGGGTTTCGTCGTCGTGTTTGCCTGGCACGCGCTCCAGACCGCCGGTCACTTGCCAGGACCACGGTTGCAACAGCGCGTTGCGCGGGGTCAGGGAGCGGATGGTGGCCAGGTCGAGTTGCTGCAGCTGCCAGTGGTTGCCTTCGTACTGGCGCAGTTTCATTTGCAGGATTTCGATCTGCGCGCCCAGCGGGAAGCCTTCGGCGTTGTCGTTGAGGTCGTGGTAGGCCATGCGCAGGCCGTATTCGCCGAAGGTTTTGCTGCCGCGGGTGCCGATGCCGGCTTGCCAGGTGCGCGACTCGTGGCCGTCTTCGGGCAGGCCGGGGCGTTCGATTTTAAGGTCGGGCGCCGGGTTCTGGTTGATCGCGCGCAGCAGTTCGAAGCTGCGTTGCGAGCGTTCGGTGTCGCGCTCCAAGCCATTGGCGCGGTAGCGGCCGAGGCGATAGGCGGCGTCGATAATCAGTGCCTGACGCTCGCGGGGCAGGGCTTTGAAGGCCGGCTCCTGCAATTGCTTCTGGTCGTCGCTGATTTTCAGCACCCATTGCTGCTCGTCGCCATCCAACGGTTTGGCGCGTTCGAGCAGTTCACGTTCGCGGGACGGGCGATAGTCGATTTTCTCCACCAAACCCGCTTCTTTTACCGCTTTGACGGTGTCGGTGGGGATCGCCGTGAGCGGGAATTGCTCGGTCAGGCGCAGGCTCGGGCGCGCCACTTGCAGCAGCTCCAGCAGGCGATAGGAGCAGTTTTCATCAAAGAAGAAGTAGTCGAACTGGATCTGCTTGAGCTCCCACACGTGCTCGACCATGCGCTTGGTCTCGACTTCGGTGAGGTTCAGGCGGTATTCCCACAGGTCGCGGTTTTCGAGGCTACGGTATTCCGAGAGCTTTTCCTGGTACGGCACCAGCGCGAACAGGCCGGGGTAGCCGCCCATCAGGCCTTTCCAGGCATAGAGAATGCTGTTGTCGGAGCCTTCGATATAGGCGCCGAAGTTGATCGCGTAGCTCAGCAGCGCGGTGTTGTTGCTCTGCACGTCAGCCTGGTCGATACGCAGCAGGGTGTGGCCGAACATCGACGACGGGCTGTTGAGGTAGGCCGCCGGGAAGATCATCACCGCGCTGTGGGGCGCGACGTCCTTGAACCATTGGGTGAATTCTTTGCACTCCAGCGCGGGCAAGTCGGTGAGGTTCAACTGACTCTTGAGCCAGCGGGTACGTGCGGGGTAAACGCATTGGGCGTGCTTTTCGCCGAGGCTGGCCGGGGCGTACAGCGCCTCCACGGTGGCCTGCAGTTCCTGGTCCGGGTGGTGGGCGCCATCGGGGGCGAGGAAGAACTTTTTGTCGCTGACATAGCTGCGCCAGCCCTTGAGCTTGCCGGCTTCGTAATGGCCCAAAGACAGCCAGAACGGATCGTTGGCCAGTTGCTGCAAACGTTGATCATCAATATGCGGGGCCGCGTACAGCGGGGCGCAGGCGAAGAGTGCCAGCCAGGCAAAGCGTTTGAGCATAAGGGCAACTTAAGTCGGAAGTAGTGAGACCCAAAGGGGAGGCGGGCCCAAAAATAGAACCAAAAATAAAACCAGAAATAAAACCCGCGCCTCGAAAGGCGCGGGCCAGTCGAGCTTAAGCCTGGGTGGCGTATTTGGCCAGGCGGGTATCGCTTTTCAGTACAGCCAGGGTGTTGTTGTGCACGTCGTCGGCGGTCACGTCAGCTTTGCTGAAGATCTGCTGGAAGTGCTCGTGGGTCACGGCCGCGAAGTGCTCGCGATCTTCCGGTGCAACGCCCAGTACCACCGCGTAGGTGGTCAGCGCTTCGCCGTTGCCTTTGGCCATGTCTTCGGACAGCTCGTTCATCATGCCATTCATGGCAATCCAGGACTTGCCGCCGTAGGTCAGGGCGCTGTTGGTGCTGCAACCGTTGGTGCCCGAGGTCATGCCGAAGGTGGCGTTACCCGAGGTGCCGTTGGTGGTGGAAGCAAGGAAGTGAGCCGGAGTACCGCGCTGGCCTTCGAACAGCATGTTGCCCCAACCGCAGTTCGGGCCACCTGGCGATTCAGCCATTGCATTGAGGGAGACAACGGTGAAGAGAGTACCAAGAAGGATCCGTTTCATAGCTTTGTTCTCTTTGTGTGCAAACCAATGGACAAGGGTTCAGGCGCGTCGCAGCGCCCTAGGGGCCAGTTATTAGTCCAACCCGCGCAGTTTGGAGTTTAGGCACGTTCCTAGGGTTCCGTTATTTTTTATAAAACAATCCGTGTGGTTGTCGAGCGTGGCAGCGATTTTTTTGTAAGACGCATCCCCTGTCTATGCTTTCCCACAGGCTCGCCTTGCCAGAGCGCGTCAGCGAGAGCCAGAATGCCGTCATCTGCCCCGCCTGATGTAAGGAAGCCCGATGCCTGATCCTGTTGCTGCCAGCTTGCGTCTAGCGCCCGAAGCGCTGACTCGCCCTTTCTCCGCTGAACAGTTCAGCTTCTCGACCACCAATGATTTGGAGCCCTTTCGCGGTGTGCTTGGCCAGGAACGCGCAGTAGAAGCGTTGCAGTTCGGTGTGGCGATGCCACGCCCCGGTTACAACGTGTTTGTCATGGGCGAGCCCGGTACAGGCCGCTTTTCGTTCGTCAAACGCTACCTGAAAGCCGAAGGCAAACGCCTGCAGACCCCGGCGGACTGGGTCTACGTCAACAATTTTGACGAGCCGCGCGAACCGCGTGCCCTGGAATTGCCGGGCGGCGCTGCGGCGGCGTTCATCGCCGATATCAACGGCTTGGTCGACAACCTTGTCGCCACGTTCCCGGCCGTGTTCGAACACCCGACCTATCAACAGCGCAAAAGCGCCATCGACCGCGCCTTCAACCAGCGTTACGACAAGGCGTTGGACGTGATCGAGCGCCTGGCGCTGGAAAAAGACGTGGCGCTGTACCGCGACAGCTCCAACATCGCCTTCACGCCGATGCTCGACGGCAAGGCGCTGGACGAAGCCGAGTTCTCGCAACTGCCGGAAGTCGATCGCGAGCGCTTCCACACGGATATTTCCGAGCTGGAAGAGCGGCTCAACGAAGAACTGGCCAGCCTGCCGCAGTGGAAGCGTGAGTCCAACAACCAACTGCGCCAATTCAACGAAGAAACCATCACCCTGGCCCTGCAACCTTTGCTGGCGCCTCTGTCGGAAAAATACGCAGAGAACGCAGGCGTTTGCGGTTACCTGCAAGCCATGCAGGTCTACCTGCTGAAAACCGTGGTTGAGCAATTGGTCGACGACGCCAAGACCGACGCCCAGGCGCGCAAGCTGCTCGAAGAGCAATATTGCCCAAGCCTGGTGGTGGGCCATTCGGTCAATGGCGGCGCGCCGGTGGTGTTTGAACCGCACCCTACCTACGACAACCTGTTCGGCCGTATCGAATACAGCACCGACCAAGGCGCGCTCTACACCACCTATCGCCAGTTGCGTCCGGGCGCGTTGCACCGTGCCAATGGCGGTTTCCTGATCCTGGAAGCCGAGAAAATGCTCAGCGAGCCGTTTGTGTGGGACGCGCTCAAGCGCTCCTTGCAGTCGCGCAAGCTGAAGATGGAGTCGCCGCTGGGCGAGCTGGGCCGCTTGGCCACCGTGACCCTCAACCCGCAGATGATCCCGTTGCAGGTCAAGGTCATCATCATCGGCTCGCGCCAGCTGTACTACGCGTTGCAGGACGCCGACCCGGACTTCCAGGAGATGTTCCGCGTGCTGGTGGACTTCGACGAAGACATCCCGATGGTCGACGAAAGCCTGGAACAGTTCGCCCAGTTGCTCAAAACCCGCACCTCGGAAGAAGGCATGGCGCCGTTGACCTCGGACGCGGTGGCGCGGTTGGCCACTTACAGCGCACGGTTGGCGGAACACCAAGGGCGTCTGTCGGCGCGCATTGGCGACTTGTTCCAACTGGTCAGCGAGGCGGACTTTATCCGCCACCTGGCGGGCGACGAGATGACTGATGCCGGCCATATCGAACGGGCGCTCAAGGCCAAGGCCACGCGCACCGGGCGTGTATCGGCGCGGATTCTCGACGACATGCTCGCCGGGGTCATCCTGATCGACACCGCCGGTGCGGCGGTCGGCAAGTGCAACGGGCTGACCGTGCTGGAAGTCGGTGATTCGGCGTTCGGCGTGCCGGCGCGGATTTCCGCCACGGTGTACCCGGGCGGCAGCGGCATTGTCGACATCGAGCGCGAAGTTAACCTCGGCCAGCCGATCCACTCCAAGGGCGTGATGATCCTCACCGGTTACCTGGGCAGTCGTTATGCCCAGGAATTCCCGCTGGCGATCTCGGCCAGTATCGCGTTGGAGCAGTCCTACGGTTACGTGGACGGTGACAGTGCGTCGTTGGGCGAGGCGTGTACCTTGATTTCGGCCTTGTCGAAAACGCCGCTCAAGCAGTGTTTTGCCATCACCGGCTCAATCAACCAGTTTGGTGAAGTGCAGGCGGTGGGTGGGGTCAACGAGAAGATCGAAGGCTTCTTCCGCCTCTGCGAAGCCCGCGGCTTGACTGGCGAGCAGGGCGCAATCATCCCGCAGGCCAACGTGGCCACGCTGATGCTCGACGAGAAGGTGCTGCAAGCCGTGCGCGACGGGCAGTTCCATATCTATGCCGTGCGTCAGGCCGACGAGGCGCTGAGCCTGTTGGTGGGCGAGCCTGCCGGTGAGCCGGACGAAGAAGGGCAATTCCCCGAAGGCACAGTGAATGCGCGCGTGGTTGAGCGGTTGCGTGCGATCGCCGAGATGATCAGTGAGGATGATTTGAAGGAGGCGGAGAAGGAGCTGGCGCAGCAGGCGTTGGCGCAAACCCAGCCAACCTGATCTGCAGTTCGGAACGCGGTAAATGTGGGAGCTGGCTTGCCTGCGATAGCGGTGGGTTAGCCAGCAGAAGTGTCGGCTATGAGTCAGTCATCGCAGGCAAGCCAGCTCCCACATTGGATCGGTGGTGTTTCGTCACAAAATTGACTCCCATTTCAGGGACCAACGCCCGTTGGTCCCTACAACCTTGGTTTGTACTGGTTTTCTTCTATTCTGACTTTTAGGGATATCCACAGGAGTCGCAGGACAGAGACAGCCTCCCCGCGTGATTGAGGCTGAACACCGATCTACCGAGGGTCGCCGCCATGTCGCGCAACCTTTGCCTTACCCGCCAATGCCTGGGCCTGGTCACCCGTATCGAATGCTCCATTCGCCCGCTCGCGGGGGATAACGGCATGTGGACCTTATTGTTTGCTGCCGGCATGACCGGCGAGCAGCCGTCCACCATCAAGTCCCAAGGCCCGTTCCATGGGCCATTCGTGGCGGAAACCATTCTGGAGTCGATTGTGCAAAGCCTGACCTTGCACGGCTATGCGCTGGCCGATGACCCGCAGATCTGGTGCCTGCACCTGCAGGCCCATCTGCGACAACTTAACGGCGGGCGCTCGCATCCGGTCAGCGATACTCACCATTGATCGTTCCCACGCTCCGCGTGGGAATGCCGCTCCGGACGCTCCGCGTCCCGCAGCCAGCGCAGGTTCAAGCCGTGTGCAGGTGACGCGGAGCGTCACGGGATGCATTCCCACGCGGAGCGTGGGAACGATCGATAGCCTGACGTTGCATGGCTATGCGCTGCTGATGACCTGCAGATCTGCGACAACTCAACGGCGGGCGAGGGCGATTGGCGCTGTGATGATCGTTCCCACGCTCCGCGTGGGAATGCCGCCCCGGACGCTCCGCGTCCCGCAGCCAGCGCAGGTTCAAGCCGTGGGCAGGTGACGCGGAGCGTCACGGGATGCATTCCCACGCGGAGCGTGGGGACGATCGGCGGGGTTACTTGCTCTCGGGCTTATCCAGCTTGACCTCAAAACCGTATTGCACGGTGTTCAGTTCGGTGCGCTGGTAGCTTTCCAGGCTGGTGGGCTGGCCGTAGAAGTAATGCACATCAAACAGCGCCGTGCCGTATTCCTCGGCGCGGTGGCTCACGCCGAGGATTTCCTTGAGGTACTTGCCCGTGGCGTCCTTGGCGTAGAAGCGCCAGCTGTCGGCGGGGAATTCCTTTTGGTCGACGATCAGCGCGTTGTCCTTGAGCGATAGGCCTTTAGGCAGCTTGGCCACGTCTATCGTGTTTTTTTCGATGGTGGCCAAAAACAGCGGCACCGAGCCCACCACAAAGGCCGGGTTTTCCGGGAACAGGTTGAGGTCATAGGTGAGTGTGCCGCTGCCGGCGTTCAGCTCGAAGGCCTCGGTGGGCAGTTCAATCGGCTCGCCGCGCTCGCCTTTGTCGTCCGCCGTGAAGAAGGTGATGGGCGCGTCGCTGTTGTTGCGATCAGCACCGACCAGGTCGTCATTGAACGTGAACGGGTGGTCAAACACGATCTTTGCCGCGCTGGCGTCTTCGGTCGACTGGGTGATGGTCACGCTTTTTTTCAGCTGGTCCTCGGTCATGGCGGCGTCTTTAAGCCAACTGGCGGCGCTGTCGTCGTACACGGTGACCGGCATCGGCAGCGCTTGCACGCTGCTTTGCAGGCTGTTCTTGTCGAAGCGCTGCACCGGCAGGTCCAGGTCTTTGCGGGTGAGGGTGGCTTTGGAGAAGTCCAGTACATCGACCTGCAGGGTGTCGATCAGGCCATTGAAATACACCTTGGCGTAGTGGCTGCTCTGTTTGTGCTCGAAGGCTTTTTGTTCGTCGGTGAGTTGTTTTTCAAAGGCATCCGACCAGGCCTTCTGCTTTTGCATCTCGGCCAGTTGTTTCTCGTAGAACGCCACTTGCGCGGCATTTTCGTTGATTGAACCCGAGCGGGTCAGGTACTGCCCGGTGCTGTCGCGGGCCTGCACCAGCAATGGGTTGGGCGATTCATCGCCGACTTCCGGCGCCAGCGGTTCGCTGTTGGTCAGTTCAATCTCGGCGTAGTTTTTTTCAAGCAACAGCAGGTTGAGGGTGATATTGCCTTCGGTGCGCTTGTGGCCTACGTCTTTTTTCGACAGGTCGAAGGTCAGCACCTTGCCCGGCGCGACCACTTCAACCGAGCCTTTGAGGCTGACGGGCTGCGGCTGGCTCTTGTTGTCGGTCTCGACGCCTTCGATAAACGGGTAGGTCACGGTCAAGTCATCGGGGTTGGTCAGGTTGGAGCTGCTGGGGCTCAACTGGATACCCGGGTCGGTTTCCGACCATTCCGGCTGGAAGGGGATGACTTTATTGTTGCTCAAGGTCACCGACTGCCATTCCAGGCCGTGGGGGAAGGGGAACTGGTCGGGGCTGTTGAAGCTGAACGGGAATACCGGCTGCAAATCGGTCAGGTAGTCGGAGTGCGAGGCTTTGCGCAGCACGAACAGGCCGTTGATGTAGGTGTCGACCAAGGCTTGGGGCGTGGGGTAGTGCGTGAGCAGGGCCAGGGTATCTTCACCGTATTCGGCTTCGATGGGCTTGTTGGCGAGCTTGACGCGCGCCCGTTCCAGCAACAGCAGGGAGCCGCCGAGGTCGGCGATGGCGTCTCTGAGTTTGGGGTCTTGAATGCTGTCCAGCGATTGTTCGAACTTTGCGGTTTTCTCTTCGAGGGTGGCCTGCTTCTGCTCTTCTTTCGGGGAGCAGCCACCAGCCATCAGCAACACCGCACACAGGCCAAGGGTGGCCAAAGGGGATCGCACATCCGTCATCTGAATCTTCCTGTCCGACATCATCGAGCCGAGTGAGAGGACTCGACACTAGCAGAAAAATTCTCTTACAGATGCCGTACAGATCAGTTTTCTCGTGGTTCCAGCTGTTTGGAGGCGGCTGGTATACTCGCGGCCATTTTTAGCCTGGCTGTGTGAGATCTGATGGAACGCTTTATCGAAAATACGATGTACGCCTCGCGCTGGCTGCTGGCGCCGATTTACCTGGGGCTTTCCCTGGGTCTGCTGATCCTGGCGCTGAAGTTTTTCCAGGAAATCATCCACGTCCTGCCCAACATCTTCACCATGTTGGAATCGGAAGTGATCCTGTTGCTGCTGTCGTTGATCGACATGGCGCTGGTCGGCGGTTTGCTGGTGATGGTGATGATTTCCGGCTACGAGAACTTCGTCTCGCAGCTGGATATCGATGAGAACAAAGAGAAGCTCAACTGGCTGGGCACCATGGACTCTTCGTCGCTGAAGATGAAAGTGGCGGCTTCCATCGTGGCGATTTCGTCCATCCACCTGCTGCGCATCTTCATGGACGCCAAGAACGTCGATCCGCAGCATTTGATGTGGTACGTGATCATCCACATGACCTTCGTGGTCTCGGCGTTTGCCATGGGTTACCTGGACAAGCTCACCAAGCACTGATGCCCCGCGTTAGCCTTACTGCGTCACAAAGTAGTAAGGCTGGCGGCCGATCTTCATTTCCTTGATCACGTTGACCTTCTCGCTCAACTGTTCGGTGCGGTCCAGCAACGCAATGTTGCCGGGCTTGGCGGTGAGGAAGCTGCGCAACTCGGCTTCGGTCTGCAGGATCGGCAAGTACGCCTGCAGATAGAACACGCTGGCCCCGGCGATACGCTCGTTAGGCTGGAACAGCACCACGTCCTTGCCTTCGGTTTGAAAGGCTTTGGCCTGGCTGATCACCGGCACGAACGACTCGCGTTTGTCGGCCTTTGGCGCGAACCAGAACGCGGCGCTCATATAGCTGAGGATGGCCAGGGTAAAAGCACCGACGATCACGCGCCGGTGGTAGCGGTAAATCGCCGGTTTGTGGGCTTTAAGCCATTCCAGCAACACCCCGGCATATTCCGCGGCCAGCACGGCGGCGGCTGGCGTGAGGGCCATCAAATAAACCGTGCGTTTACTCGACGCCAGGGTCAGCAGGGTGAACTGCGCCACCAGCCACACGCTGAAAAACAGGCGGTAGCGGTTGCGCACCAGGCTTTTGCGAAAGTGCCACAGGCCCAGGTACACCAGGATATTCCACGGCAAAAAGGCTTCGGGCAGCTTGGCGATGTAGTAGTAGATCGGTTCGTAATGCCCGGCCTCGACGAAGGAGCCGCTGAAGCGTCCTACGCTGTTGGTCCACAGCACTTCAGCCACCGCCTGCATACCGCCGCGCTGGAACAGGAAGCCCAGCCAGATCAACAGCGGCACCAGCGCCAGCAGCGTGAACAACGCCGGCTTGAGCCAGTCGCCGATGCGCAGGCGTTTATCCATCAGGCTGGTGCTGAGCAAATACACAAAAATCACAATGCCCGGCATCGCCAGGCCCAGCACGCCTTTGCTCAACGTGGCGATGACCATGCCGACGGTAAACATCGCCCAGGCCCAACCACTTGAGCCTTCGCGATCAGTCCGCACGGCCTGGTAGAACCCCAGCAGCGCTGTGGTCACGCCGAGGCTGAGCAATGAGTCCTCACCCACGCCGCGCACATTGCCCCAGTAACTGGCCATGGTCGCCAGGATCAGCGCGGCGCAGAACGCCAGGGTTTGCGGCCGCCCGAACTTGCGCAGCATCGCGTAAAACAGCATCACACTGAACAACCCGGCGAACGCCGACGCCAGGCGCACCGCCCAACTGGTGCCGCCAAACAGGCGAATGGCGCCAGCATCCAGCCACAGGCTCAGGGGTGGTTTTTCCAGGAAGGGTTCACGGAACAGGCGCGGGATCACCCAGTCATTGTCCAGGTGCATGGCCATGGCGATCCCGGCGACGCGGGCTTCGGTGGAGCCTTGCAGCTCATGGCTGCCAAGGGCGAAGAAGAACAACACAGCAACGAGAAGGAGCAGCAGAGGAACGGGACGCGTCATGGTTCTGGCTACCGAAGCAGGGGACCGCTCGGGGGAGCGGCCATGTTAATCGGTCAGTATATGTATCCGTTTCTTAACATTTCGTGAACGAGTGTGGGGTTTTTGTACGGCTCGCTCAGCCCCGTATTCAAGGCAGTTTCAAGCTGGGCAGCGCCGCTTTGCCTGGCTCGGTGAGTACCGGTTCCAATTGCGCCCAGGTGAAGCTCAACTCATTGTCGCAGCCGTCGCCCGTGGCGCGCGTGGAGAGTTGCAGGCCTTGAGTGTTGAAGCTCAGGTCGAAACTGTCGTAACTGGTGATTGCCGGGCAGCCCTCGTCGGTGGTGGTTTGTTTGGCCAGCCAGGCGCTGAAGGTGGCAGGCAACTTCACGTGCCCGGAGTAGACGTCATACCCTTGTTGTTGGCCACCGAGCCAGGTCCACGGGTCAACACGTTCGCCGGTTTGCAGGTTCCAGGAGTGCAGCCCCCAACTGATGCCCCGCGCGCCAGTGCCCGCCGCCCAGCGATAGAACTTTACGGTGATGAATTGCGATGACCAATACGTAGGCTCGACGTCGATTTCGCTGGTGTAGCCCGAGCCGTTTCGCCCGAGGTACTCACGACGCTCCTGGAAATAGTCCGCCTGCGCCTCATCGCTGACGGCCAGGGCGGCGAGTTGCTGGTTGATCTTCTGAATCGCCGGGCTGTCGCCTTCGAGCTTGATCGTGACCTGTGCGCCTTGGGCCTTGAGCAAATAAGCGTGGTTTTCGAAGCTTTTTTTCTCGGTCTTCACCGGCAGCGGCGCGGCTTCCATGGGCGCGTTGTAGGCGTCGCTGCCGCAGCCGTCGGTGCTGATGCGTTTCAAGGCCAGTGGCAGCGATTTGGCGTCCTTGGTTTTGCTCCAGGCGCCCGCGAGCGTATCGCCCTGAGGTTTGTCCAGCTTCCACAGCCCGGTATTGCCGGCTTCCACCCACGGTGCGTTGTCGTTGGCCTGGGTCAGTTGGATCGGTGTGAGAATGCGCTGATAGTAGTAGCTGCCCTGTTCGCCGTCGGCGCCGTTGAAACAGGCGGTGATGGCGGATTTACCCAGCGTGCCCTGCCACACGCCCGCGAGGTCGGCGGCGTTGGCGAGGAAGGGCGTGAAGGCGAGGGCGATGACGGCGAGGGGCTTGAGCACGGGTATCTGACTTCCGGTTGTCTGATAAAGGTCGTCAGGGTAATGGGAAAGAGGTGTCTACGAAACCTGGGGCGATTCAAACACCTTTTTTTTAGATAGGGTAACTCTCGGTTTTTATATCCTTAGTCATTAAGAATATTGGTGCCTGGCAGGTTGGCAGGGTACTAATCGCTACTTTGCCCCTTGGCAGTTCGGGCGTTCTACTGCTGCCTAACCAAGGCCTGTCACCCATGGAAAGTCCGAGCATCGAATACACCGACAAGCAGCGCTGGTTTGCCTTAACCAAGATCAATACCCTCTCGGCACTCTCGCAGATCGTGCAGATCGGCACCGTTACGCCACTGCTTTCGCTGTCGCTGGAACAGCAAGGCGTGGAGCCGGCCAAGATCGGCGTGATCGTCAGCGCCTCGTGGCTGGCGATTCTGCTGCTGTACAAATGGGTGCCGCGTTTGCTCGCCCACCTGGGGCTGGTCAAGACCAACATCCTCAGTGCGCTGCTCACCGTTGGCGCACTGATCGGCATGACCTTGACCCACCACCTGGTGCTGATTTTTGCGCTGAATTTTGTCCTCGGTATCGGCCTGATCCTGCGCTGGATCGCCTGCGATACCTGGATCGTCGCCGTCGCTTCCAAAGACGAACGCGGCCGCGCGATTGGCGTACACGAAACCCTCATGGGCCTGGGCATCGCCGTCGGCCCGCTGCTGCTGGTGGTCTTCGGCGTCGGCAGCGCCGCGCCTTACTACGCCTGCGCCGTCATCGTCCTACTCTCCGGCCTACTGGCACTCACCCTCAAACCCTACGACACCCAACCACAAACCCCGGCAGAAAAACGCTACGGCAAATTATTCAGCGTCATCCCCACCGCACTCTGCGGCGCGTTTATCGCCGGCTTCGCCGAAACCTCATCCGTATCATTCCTGGCCAGCTACAGCCTCTCGGCCGGCTACCTGCTCACCGCCGCGACCCTGCTGATCTCAGTCTTCGGCATCGGCGGCACCCTGCTGCAACTGCCCATCGGCTGGATGGCCGACCGCAGCTCCTACAAAATCGGCCAACTGGTCTGCGGATTGATCCTGCTGCTAGGCACCCTCGCCATCCCATTCAGCCAGCCGCTTCCCTGGTTGGCGACGCTCATCGTATTCCTCTGGGGCGGCGCGATTGGCGGCATGAATACCCTGGCCGTGATCGAAGCGGGAGATCGGGTGGGGGAGCATCAGGTGTCTACGGCGATGACGGCGATTGCGATGTTTTATACGTTGGGGAGTGTGTTGGGGCCGATTGCTACGGGGGCGACGGTTTCTTATGTGAGTGGGGATGGGTTGATGATTGCGGTGGGGGTGGTGGGGGTGGTTTTTGTGGGGATGTTGGTGTTGCGTAGAGATACGGCGCGGGGGTGATTGGGGGCGAATTTCAGGTACAAAAAAAGACGTCTGTGGACGTCTTTTTTGTTGAAGGGCCTTCGGCGTAAATGCCGTTGAGCTGTAGGTATGGTGGTTTACTAAAATTGGATGTTTCATTTGGCGAAAATTCTCGCCACAAAGAAGGGGTGAAATCAAGCAGTGTTCATTCTCCTGGGGGCGCTCCAAGAATAGACGGATCAACTCGGAACCTCTTTTTTGACGCTCTCGTCGAGTGGCGTTCAGCAGGTCTATTGCTGAAGCAGAGGGGCGTCAATTGACCCGATGAGTGAATGATTTCGCTATGTGAAGGGTTTTTTTGCTTTCCTTAATAAGTAAGGTTGTTTTTTATTTATGCCTTAAAAATATATATAAACTTGTCAAAAATAGTTGAATATTTAATTCATCTGCGCGCGTTCAGCATCTAATCTATAAACTCAATTACGGAGGGGGATTTATGTTGATCTTTATGAAGTCGATGATTATTGGACTGTGCATAGCAGCCCCCGTCGGCCCAATAGGCCTTTTATGTATACAGCGCAGCCTTATGCGAGGCTGGAGGTCAGGTTTTGCAACAGGGTTAGGGGCAGCAACCGCCGACGCAATGTATGGCTTTATAGGCGCGTTAGGGATCACCGCGATTATCACAACACTGATTATGTTCAAACCCTGGCTGTGCATTTTCGGCGGGCTTTTTCTGGCGTACATCGGCTACCAGACGATAAAGTCAAAGGAGCCTGCAACCGCCTTGTCGGGCGAACGGGCCGGCATGATGAAAGCCTATTCGACGACATTGCTTTTGACCTTATCGAACCCGATGACCATCTTGTCGTTCATCGCCATATTCGCGTCAATGAGCGATGGCATGGTCGGCGACCAAGGCCAGCCTTCAGTGTGGCCAATGGTGACCGGTATATTTCTAGGTTCCGCGGTTTGGTGGCTTGGATTAAGCGGTTTTTCCTCCGCATTCAAAACCAGAATATCCAAGTCAAAACTCAAATTGATTAACTACTTTTCCGGATCGACCATCACCGTCCTTGGTGCGTATCAAGTGGTCACCGGTGTCATGCTTGCCGCTGCTGCATAAGGGCCACAGGGAGCGTGCAGCGGCCCCTATTAAAGCGCTAGGGGCTGCATTTTTAACTCGATATAGGCTTTCAAACGTCCTATCGCGAGATAGATGTCTGATACGGTTGCACTGCTAAAAGTAAGCGTCTGCCCAACACATCTTGCTCAATGTTCAGCGTTTGTCTGGGAGAAGGAAATCTACCTCGTAGATACCCCGTGCCGCACGGATGGTCACAGGGGGTGTGACTGGCCTTATGTCACTCAACTCCCATGCGAGCCAGCCATCCTCAAAATAGCTTGCACAGGCCGCTTGCATATCAGCGAGGATGAAGGGACGCACGGCTTTCACGCGCACAATTGCCACGGCAATACCGTTATCGTCTTCGTCCCCATCGTTATGGAGAAATCGCTCGTTTTCCACAATCAGGAGATCCTCGCAAGGATCTAAGTCTGGAAGCCAACGACGGACTTCGAGGATTTTCTCGCCAGAAGCGATTCGGCCGCCACTGGGCCGTACAATTGATAAAGCCTTTATGGCTTTCTCCTAAAAATTAGACGCTTGGAAAATAGTCGCTTCGACAGGATTCCACTTATGCGGCAGAAGCTCGGTAATCTTCACTCTGTTGGGCAGCTTTTAAAAAATGAAGCAGTTCGTCGTTTGTTTTTTGTAGAGTTTTCATGGGCTGAAAATAGGCTAGCACTTACTACTTTTTTGATGGATTATTTTTTAATGGAAATTGTATGAGCTTCATTAAAATTTTCACCTTTTTTCACGGAAGACCTTCATGGATCGTATAGACATCAAAATCTTGAGCGTGGTGCAAGATTTGGGGCGCATTTCCATTACCGAATTGTCAAAGCACGTGGGCCTTTCCATTCCTGCCACAACTGACCGTCTGCGAAAGCTCGAGGATGGGGGAATCATTTCTGGCTATTGTGCTCAGGTTGATCCAGCGAAGCTGGGGTTTGGCATATCAGCCGTTGTCGGCATGACGACCTTCAAACCATCAAAATCCAAGTTGATCGCGACGCTCAACGACATCCCAGAGGTCGTTGAATGCCTGCACGTTACGGGTAATGACTCTTACCTTATTAGAATCTATGCCAAGTCGATGGCAGACATTGAGAACGTTATCGCGAAGATTAATAATTATGGCGAAACGCGCACCAGCATCGTTTTATCGGTACCAATCGAGAGAAGGATACTGGTCCTCGTCGACAGATAGAAGCTGGTTACAAAGGGGGGACCCTCCTGCATGCCAAGATGAGTGCCAGGCCAGTGCCGCCAGATCCTTAGTCGGGTGCGATGTTTATGTGGTGGCAGGAGAATGACTGGCCGTCAGCCATGTGCAGTCCATACCTCGAGCTCTGCCCCGCGGGTCAACGGCCGCCGATAGCCTGCTTGTTTTGAACCAAGGTGCGCCGAGGATTGAAGGTTCTTAAGGCCGAGTTGCTGCGTAGCAAATCGGCCTTTTGATTTTTACTACTGCGGGGAAGGTGATGTGGCGGTTGTGGGGTGCAGTACGGACAACACCCGCTCGATCAATAACTCACCCAGCACGATCAATTGTTGGCTACCCAATAGCTTCTGACGGTTTTCACCTTCGAGCTCGAAGGCCAGATCGGTGGTGATAGCGTTAAGCGAGGCCAGAGTTTCGCTGGCTTGAATCAGGAGGGTTTCGGTGTCGATATCTTGAGCGACCGTGAAAAGGTTCGCTGGGGGATTTGGGGTGATTTTTTTCATGGCGCAAACTCCTTGATTGGTGGAGTCGCCAGGCATCGCTGCTAAACGAAGAGGGTGGCGACTGTACGCGGGTTAGCAGACCAGGAATCAAGGAACCCAGCGCACCCGAAAGTGCCCCACGCACAGCCGCCATAACGCAGTCCAGCTGATGCTGAACGGATGGTGGCGTTGCAGGCCTTGATATTAACCGAGCTGCTAAACCCGGTCGCTGATTTTGCAGCGACAGGAGGAGGTTAGCCGTGTAGGGGGAGTGGGAACAGTTCACCAACGGCGCGACATCTTGAAGGAAAAATCCGAAGGCCCGCCGGCTGGGCTTTCCAGCCTCCAGAAACAACAAAACCCGCACTAGGCGGGTTTTGTCGATGCTTCGAATTGGTGGGCCGGGGTAATTTGAATTCGCTTAGTAACAAATTGATTAATTGAGGTAATTCCTGATTTTATTTTAAGCTGGAATACCGATTGGAATACTGCGGAACGTATTCATGGCCTGCCTAACCAGCTCGGCCACCCACTGTCGGGCGACCCTGTTCCAGGAAAAACCACTGAGCTAAAGCACTACGGCGTAACAGGCGTTTCTAGTCTGTCCAGCATCAGCAGAACAATTAGTGGAAGCAGCGTGCCGAGTTGGCACAGTCATGCAGTTTATCGCGGTTGACGCTTCGAAGAGCTAAGCGTTAGTACTTCATCAGCCCCGGCTGCAGTTCCTGGAGATTGCTCACCACCAGTTGCTGGGCCTCAGGCAGTATTGCCATGTTGCGGTGGTCGATCTGATAGCGCTGCAGCACAAACGTCACCAGTGCCCGGCGGCTGGAGACCACCAGTTGTCCCTACGTCATGCCGAGGTCTGTTTCGATAATTGCCTTCTGCGCCGCGTTCAACGGCCAGTCAGGCTCGAAGATGATCGGTACCTCGATATTCCAGTCTTCGTCCTGCTCGCGGGTGTTTGGCGATGCGTCGAGCAAGTCTGGCTGCCCACGCAGGCGGCTGAGGACAAAGTCGCGGTACTGGCCGTTCTTTTCGCAATATGCTCGCACGTGCCAGCGCATGCCGGTGTAGGCCAGCGTGTGCGGGGCAATCAGGCGCACCTCGACGTTGGGGGTGTTGAAGGATACGTATTCGGTTTCCAGACGCAGGCCTTGAGCAAGGGGCGCAGCACCTCGGGCCGAATGGGTCGATCAGGCACTTCCAGCACCCTGGTATGCGCATAAGCCAGTGCCAGCCCGTGGATGTGCAGGGCATATCAACATTATGGCTATATGCCATTTATGGTCGAGCGTTTACCATAGCCTTGGCTACCCCGCATGTTCAGGGCTTCAGTTGATTGCGTTTATTGGCAAACAAAATCCTGCCTGACATTACTTCATTACAAGGACGCGCAATGAACGCCACTGAAGATCTCAACCGCCTCTATGCCGATGTCTCGGACAGTATTGGCAGCGCCATGGAAGACATAATCGCGCTTAACGTCGAGCACAAAGATGGCAAGCGTGAAATCGGTAACATCACCGAAAAACTGCGTGACATTCGGGGGCGGTTCGACAGCGAACTGGAACAGTTGAAAACCCACGCTGAGTGGGACACGTTCACCCTGGCGTTTTTCGGTGAGACCAACGCTGGCAAGAGCACGATCATCGAATCACTGCGTATCCTGTTCAAGGAAGAATCCCGAGAGGCACTGCTGCAACAGCATGCCGATGACCTGGAGCAGTTCTCGCAAGCCCTTACCGCTCGCCTCGAGCATGTGCGCGAAGGCTTGCACGCCTTGTACAGCGAGTACACGGGGGAAGTGGTCAGCATTCGCCAAAGCACAGCCCAGCTGGCGCAAATCGTTCAGCGCGAAGCCCAGGAGCGAAATGCGATTGTTCAAGCTGAAGCCGATGCTAGAGTGCGGCTTGCCCAGCAAGAAACTCAGGCACGGCAAGAGTTGCAGCAGCAGGAAGCCGCGCATCGCCAACAAGTAATTGAGGCAGAAGCGGAGGCCAAGCGCACCCTCGCCGAACAGGAGTCCAGCGCTCGCCTGGCACTGGAGCAACAGGAAACCTCACAGCGTCTGGACATTGCGCGAGCGCACGCGATATCGAGCCTCAAGGCCCGGCTGTCGATGTTCGCCATCGGTGGAGTGCTGATCGGCGCTGGTGCTGCGGTGGCGGTACTGAAGTTGGCAGGAGCCTGAAATGTCCCAGCACGAACTTGATGAGTTGTTCGATGAGGCCGTCTCGACCCCTTCGCCTGTCTCCCCCGATGACACGCCAGTTCTCCAACGCATTGAGACGCGCTCTCCTGCACTGGATGGCCTGCTCAATCAGCAGTTCAAAGGGCTGCACGACGATCTGTTGGCTTATGAACATAAGAAGGCCCAGGCACATCGTGTAGACGGCTCGATCATCGGCACGGGTGAAGCCGATTTCACCAAGGGCAATACGCTCTACCCCCTGAACTACAAGGGCAAACGCTTTCAGTTGATCGACGTGCCTGGTATTGAGGGTGACGAGGCCAAGTATGCGCATATGGTCCGCGAGGCCGTTGCCAAGGCGCATCTCGTTTTCTATGTAAACGGCACCAATAAAAAGCCTGAGAAAGCCACCGCAGAGAAAATTCGTTCTTATCTACGTTTAGGTACTCAGGTGTGCCCTTTGGTCAACGTGCGTGGCAATGCCGACGCCTACGAGTTCGAGGAAGACCGCGAGTCACTAACTGCGCACGGCGACTCCACCGCCGCCTTGCAACAGACCGAGGACGTACTGCGCTCGGTACTGGGTAGCAAAGTTTTACAGACAGGCCACTACGTGCAGGGCCTGCTGGCATTTTCGTCGTTGGCGAGCGATGCGCAAACTGGGCGTACCACAATCGACCCCGCCCGTAGCCAGGACCTGGTGATTCAGCAGCGCAATTATAAGAAGCACTTCGCCTCGTCGAAAGAGATGTATGAATTCAGCCAGATCAAGTCCGTCGCCAAGGTGCTGCATACTAAGCTCGCGACGTTCCGAGAGGATATGATCGAAAGCAACAAGACCAAGGTGTACGAATTGCTGGTTGAAAACATTTCGACCTTGCAAGCGTTGCACGCAACCCATGAAGCCTTCGTTGCCAGGACTGAGCCGGAATTCGAGAAGTGCCGCGAAGCGATCAAGGCGGCTTGGGAGCGATTCGAGCGGCTGGTCGTTGCGGGAAGGCGGAATCTTTGGGATAGCCTTTTCAACGACCTCAAGGAAGATGCCGACGATATCGTCGAAAAGAACTTCGGTGAAAACGACGTTATTTCCAGCCAGATCAATCGTGCTTTCAAGCGTGGGCAGAATGAGCTCAAGGATAAACTCCAGGAGCAGTTCGAAGCCTACCTAAATGATTTGGGGCAGGACATGCACCAAGCCATCCAGCGTCTGATGGAGGACGTTGCACGGGTAGAGTTCGAGCAGCTTCTCTATGACGCCGAATCCCTGAATATCAACTACAAAACACCTGACTTGGACCTTGGCTTCGAACTGGGTGACTACGGGTGGATGGCCTTCAACATAGGCTCCTACGCATTGGCTGGGGCAGGCATCGGCACCGCGTTTCCGGTGATCGGCAACCTGATCGGCGCCGTTGCTGGCGCTTTGGTGGGCATCTTTGTGAGTGTGCTGAGCATCTTTACCAGCAAGGAAAAACGCATTCGCAAAGCACAGGGGCAAGTTCAGGAGAAGATCGATGACGCATGCACCGAAGCCCGTAACGCCTTGAAGGAAGAACGCAAAACGCTGTTTACCCCTGTTCGCAAGCACATTAACGAAACCGTATTGCCCCGCGTGCAGCAGCTTGAGGAGTCGCTCAAGCGCCCTCTGGACGTTATCGAACAGCAGATCGCGCTGATGACCCTTATTAAAGAGCAGTTGGAGAACATACCGTATGGAACAATTCAATCAGTTCAACGTTGAGAAGCAGGCAGCGCTCAAGGGGCTGGAGCAACTGCGTGCGGTGCTCGATGAGTTGGGGGAGATGGGCGCCGACGTCGGTAGCGAGTTGCACAAGATCGACTCGGCAGTACAAGCCGTCGAGTCCGATGTGCTCCGCATCGCCTTGCTGGGTGCCTTCTCCGACGGCAAGACAAGCGTTATTGCCGCTTGGCTGGGTAAGATCATGGCCGACATGAACATCAACATGGACGAGTCCTCTGATCGCTTGGCAATTTATTCTCCAGAGGGGCTGCCGGAGAAGTGCGAAATCGTCGACACCCCCGGCCTGTTCGGCGACAAGGAAAAAAGTGTCGACGGCGAGCAGGTCATGTATGAAGACCTGACCAAACGCTACATCTCCGAGGCGCACCTGATTCTGTATGTCGTGGACGCTACCAACCCACTCAAGGAAAGCCACAACGACATCGTCAAGTGGGTGCTGCGGGACTTGAACAAGCTGTCCTCGACCATTTTCGTGATCAACAAGATGGACGAAGTGACTGACCTCACCGAGCAAGTACTGTTCGATGCTCAGGCCACGATCAAGAAGGACAACCTCAAAGGCAAACTGCAGCGTGCAGCCAACCTGAGCCCGGATGAACTGGCCAAGGTAAATATCGTCTGCCTGGCCTCCAATCCGAATGGACGCGGCCTGCCGTTCTGGTTTGGCAAGCCAGAGCACTATGAAAGCCGCTCGCGCATCAACGACCTCAAAGCCATGACCACGCAAGTGTTGCGGCACAATGTGCCTGCGGTGCTGATTGCGAAGACGGGCATGGATGTAGTGCGAGATGTCGTCGGCCAGCATGTGGTGCGCGCCGAAGAACAGTTGGAGCGGCTCAAGGCTTTTGCCGAGCAGAATGCCGAAGAATCGGCACGTATTACCCAAGACATTGAGTCGGGTCGTCGTGAAGTCAAACGCGTGGCCGGTGAGCTGTTCGAAGAACTTCAGAACCTTGAGAAAGGCATGCTGGGCAAGTTACGTCCGCTTGGCTTGGAAAACATTCGTGAATTCCTCGAAGACGAGCTGGGTTACACCGAGGATGGTGTAGGTTTCAAGTTGAACCTGAAAATCAAGGGCGCAATTGACCGCTCCTTCGACCAGTCTTCCAAAGTAACCAGCCGCATCTCTCAGGATATTGGCCGCCAACTCAACTCCAGCGAGAGCTTCCTCAATGCCATGGGTGACAGTGCATTGAAGTCGATGGGCGGGGCTGCCAAGGGCATTGCTAACTTGAGCCCCGACATCATCAAGGGGGCGGTGTTTGCAGCCCGCGATGCGCTCAGCGCAGTGACTGGCGTGGCGATCAAATTCAAGCCTTGGCAAGCGACCAAAATCGCCGGCGCTATTTCAAAGTGGGCAGGCCCTGCAGGCGCTGCAATCACACTTACCTCGGACCTGCTCAACGCCTATAAAGCGCATGAACTGGAACAGGAGTTGAAGAACGCCAAGGAGTCGATTGCCGAGATGATCAAAAGCGCCTTCAAGGATATCTACGACATCATTGCTGACGACGAAAAGCTGTTGGACTTCTTCGCACCGCAGCTTAAGGCGTTTGAGAAGATTGTCGAGACGGTGGAAGAGCGCTCGCGCTTCATCAGTGCCAATCAAGCCAAGCTGCAAACCGTGAAGGCCAAGCTGAATGCTCTGACATCATCGCCCGCGCAGCTTGAGGCAACTGCATGAGGAGGCTCGGCAAGGAGTAGTGCCAGTCAGTTGAGCCAAATTGGGCTGCCCTGCAGACCTTCGCGGGTAAACCTGCCCCTACAAGATTGCGCAGTACCTGTAGGAGCAGGTTTGCCCGCGAAGGGCCGCAAAGCGGCCTAACGGTATCTGGCGCACATCTTCACTTCCTGAACCCCCGCTCACTCCCCAATGAATCCGCGCAAAAAATACTATGGCCACTGCCGGCACCAACGCCGAGTAGCCAGGTTACCGTTCTCGTAGGGGCGTGTGAATTATTCGCACCTTGTTGGGTATCGACGGGTGAGCGATAACCTTTAGTGGCGAAATGATGTTAGGTTATTTTGTTGGGGAGAATGGATCGTTAATGCGGTGGCAGTGGGCTGGTTTGATGAGGTGGTGGGCTCGTATATGATCGAGTTCGGATATTGCTAGGACCATGCGGGCTCAAGGCGAAGCGTCATCGAACTTTTTCAAGATCTCGGTTGCGCCTGTTTGACGCTCAAAAAACTGGAGTACGCCTGTGAGTGATGCGCAAGGAAAGCTGTTCAAAGTTTGGTTGACCGATACCGGAAAATCACCGAATACCGCCAGTAGCTACCGTTCTGGCCTCAATACCATCAGCAACCACTTGGGGCGCCAAGTGCTTCTGATCACCGATGTGGATGAGCTGACCACTCTCTACCGGCAATATGGCCCAGGCGGTGAATTTGCGCAGATTGGTGCGAGCAACAGCAACAACGTGCAGAACGGGTTAAAGCAGTGGCTTGAATACCAGCGACAGATCGCGAGAGGTGCGATTGAGGGCTATGCGGATCAGCGTGTGATTCAGCTTCTGGACAAAGGTACCTCTGAGGAACAGGCGTGGGTCTGGATGCTGCTCAAGTACTTCCGTGAACACTACCCTCAGGCCGATCACTGGACAGTGAATATTACCCCCGCGGATATTCGAATTGGTGTGCGTGAGCAAAACAGTTTGAAAGGGAAGCCCGCATTCACCCTTTACTGGTACGGAGGTGAAATTTGCTGCTCAGTTCGCGGGGTCGCAGATCATCGGGCGCTGATGGACGCGCAAGAAGAAGGCTGGGAAATCAGCGCGCAACGCTGTCCCACTCACGCCGATGTAGAGGCTTGGATGAGCACCGTTGAGAAGGTACTTGAGAACCGGCAGTTACCATTGAAGGGGAGTGGGTTGGTACCTAGTGACTATGGCCAGGCTGAGCCAGAAGGTCCGGAGGCCGTTATCGACTTGTCGGCAACCAAGCCCCCGCTGAATCAAATATTGTTCGGCCCGCCCGGTACCGGCAAAACGTACGCCACCATCAACCAGGCATTGGCAATTCTCGCGCCTGAGTTCCTGGCGCAGAACACCGGCAATTCTCCTGAAACTCGCCAGCGGTTGAAAGCCGAGTTCGACCGCTTGGCTTCTGCGGGGCGCGTGCGCTTCGTGACCTTCCATCAGAGCTTCAGCTATGAAGACTTCGTCGAGGGCATCCGCGCGGATTCAGACAGTGAAACGGGGCAGTTGCGTTACCCCTTAGAGGCGGGTGTATTCAAGCGCATCTGCGATGACGCCAAGACGCAGCCTGTTGCAGACTTAGGGGTTCGCCCCAACGCCGCCATCTGGAAAATCTCCATCGACGGCTCTGGCATGTCACCCAGCAAAAACTATTGCCTGACGCACGGTGAGGCCCGCATCGGATGGGGCGATAGCGGGGACTTAAGCGAAGCTTATAAAACCAATGACTATTACCAGGGCCTAGGCTCTGGTGATAAAGGCACACTCAACTACTTTGCTGAGCAAATGGCAGTGGGGGACGTTCTGTTGTGTATCCAGTCGGCCGAAAAGGTCGGCGCCATTGGAGTAGTGACCAGCGAGTATCGCTATGAAGCCACGGTGCCCGATGGGGTGAAACCTGACTATCAGCATGTGCGCTCAGTGCGTTGGGTTTATCGGGACATCAACCTGTCCATTCTGCCCATCAACGATGGCTGTCAGTTCACGTTGAAAACCGTCTATGCGATGAATCGCTTCACCTGGGCAGACCTGCTGACTTACTTGCAGCACGAAGGTGTCAAAGCCGTCGAACCCTCAGTATCCAATTCGCCAGCGGACACGCCTTATGTGCTCATCATCGACGAGATCAACCGGGGCAACGTGTCGCGTATCTTCGGCGAGCTGATCACCCTGATCGAGCCTTCCAAGCGCGATGGTGCGGATGAAGCGCTCAGCTTGCAACTACCCTATTCGAAAAAGCCGTTTACCGTGCCTCAGAATGTGCACCTCATCGGCACCATGAATACCGCAGACCGTTCGCTGGCAGGGCTCGACATTGCGTTGCGCCGGCGCTTTGTATTCAGAGAAATGTTGCCAGAGCCACACTTACTGGAAAGTACTACGGTCGAGGGGGTGAACATTGGTCAATTGTTGAGGGTGATGAACCAACGTATCGAAGTGCTGCTCGATCGCGAGCACTGCCTGGGGCACGCCTACTTTATGCCGTTGCTGAACGGCGGCACGCTGGCGCAGTTGGAGCTGATTTTCCGCAACCAGGTACTGCCGCTGTTGCAGGAATACTTCTTCGAAGATTGGCAACGCATCCAATGGGTATTGAACGACCACCGTAAACCCGAAACCGATTGTTTCGTGCTGCGCGAAACTCAGAACTTGCTCGCGCTATTTGGCGACAAAGTACCTGCGCAAGACCAGGTGTGGCGTATCAACCCGCTGGCTTTCAGTCGGCCGACGGCCTATGCCGGGGTGATCAGTGCCCATGCCAGCACTCAGGATGCCACTACCCCGGAGGAGCAAACGGCGTGAGCACGAACGTTATCGTCCGGGAGTACGCCAGGCTTACCAGGGCGCCGGTGCCGCCGGGCAACCTGGATTGTGCGCATATCTCGGAAACGGCGTTCGACTGGCTGTGTGACCTCAGCGCAAGCTTCAACCGCGCTGGAGCGACCCTGCTGCAGGTCGAGGGCCGGCAGTCGCTTAAATGGGACAGCTATGTGGGCGTTATCGAAACTCCCTGCGGCACACGGCTTGAAATATTGCCCAAGCATTTCGAACAAGGTGACTGCGTGCTTAAGAGCCGCACGCTGTTACGAAAGTTGATTCAAACGGCGCTTTTTTTAAAGCCGCGGCAGGCATCAGTTACGGCGCTGGAGTTGTTCGATGCACCGCTCACTGAATGGGTGATGGGGCAGTATTTGAATGAGCTGGATGCCTTGGTGAAGCGCGGTATTCGCTTCGACTACACGCGCGTAGAGGAGGAGCGACCTTTTTTGCGTGGCCAGCTCAATGTAGTGGCGCAGCTCCGCCAGCCCCCGGGCCGGCAGCACCAGTTTCAAGTGCGGCATGACGTCTATCTGCCGGACCGTGCGGAAAACCGGTTGTTGAAACTCGCGCTGGAACAGGTCGCCAAGGTAACCCAACTGCCTGCCAACTGGCGTCTCGCCAACGAGCTGCGCGCCTTGTTAGCAGAGATACCTGCCAGCCGGCACGTCGCACAGGATTTCCGCCTGTGGAGCCGTGATCGTCTGATGGCACATTACGGCGCCATCAGGCCCTGGTGCGAGCTGGTCTTGAACCAGCAGATGCCGGTTGCGGTGCAGGGCGTTTGGCAAGGGGTAAGTATGCTATTCCCTATGGAGCGGTTGTTTGAGAACTATGTGCAGCAGTCGCTTGGCAAGCAGTTGAGGCGGGGTGCCACGCTGACAGCGCAGACGGCGCAAGCGGACCTCTGCCGCCATGGCGGCAGAGGAGTGTTCCGGCTGAAGCCGGACTTGCTCATAGATACTGCCGAGCAGCGCTGGGTGCTAGACACTAAGTGGAAACGCATTGACAAACGCAACGCTGAGCAGAACTACAACCTGAGCCAGAGTGATTTTTACCAGCTGTTTGCGTATGGCCATAAATACCGTAACGGCGGACGTGTGCCGAGACTGGTGCTGATTTACCCACACTGGGCTGGGTTGCAGCGGGCGTTGCCAGTGTTTGATTACGGGGACGGGCTGCAGTTGTGGGCGCTGCCGTTCGATTTGGAAGGGGAGTGTTTGCTGGATGCTGAGGTAGCTGGTGTGCCGTTGGAGGGAGAAACGCTCGGCCCGGTCAGGGCATAGCGTTGCTTGCTGCGGTTGTGGCGTGTGGAATTGCATCCACATTGACCTGCTTTTTGTCAGCATTTCGCTCATCGAACTGCTGGCTGCTCCGTTGGTGCATATTCCAGACAATGAGGAGTGCCGAATAGACCGGTAACGGCGTTGATTTCATGCTTGGAAAAACATGCAGTGTGAGCGAGCGCCAGATGTCTTCGGCATATGCCGGGGTGACGGAGTCCTTCTTCAATTCGAACCACGCGGTGGCTACGTTCTCGAACGTATGTTCCGTTTGCGCTCGTTTGGCTTCCTGCAGCTCATTGCGCTGAGCTTTTGGGTCGATGCCCTGTGCAAGCAGCTCTCTGGCCTCAATGGTTTTATTCCTCGCTTGCGCAAGAGAAACCTCGGGATAAGAGCCGAGTGCCATGTTGATTCGATTCTTGGTGACGGGATGCCGGTAGTTGAAATTCCACTGCATCGAGCGATTGACCCTGACTCGCAGCTGGAGCCCGTCGCCATCGGTGAGGACGTAATCTTTGTCTTTCGGTTTGACCGCCTTGAGCTGACGGTCGGAGAGGCGAGTGGTTTGAGCGCAAATGAGAAGTATTCCATGACACCTTTTGGTATTCCCAAGATTAGAGCCGGGTAGCCGGGAATACCATTGGGAATACCAAACTGCCTGGAACTCAAAAAGCCTGGAAAGCCTCCCGTGGTCCTGAAACCTCCGTATTTACTGGATTGCAGGCACAAAAAAAGACGTCCGTGGAGACCTGGGTAATCTGAATCGGTCCGTTATGCTATTGATTATTCTAAAAAATATTAGAGCTGTATTTTGATTGGAATACCAATTGGAATACTTCAGATGGCAATGCCATGACCCGCCGCTCGTAATCGAATTGACAATCTTGCTCGGCAGCCATGGTTTACGATTATTATTTGTTAACTGCCTACCCGTTGATAGAGGTCCACAGATTTCTATCGAGGACGAAATAAATTTGTAGGTGGCGACCGTTATCCCGGAAGCGCAATTTCAAGTTTCGGTCTTTCCGCATCTTGTGCTTTTGCCTTGGCCGCTAAGATACGGTCTTTCATTATTCGCGCGACCGCTTCGAAAACAGGCACTGCTACGGAGTTGCCGAATTGACGGTAAGCTTGGGTGTCAGAGACAGGAATCACGAAGCTGCTCTCGCCCGGTTTGTCAAACCCCATCAAGCGGGCACATTCATGAGGAGTAAGGCGGCGCGGCCTATTCATATGATTAAGTTCGCCATGAAATTCAAGTTTTTCCGAGAATCCGCGATCAACAAGAATTTCTGAGCCATCCTTGTGGTAGCGGGCGGACAGCGTACGCGCCACACTGTTGGGGCCAGTCAGGCCGAACCCGAAGCCGTTACCCTTCTCCTTGTGTTTCTGAGCGTACTTATAGAGATACTCCCACAGCTTGGGCGTGAGGATGTACTTGCTGTCGACGTCCTCGTCTAGAAGATCGCCGAACGAAGGCCGTTGTGCTGGCTGGTGCTTGACTATGTCTTTGAGAGTGAAGCCCTCATGGACATTTAAATCGCGTCTGAAGCCTACCAGTACGATCCGCTCGCGGTGCTGAGGCAGAAATTTCATGGCATCAATCACCTTCGGATCGGCACCCTTAGGTGCGTTTACATCAGCCACTTCGTAGCCGAGCTCGTCCAGCGTCTCGCAGATGATCCGGAATGTGTTGCCCTTGTCGTGACTCTTAAGATTTTTTACGTTTTCGAGCAAAAACGCTGCTGGCCGCTTGGCCGCTATGATTCTGGCAACATCGAAGAAGAGCGTGCCTTGAGTTTCGCATTCGAACCCATGCTTGCGACCTAACGAATTCTTTTTCGAAACGCCTGCCAAGGAGAAAGGCTGGCAAGGAAAACCTGCCAGCAACACATCATGATCTGGTATTTCAATATCAATATTGCGATATGCCTCGTCCTCGCTGACGTCAGGCCGATCGGATAGTGTCACGGACCTGATATCCAAGTTGAAGCGATGGCGAGCTGGGTCGCAATAATGGTTGGCTTTGTAGGTCCGAACTGCGTACTTGTTCCATTCGGAGGTGAACAGGCACTCGCCGCCGATCGCCTCGAAGCCCTTTCGAATACCGCCGATCCCGGCAAACAAATCGATGAAAGTGAATGTGCGCTTGCCTTCGACCTTTCGAGGTAGCAGCTCACTGAGGCGCGCGTGCTCGACGTAGGAGAGTTTCGGAGATGCCTTACCCTTGTGCCAGCGGTTGATCGTCTCGCGACACCAGTGCCCAGGACTGGCTTCGTTGAGGGTCTCAGCCAAAAAGCCTTGGTCGTAGATGTCGAGCAGCTTCTTTAACAACGCTAGGTCGTTGTCGGCATGATTAGCGGGACGATTCGCCAATAAGCTCGGTGCATCTCCATAAGCGTTTTGTTCATTGTCAACGAAATTCATATGAGCTCTTCTGGGTCAAATCTGTGACGAAATATCACTATAATATCCCTATGGCAGCTAATGTGAAGCGTTTTCTAAATTAGCTTGCAGGAGCAAAAAACGACTTGAAATTATCGTTTGGCTGTGTGCATGTACAGTGCTTTGCGGTGGCAGATTTTGTTTGCCGTTCTGGTACATGATCCAAGCTATTACCGAATCCAGCTCAACTGCTAGCTTGTCGGCATGTTTCTTGAACCTCGCAAAGCGAGAGTTACCGAACAGAGATCTTTCATGGTTACGGTTCAGATATGGACACTGTAGACACTGCAACTCGTTCTAGGATGATGTCCGCCATTCGCGGCAAGGACACTGTGCCAGAAATGGTAGTCAGGCGCTTTTTGCACGGTCGAGGTTACCGTTATCGCATCCATCGTAAGGACCTAGCCGGCAAGCCAGACATCGTGATCCCACGTCTGAAGGTCTGCATCTTTGTCCATGGCTGCTTCTGGCACCGTCACCCGGGCTGCCCTTACTCAACGGTCCCGAAGACGAGGCCAGAGTTTTGGGAGGAAAAATTCCAGAAAAATGTCGCAAGGGACCTCGCCAACATCAATAGCCTCGAGGCTGCCGGCTGGAATGTTCTGATTATCTGGGAGTGTCAATTGAAGAAGGAACCGGACACATTGGACCGGCTGGAGCGGAAACTTAGCCTGCTATCGTCCGATCAGGCACCCTCCTAAAAAAATGGTTGCGACATCGGACTAGGCTTGCTGGAACGGATGTTCATTAAAAGCCGATTGAGCGAGTTGTCCTGCAGCGTCAGAGTACAATTATACTGGCCCGAATTTTCGCTTGGTGCAGAAACTCGCCGGACTAGACGGTAGAAGCCCATGATAAAAGGATTTCGATGTGAACGATTTGATCAACGAGCCCGATGCTCCACGTTTGATTTTTGGTCTTAGGGATACTGGCTACAACGTTAGGACTGCGGCTGCGGACATCATCGACAATTCGATTGCCGCGAAGGCGGGGCAGATCAATGTCGAGATCACTCTCCGTGAAGACGGCCGAAAGTTTGTCTATTTCGGCGACAACGGCGAAGGTATGGATGCGCAGGGCATCCATCGGGCCATGCGCTACGGGGCTCCCGAACGCGAGAATCCTGAGAGCCTCGGCAAGTTCGGGCTTGGTCTGAAGACGGCGTCAAGCTCCGTATGTCTCAAATACACTCTGATTTCCCGCAAGAGTCCGGACCAGGAACTCGCAAAGCTTGCTTGGGATCTCGAGTATGTTGCCAAGCAGAAAAAGTGGGAAATGCTCAGGGAGCCAGTTACCTCAGACGAACAGGAGATGTTTGAAGAACTCTGCGGTGACAAGGGAACGCTCTTGATCTGGGAGAAATGTGACAGGATCCTGACGAAGGATTATGAGCCTGGCTCGGCTAAGGAACAGGCTGCGATCAAGCGGCTGGCAGAAAGCCTTGTCAAACATCTTTCGCTCGTTTACCACCGGTTCGTCGACTCGGCTGACGATAGGGAGCGCAACGTATCCATTTTCGTTAATCAAATCCCTGTCGATCCTTGGAATCCCTTCTATCCCTCCCGCTCAGAACAGGTCCTTGCCGAGACAAAGCAGAAGCTCCTAGTGGAAATGCCCGACGGCTCGGAAGAGATCGCGAATATTCGGGCGTGGATCCTGCCCCATCGCAGCGACATGACCAAAGATGAGGAAAAAGCCCATGCGCGGATCTCCAACCGCGCTCAGGGTTTCTACGTCTATCGAGAGGGGCGCTTGATTCAAGATGGCAGCTGGATGGACGTCTTCGGAGCTCCTGAACCGCATACTTCGCTGCTGCGGATCGAGTTCGACTTCGGCCACGAGCTTGATGATGCGTTCCGGATCGACGTAAAGAAATCCCGGATTCTTTTCCACCCCGACCTAGAGGATGGTCTGCGTGATCTACTGCAGCCAATCTACCGGGAAGCTGGGAAGCGTGCTCGAAGGCAAACTCGTGAGCAGACAAATGTTCGTCAGATCGACCACACCAGTGCGAACAAGAACATTGCGGATACAGGCAGTGCCAGTAAGGCTCAGGTGACATCCGTCGATCCTGCTGCCCAGTCGGCAGTCATCTCCAATAACATGGGTTCGAAGATCAAGCTCAAGCTTACTGTCCAAAGCAATGTGAGCGCGGACACGGTATATGTCGATGCGGTCGAAGACATCAATACTGGTGAGCTATGGCAGCCTGCCCTGCGTAGCGCAGGCGATAGCGGCCACATGCCGGCGGTACTGCTGAACAAACATCATGATTTCTACCAGAAGATATATAAGCGTGCCGCTGCCAACGGTTACGCGGTAGAGGGTATGGACCTACTTCTATGGGCATTTGCCGCAGCAGAGCAAAACAATACGAACGAAGAGCTGGAACCGATCTTCGAGGACATCCGTAGCGAGATATCGAACAACCTGCGCAAGCTCCTACGCAATGTTCCTGATCCTGACCCTGCTGACTTGATGATTGAGGATGAAGACGCAGAATGATCGTAGGGAAGAAGGATCTGATTTTAAAGGAGCTAGAAGAGGGAACCGGGGCTGCGATCGCTGCCGCAGTCGACGTCAGCGGACTGCGATCGGGCCTGCGTATATGGTTCGGCGATCTTGACCAGAAGCACGGACCGGTTGCCGAGCTTAAGCCTTACGGCTTGAAAGGGCACAGCGTCGGTCTGTCGTTTGGTAGCTTCTCAGGAGAGATAATCGGACAAATCCGAAGGGCAGCTTCGGAGGATGTGCAGTTGGCGCGTGCTCTTGTCGCCTCGATCCGGTCAGATATTGCGGTGGAAATCGCTGGCCAAAACCTCGCCGACTGGGCTGTTACGTCTGGCTCTTTCCGGATGACTGCACTAATCCGGAATCAGGACCATCCACACGATGACGTTGCGATCATCGCCATCTGTCGCGACGTGATAGTACCGATGATGGCCGCAATGGCCGAGCTCATCGGATATGACGTTATTGAGGAGGAGGTCAATGATGAAATTCCCGCATTTGAAGGCGCTATTCTTCAGTCAGTCGTGAAGCGAAGGGAGCGAAACCCGCGCAACAGGCTCTTGTGTATCCGCATTCACGGAGAACGTTGTATCGTTTGCGGACTCGAGCCCCGACGGGTCTACGGGGAGGCGGGGGCGATAATTGAAGTACACCATCTTGAGCCGCTTGCATCGCTTATCGAACCTCGCCCTTATGATCCACGTACCGATCTAGTTCCACTTTGTCCATCCTGTCATCGAGCGCTTCATACGAAGCGCCCAATTCCTTGGGATATTGAGGATTTAAAGCGGTTGAGGAGTGGCTGCAATGACTGAGCCTGCCGAGTTCCCAGAGAGTTATGAGTCGCTGCGACAGAACATACCCGAAGGCTTGATGCTTTCGGAGCGATTGATCGACCCAGTAATGATCATCGGCCGGGCTGGGGACTGGATTGTTGCGCGACTTGGTGGGGTCCGCTTGCTGAGAGGAAATCGCTATGTGCATCTCGCGCCCAGCAATCGCCATGCATGGGTCATAGACGGTACGACGATTCGGCCTCTGCCGCGAGATGCAGTCATCCTTTTCGAAAAAATGCTGAATGGCTGTTCTCCCGATAGGCTTACCTATAGCCAAGCAATCAGCCTTATCCGCGGCGTGGATGCAAGTATGCAGGTCGAGGTCGAAGAGGGGGTTCTTCAGGCTGGTAGAGTCGCTGCTGAGGACCTAGATGACGAAATGACTATTCAGGGGCTGACAGCTACCCTTTTTCCGTACCAATCGCGCGGCGTCAGTTGGATGTGGAACACCATTAGACATACCGGCGGATTGATCCTGGCCGACGAAATGGGGCTAGGGAAAACACTACAGATCATTGCGTTGTTGCTGATGGAACCGCCGAAAACCGATGCTCCTGCCTTGATAGTTTGCCCGACCAGCTTGATTGCCAACTGGGTGCGTGAATTTGAGCGCTTCGCGGCCGGGATGACAGTGATGGTTCATCGGGGTGCCAATAGAGCTGGAATTTACCGAGAGCTCCAACGGACAAGTGTGGTCATTACGACCTACGACACGATGGTTAATGACATTTCAATCTTTTCATCGTTTGAATGGTCATGGGTAATCTGCGATGAGGCACAAGCCATCAAGAACCCGGACTCGAATCGTAGAAGTGCAGTCGTATCGATCCCGCGCCGGCGAACCATTCCTATGACTGGCACTCCGGTTGAAAACAGTCTATTGGATCTGTGGTCACTCGCAGATTTTGCGATACCAGGTTTGTTGGGTTCGAGACGGGAATTTGAAGCAGCCTACTCGGACAGCCTCGAATCGGCACAAGCGATTGGGCACTTTACGGATCCGATCATTCTCAAACGCAGAGTGGTTGACGTGGCAGGTGACCTTCCCGCGCGAATTAATATCGATATTCCGTTAGAGCTGGATGATTTGCTCGCCGACCATTATTCCATGGTACGTGCGGCTACCTTGGCTAAGTACCCTGTGGCGGGAGCTTTGGTTGCAACGCTCCAACTGCAATTAGTTTGTGCGCATCCTTGGCTGCGGAAAGATGAAGAAAGTGACGACGAGGGCGAAGAGGCGAGCGTGCTCCGCTCAACTGGGTGTCCTCTCATGACTCCCAAAATGGAGCGTGTTGTGAGCCTGCTTCGTGAGGCATTCTGTAATGGACGAAAGGTCATTGTGTTTGCGCTCTTCAATCGGGTCGGGGGACTCTTGATGGAGGCGGTCCAGAGCCTCCCCAACACATATTGGGGAGCGATTAATGGTTCGACTCCTCAGCAAGACCGTCAGGCGATAATTGACGATTTTTCAAATCATGACGGGCCGGGATGTTTGGTATTGAACCCTAAAGCCGCAGGTGCCGGGTTGAATATCACCGCAGCCACAGTTGTAATCCATTTCACTCCGGTGTGGAACCCTGCATTGGAGGCCCAGGCAAGTGCGAGGGCCCACCGTCGTGGTCAGACACACCCAGTAACCATCTATCGTCTTTTCTACAAGGGTACAGTAGAGGAAGTGATGATTGACAGATCACTTTGGAAAAGTGAATTGGCAAATGAAAGTGTCCCTGTTTCGTCCAGAGATGCGGCCGACTTGAAGCGAGCCCTAGAAATAACTCCAGGAAGAATATGACTCATAGAACCTTTAGCAAGACACTTAGCGCAAATGACGTTGGCTCGACCGGAGGGCATCAGGGTGGCATTCTCATTCCGAAATCGGAAGGAGAGCTGCTAACTTTTCTGCCTCCGTTGGATGCGACTGTCAAGAATCCCGATGCATGGATCGATTGTGAAGACGAAATGGGGACTCTGCGAAAGTTTCGATTCGTTTACTACAATAATAAGTTACATGATGTCGGCGGAACCCGGAATGAGTATCGCATTACCTACATGACTAAATACTTTCGTGAAATTGGGGCTAAAGAAGGCGAGGAGCTGGAAATATCCAAGGGTGTGGCTTCGAGCACTTACAAAATTCGTGTGGTGCGTACAAATGTCCCCCAACAAGACGAACAAGAAGCTGACGTCGTTAGAATAAAAATCAAATCAGGCTGGAGGCGAGTCCATTAATGAAATAGCTGTTTTATTTAAGAGGCAGTAAAAGCGTATGTCAACTGAGTGGTCGAAGAATGGAGGTTGACGCTGACGATATTGGGCGAGGTGATTGTGTCTATCGTTTTGTATCAGTGATCTTCTGGCAAGGTTGCATATTTCTATCAAGCTATCATTGATGGCCTTCACTTTTCGAAAAAACGTATTTGGGGTGGGCGCTTTCCCTCTCCCCGCGTTCGTCTTGAGTTAGGGCTAACTCGTAGGTCTCAAATGGGTAGGTCTCGGTTTTCCCGAGCCGATCTCGAAAGGCCCGGCAGAAACTACGTCGAGTACATGACCTTGATTGCCCTAATTTGCGCCACTTATCTGGCCAACTCAAGCTGTGAGCATCGCTACGCGCATTGGCGAGCATTTTGAATAGTGATCTATTCCGCGCTCGCGGAGTATTTTTGTTCTATCTATATGAAAAATATAAGATTTTAATTGAATGCTATACCAAGTTTAATCCTTCGAATTGTGTTTTTATACTGCGGTCTCCGGCTTCATTGCGATCCAATTGTCGGCCTGTCCTAGGCATGAAAAATTTTTTGTTACGCATCCGCAGTCAGTCGGCAGCGATTTTCCAGCACTCGCTCTTGAAATGCTGTCGATTTGGCATCATATGGTAGGGGCAGAGTCTCTAGGCGGTTGCTATGGTGAGCCTCGATGATTACCCCCCAATATTTGAATTTCAGAAGGATTGGAATGCGATGTCGAATCGACCTATTGTGCTGAACCCCGCTTGTATCAAGACCCTTTCTGCGGTGGAGGCCCGCCCAGAGCGTTCAAACCAGCATGAGTTTAATGGCGTGGCTGCGCTCAAGGACGTGCTAGGAACCAATCGGTCAGAGTTGAATGTCCACTTCTCTGTGAGGGGGGAAAACATCGGCGCTCAAGCTAATGTTACCTGGTACGATGCTCGTGAGGACCACCCTACTCGCTCCGAGCATCGTCTCTACTTCCAAAAAAATGAAGTAATGGATCAAGCGCAAGAAGGTGACAACGTCATCATCGGCTACGATGGGCAGCGCACTCTTCACTGTATTCTCATTCGCACTGGCAGTAGCGAGCACCGTCCTGGGATCGGCCAGTGGGAAACATATTAAGAGTGAGTTTATGGCTGTGAGGGAGGGGTAGTAACGCACATGCTTGTGTCGAGTATTTGCATCCGAGCAGCCTCGGCTTCAGATTAAGTGCCGCACTGGAGGATCTGCTTGGCGGCTCCTCCAAGGCTCAAATATGATTAGCACTTCGTTCCTTGGCTGCATGTGCTGCCAGTTGCTCAAGTGCATACTGGACTGCATACGGAGCTGGTCGATAGGTAGCTGACTCTTGATCGCTCAAGTAGTAACGCATAACTCGATCAGTGATACCTAGTGCGGTCGCTGCTGCTTCTTGGGTGACGCGCGCGATCTCCAGAAGTTCACGTAGATAGACTGGTGAAGGATTGTGTAAGGAAGCGTCCGGTCTTTGAGGGTGCTTATCTTCATTTCGGTATTCGGGATGCACGCTAAGGCTCCTCAATAAGGTATTCCTCTTTATCAGTAGGTTTCAGCGAGCTTTACTTCTGTTCTCTTCAATGGCTGCTGCGTTCTAGGTAGTTGCAAAGTAATACTCGTCATCCGCGTGCGGATCGAACTCAGGTCGAGCGATGCGACCTTGATCCAATAAGTATTGGATTATGTCGCGCACTTCCAGCCAGCCATCGGATTCGATGATATTAAGATCTTCTATGGCTTTGCTAATTTCTCTCCAACCAGTATTTTTTGGCTTGATGACGGTCAGTAATGTATTCAGAACCAGATGCTGGCGCTCGTCTTGATTCATTTCAGTCAAGGGTTCCACCTCGTCGGTTGATTTCATTACGCTCGCACTTGCATCGACGCGGTAGTCACGAATGAATTCGTAAGCCTCTTCGCGGCTCATATCACCCTTGATAATCTCCACGCGATCACGCATCGGCTTGTCGTAGTGAACAACAGTCACATCATATTTGCCGCCGCCGACTTGGACAGAAATATTCACCCCCGTACGTTCACGAGCCTCTAAGACGATGTTCTGTTCTACTCGCATTTGAACTTCGGCATCAGTAACGACATCCCACTCTGGCCGTTCAAAAATGTCTGGGTACACACGATGTTTGGTCGTGAAGTAGCGCTTGGACATCTCGATGCAACTTTCACGATTGCAATTTGGCGTTTTAATCACATAGAGGAACGGTGTTTCCAGGTTCTTTTCGCGCCAGTTGTTGCATTTACGGAAGCTGGAAAACTTGACTGTTTGAAATAGCTCTCCGTTATAGAAAATCTCGAAATCCAGAAGTGTTGCAGCAGGCTTGACTGTTTTTTTGACGCTCATATCGTCCTGCTCCGTCGTTGTGTGTACCACTGCGTTACCTTAATTTCATTTTAGGAACAATGTTCCTGATTGGCAAGGGTGTGCGTGCGTGGCATTCCGATATGTAAGAGCGTCGTCCCGCTCAATGCGTTAATCAACAGGTCGTCGGGTACTATCCTGTCGCCTGCGTTGAGGGCTGTCCTATGATCTAAAACCCCACGGGGCTCTGCGGAGTCTCAGGCTCCCCGAATAGTGCCCAACGCATTTCTTTTTCCGTCGACTCTTCAGCAAAATCATTTTTTCGAAAGGATGTCATGTATGTCGTTTCCCGATCCTGTCAGGGTGATGGGGTTTAGGAGAAGACGCTGCATTCTATCGGGCCCGCAAAAGCCGCTAGATAACAACAACCGCTAGTTGTGCCGGACGCTTTCATCTGAATGCTGCACTTATTGACACTCATGCTTGTGTTGTCGTGGCTTCACATTTACGCTTTGCTCCGTCGCGGTCAATCCCGCGACCGGGTGTCGCAACCTGAATCGAAACCAAGGCGCGGTATGTGCCATATCGCACAGTCAGCACTTCAAGTGCTAGCTGCTGCTTTTCTATGGCGCACCGTGCAGGGCAGGCTTCGGCCTGGCCGGGTTCCTTGGTTTCCGGTTTGCGACCCCTGTACGGTGTGCCACCCATTCGTGTCGCAACGGTGGATGGCATTCCTTAATCAAACCAAGGAGATAAGGAAAATGGCATGTCCCCCTTTTAAGCTCGTGCGCCACCCCCGCCTAAATGGTTCAGGCAGCAAACTATCTCGGAGGATTCCGTGATGTTTGATCTTTCGTTTCTCATCGGACTCCCCAAACCCAACAGCATCGATACTTCAGTGCTTACCCCTGAAGATGCTGCGATTAAACTGCGGCAGGCTGCCACTCTCCGGCTTAACGGAGCCCAGAGTATTCTGCTTCATTTTCCGCAAGACGTTGAGCTGGCAGTAGAGCTGTTGGATGACGCGGCGGTGTTGTACGACAGGGCGTTCCGGAATCTGACTGGCATCCCAGCTCAAAGCGTCCATCAACAGATCCATGAATATGTCTCTGTCCCGTCAGTTGAAGGGGCTCCCGCGATCCAAACTCCGTGGGGCGATGAGTTCGCTCCGGTAATCAAGGAGGGCGTTCGTTGCGCAGAGACTTGGCTTGAGGGCTCATCATTACCGTTATGGTGGGCGCTGTCTCAGAACCGAAAGCGTCATCGTCCAGGTGATCCACAAGAGGCATTTGAAGCAGGTTTTTTGCTGCGGTTGCAGCAGACGCTGATCATGCGACGTGAGGCCGTCACTTCCCAATCAACCCGTTTCGATGCCTGAGTTTGTAATTGACGTTTGAGATTTTCTTTTCCCGCCAAACCCTCCGATCAAGCGATCTTTGATCGCGCCGATCGGAGGGTTCACTCGCTTTTTCTCGAAGCCGCCGCGTTCCACCCTCCATGCTCAAATTTAATTCACACCACGCCTACTATCACCATCAGTATTTCCCCCCGATTTCCATCGAGCGCAACGTTATTCAGTGTGTGTCCGAATCTTTTCGTTGGGCATGGATGTACGTGTGGCGACAGCGGCGACAGCGGCGACAACCCACGTATAATGTGGTCTGGGGCATTGCGACAGAAGTGGCGACAGTCGCCACTTTCTCAGCGCATTGGCTGTGACGCTTGACCACCTTTTCGAGTGGGTATAAAAATTGGTGCACGGATCGCTGTCGTTGACAGCACCTGCCCAGGTAGCCAGAACCTTTAAGGCTACGCCCCTCGCGTGGTGGTTCTCCAAAAGTGCGATTAGCATCCGGCGGCTCGCACGGTCACTCCCCAAGAGTGATGGATGCCTACTCCACTTATCTGTCCACTGCGACAGACGATGGACCTTCCTCGCTGCACTGCAGCAACCTCATCTCTCGGCACACTTCGCTGCGCCAGATCGCGCCCGTCTCTTTCTCCTGGAAAGAGACGGGCGCTCGTACCACTGCTGCAAGCCACGTCACAAAAGGCATTGCCGCATCTCTCCTCGTGACAATCGGCCTGACAAATCCGATTCGTCGCAATCCGCAACGACACAGGCGCCGGTGCCGCAGCCTATGGAAAGACTGCACCTGACTGACAGTCAGGCATGCCCCAGGTGTCGATGTTGTTGCCTTCTCCCGCTCAGGATCTCCAGGTGCCGAACTCGTCAGCCGGCACAGCCTCCACCCGCCCGCATCTTCGAATGCGTCTAAGGAGGCCAGATTCATGGGTCATGCCCTTGCTCCCGGTCGTAAGGAGCCGTTCGTTCCACGTCAGTGAACACCTCACAGGCCGCAGGGGCCTTGATCCCTGATAACACTCAACAGCCGTGGCGGGACTACGTGAGGACAGCCAGCAATGAACGAGGAGAGGGCCCATGCAACAGTTAGATCCGAAGCTTGAACTACCACGACCACCTCGACCGCTGATTGAGTCGAATCCCGTGGCCCAGCCTTATCCGGTGCAGGCACTGGGTGGGATTCTTGGGCCTGCGGTGGAACGCATGGCCGAGGTCATCGGCGTGCCCCAAGCACTGGCCGCGCAATCGGTGTTGGCTGCCTCGGCGCTGGCTACCCAAGGTCATGCGGGCTTACAGCTCGACGGGAGAAATTATCCCCTGTCGCTGTACCTGATCACGGTGGCAGCGTCGGGGGATCGTAAAACGGCGGCAGACCGATGCGCATTGCTGCCGGCACGGCAATGGGAGCGTGAGCAGTGGCAGCGTTACCGCGAACAGCTTGCACGGCACCGTGCCGCACAGCGGCAGGCGCAGCGTATCAATCCTGCCGATCCTGAGTCTGCGAACGGGGCGCCGCTCGAAGCGGAGCCCTCAGCCCCTAGGCTGATCACCACGGACCCAACTATCGAGGCCCTGATCAAGGGGCTCTGTCATGACCTGCCCAGCATGGGGCTGTTCTGTGATGAGGGGGGACAGTTTCTCGGCAGCAGCACCATGAGCCGGGATAACCGTTTGAAAGCGGTCACGACCTTGTCGTCACTTTGGGATGGCAGTCCGATAGATCGCGCGCGTTCCATGGTTGGTGAAAGCCTACGAGCCTATGACCGGCGTTTGAGCCTGCATCTGATGCTTCAGCCGTATTTAGCCATGCAGTTACTCAGTGATCCGTTGCTGCAGGGGCAGGGCATTCTCGGTCGCTGTCTGATGACCTGGCCCTCCAGCCTGGCAGGGCAACGCAGCTACCAGGCTGTCGACTTGTCGAAAGACGGCGACTTGAAGCGCTATCACCACCGCATCTCGGCGCTGTTTCATCAGCCCTGGTCACTTACATCTGACGGTGCTCTGCAGCTATCACCGCTGACCCTCAGTCCGTTGGCCCGCCGTCGGTGGATAGATCTGCATGATGCCATCGAAGCCCAGTTGGGTGAGTTTGGCGAGCTGGCCTGCGTGCGGCCTAGCGGATCGAAGGCCGCCGATAACCTGCTGCGTGTCGCCGGCATTCTGGCAGTGGTGGAGGAGAGCAGCGTCGTGGAGGTCGACCATATCCAACGGGCCTCCGCTTTAGTCGGCTACTACCTCAACGAGATCCAGCGCCTGACAGAGCAGGAGCCAGTGTGTCGAGTAAAAGAGGAGGCAGACCGGCTGCTGCGATGGCTACAGGTCAAAGATTGGAAGCGTTTCAGTATTCGTGAATTGAATCGCAACGGTCCCCGCTTTGCCCGCAAGAGCAGTCGTCATGCCGCCAAGCTACTGGTCGAGTTGATTGATCATCAGTGGTTGATCACTGATGGCCACACCTTCGAGGTGCGCCATGTTTAATCTTGATGAAGCGCTGCGCAACCATCTGGCTCAGCGTCAAAAGGAGCCCAAAGCGCGATTTGTCGCCGCTACTGTCGCCACTTTGTCGCCACGCTCAAAACCAAACAGGACAAGGGTTGTCGCCGCTGTCGCCGGTGTCGCCACTACCCACAAAACTATTGCCTCGACGACAGCCATCATCCAATGGTTGGAAGAGCAGGGCGCGCAACTCTACGTCGCCAACAACACGCTTTGTTTCCGTCCAACTGATTGGGCCCAGTTCGCTATGGTGAGTGCACACTGGCAAGCCCTTCTACATGAGCTTGCTGCAGTCGATCAGGAACAGAAAAATGGCTCGCGTCGGTAAGCGAGCGGGGCGAAATTTCGGCTTCGGTCGCCAGCTCAGCTATGCCGGACCGCAAGCCTTGAAAGATCTGTTTGGCGACGGCCATTTTGCTACCGTCAAAGCCCATAGCGATCGGTGGCAGGCCTTCGTGAATTGGTGTCGATCCGAGGAAGGGCCGAGGCTCAATGACGCGCGTCAGATCGACCGCGAGATCCTCATGCGGTACGCCGCCTATATGAGGCAGCAGGTTGACCAGGGCAACGTCGGCATCGCCACCGCGCAGAACCGACTGTCAAGCGTGAACCGAACGATGGCTGCGCTGCGCGGTGATCAGTACGTCAAAATCCCCAGTCCGAGCAAGGCGCTGGGTATGCAGCGCTCAAACGTGCGCGGGGAGGCACCGCAAGGCCAAGATCGTGCTCAGATCGAGTTGATCGCACGCGCACTGTCAGAGCGAGGTCAGCAACGAGTGACCGCAATTGTGCATCTGGCTCGAGAGACTGGTATGCGCCTGCGTGAAGCGATCCTGGCTGACCTGCCCCGACTGCAACGTGAGGCCGGGCAACTGGGCAAGATCAACATCCAAGACGGCACCAAAGGTGGTCGGTCAGGCGCGTCAGCACCGCGCTGGATCGCGGTCACTGATCAAATCCGTGGCGTCTTGGATAGGGCCTGGGAGGCTTCACCCAGCGGCAGTCGGAACCTGTTGGCTCCCAACGAGAGCTACAAAGAGTTTATGCAATCAGTTGTGCGACCGGCACGGGACCTCCTGCATGAACATGGATTGAAAGGCTTTCATGAGCTGCGGGCGGCTTACGCCTGTGAGCGCTATGAGCAACTAATCGGCTTTCCTGCACCCGTTAATGGTGGTCGTGTTCGTCAAGAGGATCGAGCACTCGATCAGCGAGCCCGTAAGCAGATCAGCCACGAGTTGGGACATAACCGCATCGATGTGGTGAGTGCCTACATCGGAGGCCGGCGATGACGGCCGAGTTCGACATAGCGTTGTTCCTGCGCCCCGTGCTCAAAGGTGCACATGCCACGCAGCAGCGGCACATCAGGCAAGCAGAAAGGATGCACGAGGTGATTCGTGAACGCTGGGGTTGCGCGACTCCCTGGTTCTGGAGAGAGAAGCACGTGAGATGGTTTCTGGAGCACTATTTGCGATGCTCAGCTCCAGCTACCATCTATTACTACGAGTTAACAGCAGGGTTGATCCGCCGTAGAAAGGCAAAAACCGTGGTTGCCTAATAGACCTTTAAGCGTGAGCCCCTGAGTATGGGAATGCAGAGCCTTCCCATACTCAGGGGCTTGGCTGAAAAAGCGCAGGCATACCAGAGATTTGGCAACTGTCGTCACTCCTTTCACCCTACGACACGACACGACACGAATCGTAGCCGGTGCCGCGTACCTTTTGGATGTTCAGCGAATCGGTACGACGTTGCGATCTCTGGTTTGATTGATAGCCGATGCCGACAGGCTGCCGGTGGCCGCGTTCTGGATATGTTCACTCCACCAAGCCATCATCGGACGCCGGCGTTCGATGTAGTCAGTCCTGTTGTAGGCGCTACGAACTTCGTCCTTGTCGACATGCGCCAGCGCGACCTCGATCAGTTCCGGATCCCAGCCATGCTCATTCAGGATGGTACTCGCCATCGAGCGCAAGCCGTGGCTGACTAGACGGTCCTGAAAGCCCATGCGCTTCAACGCCATGTTGGCGGTCTGGCTATTGGCATGGGTGCGAGGGTTTCTATCTGAGGGGAACACGTACTCTCTGTTACCACTGAGTTGCTTGAGCGTTTCCAGTAACGAAAGTGCCTGATCGGTGAGGGGGATTGTGTGCGGGCGCCGCTTTTTCATGCGCTCTGGCGGAATGGTCCAAATGCGCTTGTCGAAGTCGATATCTGCCCATCGTGTGGTGGCTGCTTCGGCGGGGCGGGTCATCGTGTGCAACTGCCATTCGATCAGGCAGCGGGTCGTGCGCTTGATGCTGGCATTCGCGATTTCCATCATCAGCTCGGGAAGCTCCTCAGGTGGCAGCGCAGCCATGTTCTCTTTCTTGGGTTTCTTGAACACCGCCCGAATTCCATTGAGGGGGTTCGCAAATATCAGCCCGGAGTTGACCCCGTAGGTCATGATCTCGTTGAGTCGTTGGCTCAATCGTTTCACGGTTTCGAGGCTCCCTTTGGCCTCGATTGGGCGAAGGATCTTGATAACCGTCGGAGCAGTGATTTGAGAGAGCGGCGTTGTTTTCATGCTTGGGAACACATGGAGCGTCAGCGATCTCCAAATGTCTTCGGCGTAGGCTTTGGTTACGGAGTCTTTCTTCAGCTCGAACCAGGCGGTGGCCACCTTCTCGAACGTGTGTTCAGTCTCAGCAAGTCTGGCTTGCCTTACCTCATCACGCTGGGTTTTGGGATCAATGCCCAAAGCGAGCAGCTCACGCGCCTCTGCTGCTTTCTTCCGGGCGTTGGCCAGCGAGAGGTCGGGGTATGGACCGAGCGCCATATTAAGACGGGCTCTGGTCAACGGCTCGCGGTAATTGAAATTCCATATCATCGAGCCGCTGGCGCGTACTCGAAGCTGCAGGCCGTCGCCGTCGCTGAGGACGAAGTCTTTACCAGTTGCCTTGACTGCCTTGAGCTGGCGATCGGAGAGGCGGGTTGCGTTAGTAGGCATGGGGGCTACCTCCAGCACAGTTTTGGTATCCTGAAAATAGCATTTGGTAACTCGGGATACCACCTGGGATACCAAAGCGCATGGAACTCAGAAACCCTCCAAAGCCGCCAAAAGAGCTGAAACCCTCGTATTTACTGGGTTTCAGGCACAAAAAAAGACGTCCGTGGACGTCTTTAGTTGATCAAATGGTGGAGCCGGGGGGATTTGAACCCCCGTCCGCCAGTACTCCGCTGTCGGTACTACATGCGTAGCCGTTTCTATTAAGTTAACCCTCAGCGACCCGAAGGGCAGGGTGCTTTGGGCGAGTTGTGTAAGTTTTAGCCGCTTCGTCCACAACGTACTGCACGGCGATTCTGTTCTATATGACAATCACTTTGGGTTTACAGACATCCCCTGGTGATTGCTGGACCCGAAGGTACCAGAAGCTCAGGGCTAAGGCTGCTTACGCAGCGAGAGCGAATTCCTGGCCGTAGTTTTCGTCATTGGCAACTATAAGAAGTTGCAACAGTGGATTTACGAGTTCTGTTACCAACTCGGCATGCACCTAAAGTTTCGCGACCGGCGTCGAATCCTAAACGGCCCCGTGCTTGTAACTCGTTGTTTCTTAGTGAGTGACAAGCCTGTGCAGTGTACGCCAAACCGTCACGGAAGGCCAACCCGAAGGTTGGCCCTGCGTATCAGCAGCGCTTATTGGCCACCTTTCTCGCTGTTCTGCAGATCTTGCAGGGCCTTGGAGGTGATCTCGATGCATTTTTTGTCATCGCCAGCGGCGTGCGCGGCTTTGGCCTGGGACACGGCGGTGTCTATTTCGCCCTTTTTGCCACTGGTGTCGGTGGCGAGCAGGGCTTGGCCGTTGTTGATTTTGTCCAGGTTGATTTTGCACAGGTCCGGCTCGCCGGCAGCAAAAACAGGCGAGGCCAACATTGCGGCGGTGATGAACACGCCAGCAAGAGCAGTACGCTTCATGGGGTATCTCCTTGAGCAAATAAGGCTCGATGCTGCGCCGAGGCGGGGCAGCCAGCGAGGTCACGGATGAGCCTCGTTCGCCGAGGCCTATTCAAGTGACTGCGCCGGCACGCAGGGGTTCTGTTTTATTTGCAGGTTTCATGGGCGCGGGCCTGGGTGACGCGGTCTACGAGGTAGACCAGGCCGTGGTAATCGATACCGCCATGCTGGCTCAGGCCGATCTCGCAGGTGCGGCTGGTGGAAATGCCTTCGCTGCAATGTTGCACCGCGTCCTTGAGCGAGCGCAGTGAGTGGGCGTTGAGTTCCGGGGTGGTGAAGCCTTTGTCGCCAGCGAAGCCACAGCAGTGAATGCCTTCCGGGATCACCACGGTGGTGGCGCAGCGCCGCGCAAGGTCGATCAAGGCCTGGCTTTCGCCCAGGTGCTGGGTGCTGCAGGTGACATGCACGGCGATGGGGGCTTGCTGTGGCGTGAAGTCGAGGCGGTCCATCAGGTGGGTGCGGATAAAACGCACCGGGTCGTAGAGGTCCAGGCGGGTTTCGCCGAGGTCTTGCACCAGCCGCAGGGTGCAGGGGCTGGTGTCGCAGTAGATCGGGTCGAGGCCGCCACGGCTGGCGTGGAGCAGGGCGCCGATCAGCTCCTGGCGCTTGTGCTCGGCTTGGTCGGCGTAACCTTTGGAAGCAAACGGCTGGCCGCAGCACAGGCTGTCCTGGTTGTCGGGAAACACGACTTGGTAACCGGCTTTTTCCAGCAGGCCGCGGGTTTTGTCGTACAGCGACATCTGCTCTTTATCGTCGGCTGATGGGCCCATGGCGCGTGAGACGCAGGCGGCCAGGTAAACCACGCGCGGGCGCTCGTCTTCAACTGCCGGGCTGAAGCGGATGGCTTTTTCCGGCTGTGGCATGGCCTTGCTCCACTGCGGGATCTGCCCCTTGGACAGCTGTGTGATTTTTGCCGAGAGCTTCGCCAGGCGAGGCGCGCCCAGCAGCATGCGCGCGCCATTGGCGACATGCAGGGTAAAGCGCGCACCTTGCATGGCCGTGGCGAAATGGCCGGCCAGCCAGTCGGCGGTTTTCGTACGGTCGGCGTCGCGAGCACGCAGCTTTTTCACCAGGTCGCCGGTATTGATGCCGACCGGGCAGCGTTGCGCACACAACCCGGTGGCGGCGCAGGTGTCGATGCCTTGGTAATGGTAGGCCGCTTCCAGTTCGGTGGTGTCGACGCCTGCGCGTCTCTTTGCCTGGATATCGCGCCAGATCACGATGCGCTGGCGCGGGCTGAGCGTCAGGCCTTTGGAAGGGCACACGGGCTCACAAAAACCACACTCGATGCACTTATCCACAAGCTCGTCGGCCGCAGGCAGCGGCTTAAGGTGCTTAAGGTGGATTTGCGGGTCTTCGCTCAGCACCACGTCGGGGTTAAGGATGCCGTTGGGGTCGAGCAGGCGTTTAAGCTGCCACATCAACTGGTAGGCATCGCTGCCCCATTCCAGCTCGACGAAAGGCGCCATATTACGGCCGGTGCCGTGTTCGGCTTTCAGCGAGCCACCGAACTCCACGGCTACCAACTGCGCCACGTCGTCCATGAACGCCTGGTAGCGTGCGACTTCTTCCGCGCTGTTGAAGCCTTGAGTGAAGACAAAGTGAAGATTGCCTTCCAGTGCGTGTCCGAAAAGTATTGCTTCGTCGTAGTGATGTTTGTCGAACAACTCGATCAAGCGGTTTACGCCGATGGCCAGTTGCTCGACCGGGAAGGTCACGTCTTCGATGATCACCGTGGTGCCGGTTTTACGCACGGCGCCGACGGCCGGGAACGTGTCTTTGCGGATGGCCCACAGGCGGGCGTTTTCCAGTGGGTCCTGGGTGAAGTCGACCTGTTTTTCTACCGGGAAGGCGGCCAGGGACGCCATGATCAGCGCCAGTTGTTCCTGGAGTAATGAAGGTGATGCGGCACGGGATTCGATCAGCAGCGCGCAGGCGTTTTCCGATAGCTGCTGTACGAAAGCCGGCATGCCGGGTTTGTCCTGCACCGAGCGCATGCTGCGCCGGTCCAGCAACTCAACGGCGGAGACGGGCTGGGTTTTGAGCACCGTTACAGCATTGCAGCAGGTTTCCACATCCGGGAACACAATCAGCGCCGAGGCCTTGTTCGGGTGGTCGATCACCGTGTCGTAGGTCACTGCGCTGATAAAACCAAGGGTGCCTTCGGAGCCCACCAGCAGATGGCTGAGGATATCCAGAGGTTCATCGAAATCCACCAAGGCGTTGAGTGACAGGCCGGTGGTGTTTTTCAGACGGTATTTGTGGCGGATTTTTGCAGCCAGTTCGGCATTTGCCCGCGTCTCCCGGCCCAGCGTGGCCAGGCGCTCCAGCAGCTCGCCATGCTGTTGGCGAAAGGCGCTGACACTGGCCGCGTCCTCGGTATCCAGCCGGCTGCCATCAGCCAGCACCAGGCGGATGCCGGCCAGGGTGTGATACGTGTTTTGCGCGGTGCCACAGCACATGCCGCTGGCATTGTTGGCGACGATGCCGCCGATCTTGCAGGCGTTGATCGAGGCCGGGTCGGGGCCGATCTTGCGCCCGAACGGCGCCAGCCACGCATTGGCCTGGGCGCCGATCACGCCGGGTTGCAGGCGGATCTGCGTGCCTTGGCCACGAATTTCGCGGCCATTCCAATTGTCGCCCAGCACGATCAGCACCGAGTCGCTGATGGCCTGACCGGACAAGCTGGTGCCGGCTGCGCGGAAGGTCACGGGTACGCGGTCGCGCTGGGCCAGATGCAGCAGCGCCACGACTTCGTCTTCTGACTCCACGCGAACCACCAGCTGTGGGATCAGTCGGTAAAAGCTGGCGTCAGTGCCGAAGGCGAGGGTGGAAAGAGGGTCGTCGAAGCGACGATCTTTCGGGATCAGTTGTGCGACGTCGCTCAGGAAAGCAGCAGGCAGGCTCATCGGTCCTCCAGAAATAGCTGACGCCGGCATCGTTGTCCGGCGTCGATTCTTACCCTGTTACGCGCAGGTTTTAGTGCACCAGCATACCGGTGAACCAGTAGGCCTGCGCCAGCGTGATCAGCCCGACGATGGTGGCAAAAAACAGGCTGTGCTTGAGGGTAAAGCGGAACAGGTCGGACTCTTTGCCCACCAGGCCGGTGGCGGCGCAGGCCACCGCGATTGATTGTGGCGAGATCATCTTGCCGGTCACACCGCCGCTGGTGTTCGCTGCTACCAGCAAGGTGTCGTTGACGCCGATCTGATGCGCCGTGGTGGCTTGCAGCGAGCTGAACAGGGCGTTGGACGAAGTGTCGGAGCCTGTCAGGAAAACCCCCAGCCAGCCGAGGAACGGCGAGAAGAACGGGAAGGCAGCGCCGGTGCCGGCCAATACCAGGGCCATGGTCGAGGACATGCCGGAGTAGTTGGTGACGAAGGCAAACGCCAGCACCATGCCAATGGACAGGATCGGCCAGCGCAGTTCGTAGAAGGTCTCTTTTAAAGTGGTAAGACCAGTCTTGAGGTTGATTTTCAACACCAGCATCGAAATCAGTGCAGAGAAGAAAATCGCGGTGCCGGTGGCTGAAATCGGGTCCAGCTTGAACACGGCCGGAATCGCCGTGGGGTTGGTGACGATCGGGGCGACCTTGATCACCAGTTGATCCAGGTGCGGGATCGCGAAGTTGAACACCCAGCTGTACATCGAACCGCCGGCGGCGAACATCGCTTTGAACGGCTTGAGCGTCCAGATAGTGACCAGCACGGTGAGGATCAGGAACGGCGACCAGGCTTTGAAAATCTGCCCCAGGCTGTAAGGCGAGGCGACGGTTTGGCGTGGTTGACCGAAGCCACCTGCGCTGGCGGTGACCGCTGCGGCGGAGGTGGCGCCGGCAATCTGTGCGCCGGCGCTGCGTTTGGGCTGCCAGACTTTCAGGAACAGCGTCAGCGCTACCAGGCTGGCCAGGGCCGAGGTGATGTCCGGCAGTTCCGGGCCAATGAAGTTGGAGGTGAAGTATTGGGTGACGGCAAAGCTCAGGCCCGCTACCAGTGCGGCTGGCCAGGTTTCGCGAACGCCGCGCAGGCCGTCCATCATGAACACCAGCCAGAACGGCACGAACAGCGACAGCAGCGGTAACTGGCGGCCGGCCATGGCGCCGATCTTGAACGAATCGATACCGGTGACTTGCCCGGCGACGATGATCGGGATGCCCAGCGCGCCGAACGCTACAGGCGCGGTGTTGGCGATCAGGCACAGGCCGGCGGCGTACAGCGGGTTGAAACCCAGGCCCACCAGCAGTGCGGCAGTAATTGCCACAGGGGCCCCAAAACCGGCTGCGCCTTCAAGGAAGGCGCCAAAGCAGAAGCCAATCAACAGCACCTGCAAGCGCTGGTCATCGGTAATCGACAGGACCGAGCTGCGGATGATTTCAAACTGCCCGCTCTTGACCGTCAGTTTGTAGAGGAATACGGCAGCGACGATGATCCAGGCGATGGGCCACAGGCCATAGGCAAACCCGTAACCGGCGGCGGCCAGCGCCATGTCTACCGGCATCTGGAACGCGAAAATCGCCACCAGGATCGACAGCGCCAGGGTGATGCTGCCTGCCACGTGGCCTTTTAGGCGGAACACGGCCAGTGCCAGGAAGAAAAATACGATCGGGATAACGGCGGCCAGTGCGGACAGGCCAAGGCTGCCGAGTGGGCTGTAGAGCTGTTGCCAGGTTTGCATAATGGGGTGGCCCCTGATTGTTGTTGTTTGGTAAGCTTGGATAATTGGTAATACCAATTTACAGTCGCTGTTGGCTAGAGTAAAAGCCTTGGCAGGGGTGTGTCAATTTGCCGCCCACGAAACTTTGGTCGTAGCGGTGTAGGTGAGGTGTTCTGGTTGGGTCAATCGAAGGCGTTCTGATAGGTGCCGCAAGCGCGGCGATAGGCGAGAATAGAGGGCCTGGCGAGTGGTCGGGTTTGTGGAGAGTGAGTTATGGGGTTTGATCAGGTGCGTCAGCGCCGTTTGTCTGACGATATTGTCGAGCAGCTTGAGGGCATGATCCTCGAGGGCACGCTCAAGTCGGGCGAACGCTTGCCGGCCGAGCGCGCTTTGGCTGAACAGTTTGGCGTGTCGCGCCCTTCGCTGCGGGAGGCGATCCAGAAGCTCGCGGCCAAGGGGTTGTTGGTCAGCCGCCAGGGCGGCGGTAACTATGTGGCGGATTCTCTGGGCTCGACCTTCAGTGATCCGTTGCTGCACCTGCTGGAAAATAACCCGGAGGCTCAGCGGGATTTGCTGGAGTTTCGTCAGACCCTGGAAGCGTCCTGTGCTTACTACGCCGCATTGCGTGCTACTGAGGTCGACCGCGAGCGGCTGACCGCAGCGTTTGAGGCGCTGCAGGATTGCTACACCCGCGCCGATGAAGTTAGCCGGCTGGAAGAGGGCGCAGCGGATGCGCGCTTTCACCTGGCAATCGCTGAGGCCAGCCATAACGCCGTGTTGCTGCACACCATTCGTGGGCTGTTCGATTTGCTCAAGCGTAACGTGGTGACCAATATCGGCGGCATGTACCAGCAGCGTACAGAAACCCGCGACATGCTCATCAGTCAGCATCGGGATTTGTATTTGGCGATTATCGAAGGGCGCGCCGAGCAGGCACGGGAAGTCTCAACACGTCACCTGCTCTATGTGCAGGAAGTGTTGGAGGAGGTGCGTCAGGAAGTTCAGCGCGTGGCCCGGGCGGAGCGACGTAAAGGGATGTAGCCCGCGTGGGCTACACCGTCACAAGGATTACTCTTCCTTGCCCTTGTTGCGCACGGCGCGATGCAACTCACGGTTGGAGTCGCGCTCACGCTCGGTATCGCGCTTGTCGTATTCCTTCTTGCCCTTGCCCAGCGCGATCTCGCACTTGACCAGGTGCTTGCTCCAGTACCAGGACAGGCAGATACAGGCATAGCCTTTCTGCTGTACGGCGGCAGCGAGCTTTTCCAGTTCGCGGGCGTTGAGCAACAGCTTGCGCGTGCGCACCGGGTCGGCAATCACGTGGGTGCTCGCGGTGGTCAGCGGGGTGATATGACTGCCCAGCAGCCATGCCTCGCCATCTTTGAGCAATACGTAGCTGTCGACCAGTTGCAGCTTGCTGGCGCGCAGACTTTTTACTTCCCAGCCGGCCAGGACCAGACCAGCCTCGAACCGATGTTCGATGAAGTAATCGTGTCGCGCCTTTTTATTTTGCGCGATGGTCCCTGTGGGGTGTTTCTTTTGTTTAGCCATAGGGGCGGCATTATAGGGAGTTGCGAGCGTATCGGCTACGGTCAACCTGCGTGCTTGAGCGTGTTGGACGAATCCCGGACAATACCGGCAGTTCTCTGGTTTTTTTCTCTCGCGGATCGGGCTGTTCTTTCGCGATGTTTGCCTCAAGCAGTGGAAGTAACGCTCACATGACGACGCATATTCAACGTTCGGCTTTATTGCCTTATCCGGCTCAGGCGCTCTATGACCTGGTCAATGACGTAGCGCGTTACCCGGAGTTCCTGCCTTGGTGCTCAACCGCCGAAGTGCTGGAAAGCAGTGATGAGCATATGGTCGCCAGTGTCGGGGTAGCCAAGGGTGGGCTTAGCCAGCATTTTGTTACGCGCAATGTGCTGGTGCCGGGCAAATCCATTGAGATGAACCTGCAGGAAGGGCCGTTCACCCAGTTGCATGGGGTATGGGTATTCAAGGCGCTGACCGACAAGGCCTGCAAGATCAGCCTGGACCTGTCCTTTGATTACGCCGGCCCGATTGTGCGGGCGACCTTGGGGCCTTTGTTCAACCAGGCGGCCAACACCCTGGTGGATGCATTCTGTCAGCGGGCCAAACAACTGCATGGTTGAGATTGAAGTGGTGTACGCCGCTGAGGATCGCCAGGTCTTGCTGGCGGTGACGGTGCCTGCGGGCACCAGCCTGAGGGCTGCGGTGCTGGCGTCGGGGATTACTGAGCAATTTCCAGGCTTGGTATTGGCGGATTGCCAACTGGGCATATTCGGCAAAGTGGTCGCCGATGCGCACGTGCGTGTTGCGCAGCCAGGTGATCGAATTGAGATTTATCGGCCCTTACTGGCAGACCCCAAGGAAGTGCGCAGGCTGCGTGCGGCCAAGGCGGCCTTGGCGCGGCAGCAGAACCCATAAGGCTGCCAATCGGCAGGCAACAAAAAGCCCGGCATGCCGGGCTTTTTATCGAGCGCCGCAAAATTACTGCGGGCTGGTGTCCAGAGGCTGTGGCGTCGGGACAGGAACGGTCTGCACGCCGTCGACGTCCTTCTGGATCTGATCCAGCAAGGAGCCAGGCTTGGCCGGTACTTCGGACTTAGGCTTCTCTGCTTCCTGCGCTGGCGCAGTCACATTGGTGCCGTTGTCCTTGCCGAGCAAGGCTTCATCACGGCTTACGCCGGGCATGAAGTCACCGGACAGGCTCACAAGCTGGTCATTGCCATTGAAGATGACACTGACGCGCTCCTGCTGGCGCTCACCGCCACCTGGCTGGATGCTGTAGAGATAATCCCAGCGATCGGCATGAAAAGTGTCGGTCAGCAGGGGGTTGCCCATAATAAACCGTACTTGCCGTCGGGTCATTCCCGGGCGTAACTGGTCTATCATGTCCTGCGTGACGACATTGCCCTGCTGGATGTCGATTTTGTAAACCCCGGGGAATGAACAACCGGCGAGTGCGAGCAGTCCCACAAGGGTGAAACTGGTTAGCAAGAGCTTGGTGTTTTGCATCGGTGGGCGACTTCCACTATCTTGGCTGGGACAACGTAAACGCCGATCATACCCGTATTAAGAGAAGCTGCGAAGCAGCATCCGCGAGAAAGCTAACCATGGTTGAAAATAGCGAACTACGCAAAGCCGGTCTTAAAGTGACTCTGCCACGAGTCAAGATTCTACAAATGCTCGATTCTGCTGAGCAGCGCCACATGAGTGCCGAGGATGTTTACAAGGCGCTGATGGAGTCTAACGAGGACGTTGGCCTGGCCACGGTTTACCGTGTGCTGACCCAGTTTGAAGCCGCAGGGCTGGTGGTTCGTCATAATTTCGACGGCGGTCATGCAGTGTTCGAATTGGCTGACGGTGGTCATCACGATCACATGGTTGACCTGGATACCAATGAGGTTATCGAGTTCACCAGCCCGGAAATCGAGAAGCTCCAGCATCAGATCGCTGAGCAGCATGGATTCGATTTGGTGGACCATAATCTGGTCCTGTACATCCGTAAGAAAAAGTAAAAATCGACACAGATTTGCTCTGTGAAACGATAGAAGGCGACCCTAGGGTCGCCTTCGTGCTTTCTATAAGAGAGAAAATAGAGCGAAAAAAGCTCGGTTCAAGCCTTGGCTGCCACTACCATCTTCTTCGCGTGGGCCAGGGACTCTTTCGTCAGGTCGATGCCGCCCAACATCCGCGCCACTTCTTCTACCCGCTCCGATTTGTTCAGCTTGGACACGGCCGTATGCGTCGCATCGCTGCCGCGCACTTTGTGTACAAATAAATGCTGATGCCCTTGGGCGGCCACTTGCGGCAAGTGAGTCACGGTGAGCACCTGGCCACGCTCCCCAAGGCGGCGCAGCAGTTGGCCGACAATCTCCGCCGTCGGCCCGCCAATCCCCACGTCCACTTCGTCGAATACCAGCGTGGGTACCCGCGAGGTCTGGGCGGTAATGACCTGAATCGCCAGGCTGATCCGCGACAGCTCACCGCCGGACGCCACTTTCGCCAGTGCCTTGAGCGGCTGGCCAGGGTTGGCGCTCACCAGCAGCTCCACCTGTTCCAGGCCATGGGGTTGCAGCTCGTTGCTGGTGTTGGCGTGCAGCTCAATGGTGAAGCGCCCGCCAGGCATGCCCAGGCGTTGAATTTCCTGCTCCACGGCACTGGCCAGGCTGGTAGCGGCTTGCTGGCGCAGGTCGCTGAGCTCGCGGGCCTTTTCCTGGTAATGGCGGGCGAAGGAGGCGAGTTCATCGCCCAGCCGTTCAATGGATTCATCATTGGCGTTGAGGGTTTCGATCTCATCCAGCAGCTTTTGCTGCATCGTCGCCACTTCGGTCGGCTGGATACGGTGTTTGCGCGCCAGGGTATAGATAGTGTCCAGGCGCTCTTCGATTTCCTGCAGGCGCGCCGGGTCGGCGTCGAAGTGATCGAGGAAGCGATTCAGTTCGCCTACGGCTTCTTCTACCTGGATCTGCGCACTGGTCAGCAGGGTGGTGGCCTCGCTCAAGGAGCCCGACCCGCTGTTCACGCTTGATAGGCGGTTGAGGCTGGCGGTGAGTGCATTGAGTACATTGCCCGAATCACTTTCGCTGCATTGCTCCACCACTTGGCGGCAGATACCCAGCAGGGTTTCGGCGTTGGTCAGGTTCTTGTGTTCCTGCTCCAGTTGCTCCAGCTCGGTTTCGCCAAGGCCCAGGCTCTCCAGCTCTTCAAGCTGATAGCTGAGCAGTTGATGGCGAGCGCGTTGTTCGTCGCCGGAATTGGAAAGTCGCTCCAGCTCCTGGCGGGTTTGCCTCCAGCGCTGGGCGGCAAGCTGCACCTGGCGCGCCAGGTCGGTGGCGCCGGCGTATTCGTCGAGCAGGCGGCGATGAGTGTCGGTTTTCAGCAAGGATTGGTGTTCGTGCTGGCTGTGGATATCGATCAGCAACTCGCCCAGTGCCTTTAAATCGCCAAGCGGGCAGGGCGTGCCATTGATGTAGCCGCGTGAACGACCTTCCGCCGTAATGACGCGGCGCAGGATGCACGGGCCTTCATTATTAAGGTCGCGCTCGGCCAGCCAGGCCTCGGCTTCGGGAATATCGGCCAGGTCGAACGTGGCCAGAATGTCGGCCTTGTCTGCGCCGGGGCGTACCACGCCACTGTCGGCGCGGTCGCCCAGGGTCAGGCCCAGGGCGTCGAGCATGATCGATTTGCCGGCGCCGGTTTCGCCTGTGATTACGCTCATCCCGCGATCCAGTTCGAGATCCAGGTGTTCAACGATGGCGTAGTTATGTACGGACAGGTGCACCAGCATGACGGCCGCTCCCAGGCTTTAGGTCTGGTTATTTATACAGTGTTTTATTCAGGGCTGGCAATCCTGGTGCTTAGCTCAATTTGCTTGAGTGCGCGGATTTTTTAGCGCAAAGCGCAATGACGCTGCCGGAATTGATCCAGAGCAAGCGAAAGACTTTTGGTAACGCCTGCGCCCTTGAACCTGAAAATTGTGGCCCCATATACCGGAACAGAAGCGCGAGTTGAGTTCGCGCATGATTTTGAAAGGAGAAATCTATGGCTGACGAACAGACGCAGGATACGCAAACTCCAGACGCCAATTCGGCTGCCGGTGATGAACTGGCAACTCGTGTGCAAGTGCTCGAAGAGCAATTGGCCGCTGCGCAGGATCAATCTTTGCGTGTTGCCGCCGATCTGCAGAACGTCCGCCGCCGTGCCGAGCAGGATGTCGAGAAAGCTCACAAATTCGCGCTGGAAAAATTCGCCAACGACCTGCTGCCGATTATCGACAGCCTGGAGCGTGGCCTTGAGTTGTCCAACCCGGATGACGAAAACATCCGTCCGATGCGCGAAGGGATCGAGCTGACCCTGAAAATGTTCCAGGACACCCTGAAGCGTTATCAGTTGGAAGCCATCGATCCGCAAGGCGGTGAGCCGTTCAATGCTGAGCATCACCAAGCCATGGCCATGCAGGAAAGCCATGACCTGGAGCCTAACAGTGTACTGAAAGTGTTCCAGAAGGGTTATCAGCTCAACGGTCGCTTGCTGCGCCCGGCGATGGTAGTGGTGAGCAAGGCTCCTGCACCCGTTGCACCTTCTATTGATGAGCAGGCTTGAAATCAGTCGTAACGGCCCCATCTATAAGTCAAGCGTTTAAGTGCTACCGCAGTTAGCCACCACTGCTGCGGCAACCTAATTAAAGTTTCGGGAGAGTAAATCATGGGCAAAATTATCGGTATCGACCTGGGGACTACCAACTCCTGCGTCTCCGTGCTGGAAAACGGCGTTGCTAAAGTTATCGAAAACGCCGAAGGCGCGCGTACCACGCCGTCGATCATTGCTTACGCCAACGACGGTGAAATCCTCGTAGGTCAGTCGGCCAAGCGTCAGGCTGTGACCAACCCGCACAACACCCTGTACGCGGTTAAGCGTCTGATCGGTCGTAAGTTCGACGAAGAAGTCGTACAGAAAGACATCAAGATGGTCCCTTACAAAATCGCCAAGGCTGACAACGGTGACGCCTGGGTTGAAGTAAACGGCCAGAAAATGTCGCCGCCGCAAATCTCGGCTGAAATCTTGAAAAAGATGAAGAAAACCGCCGAAGACTACCTCGGTGAAGCCGTGACTGAAGCGGTGATCACCGTTCCGGCCTACTTCAACGACAGCCAGCGTCAGGCGACCAAAGACGCCGGCCGCATCGCTGGCCTGGACGTAAAACGTATCATCAACGAACCCACCGCAGCCGCTCTGGCTTACGGTATGGACAAGGCCAAGGGCGACCACACCGTGATCGTTTATGACCTGGGTGGTGGTACTTTCGACGTCTCCGTCATCGAGATTGCTGAAGTTGATGGCGAGCACCAGTTCGAAGTGTTGGCCACCAACGGCGACACCTTTCTGGGTGGTGAAGACTTTGACATTCGTCTGATCGACTACCTCGTTGACGAATTCAAGAAAGAAAGCGGCATGAACCTTAAGGGTGACCCGCTGGCGATGCAGCGCCTGAAAGAAGCCGCTGAAAAAGCCAAGATCGAGCTGTCTTCGGCTCAGTCGACCGACGTGAACCTGCCGTACATCACTGCAGACGCCACTGGTCCTAAGCACTTGAACGTGAAAATCTCGCGTTCCAAGCTCGAAGCGCTGGTTGAAGACCTGGTACAACGCACCATCGAGCCTTGCCGCATTGCGCTGAAAGACTCCGGTATCGATGTTGGCTCGATCAACGACGTGATCCTGGTTGGCGGTCAGACCCGTATGCCACTGGTTCAGAAGCTGGTCACCGAGTTCTTCGGTAAAGAAGCACGTAAAGACGTGAACCCGGACGAAGCGGTTGCCATGGGTGCTGCGATCCAGGGTGCGGTATTGGCCGGCGACGTGAAAGACGTTCTGCTGTTGGACGTCAGCCCGCTGACCCTGGGTATCGAAACCATGGGTGGCGTGATGACCGCGCTGATCGAGAAAAACACCACGATTCCTACCAAGAAATCGCAAGTGTTCTCGACTGCCGACGACAACCAGGGCGCTGTGACCATTCACGTGCTGCAAGGTGAGCGTAAGCAAGCCGCTCAGAACAAGTCCCTGGGCAAGTTCGACCTGGCTGAGATTCCACCAGCACCACGTGGCGTGCCGCAAATTGAAGTGACCTTCGACATCGATGCCAACGGTATCCTGCACGTAGGTGCCAAAGACAAGGCGACCGGCAAAGAGCAGAAGATCACCATCAAGGCCAACTCCGGTCTGTCTGATGAAGAAATTCAACAGATGATTCGTGATGCTGAAGCCAACGCTGATGCGGATGCCAAGTTTGCTGAGCTGGCCGGTGCACGTAACCAAGGCGATGCCCTGGTTCACTCGACGCGTAAAATGGTCTCCGAAGCAGGCGACAAAGTGACCGCCGAAGAGAAGACCGCGATCGAAGCAGCTGTGGTTGCCCTGGAAACCGCCATTAAAGGCGACGACAAGGCTGCCATCGAAGCCAAGGTTGAGGAGCTGTCGAAAGTCTCCGCACCGGTTGCCCAGAAAATGTACGCCGAGCAAGGCCAGCCGGCAGAAGGCGCTGCACAGCACGCAGAGCCTGAAGCCAAGCACGATGATGTTGTCGATGCCGAGTTCGAAGAAGTCAAAGAGCAGAAGTAAGTTGGTTGCCCGGTTGACCGCTATCAAGCGGTGACTGGTAGGATGTCGCCGCGCGGGAGCTTGCTCCCGCGTTGGCGTGTCTGGGGTATGTGAATTTTTACAGCATGCGACAAGGTTCGGGTGCTGGCGGTGTGATCGGGAATGCTCCTGCTTTCCGAGCAGTAAATACCGCATTTTTGGCCGGGTCCCTGGCTAAAAAGTAGTTATGACCAGGATCGTTGAATTGACGTGAGTTGGGTCCGGGCCTGTATTGGGGCTCAACGAGTTCGGCAAGGCTCAGGAGGGCCGGGCTGAACGTCCTTAAGAGTGCAAAGACTTATGGCAAAGCGTGACTATTACGAAGTGTTGGGTGTGGAGCGCGGCTCCAGCGAGGCGGACCTGAAAAAGGCTTACCGTCGCCTGGCGATGAAGCACCACCCGGACCGTAATCCGGATAGCAAAGAATCCGAAGAGATGTTCAAAGAGGCCAATGAGGCCTACGAATGCTTGTCTGATTCCAGTAAACGCGCGGCCTACGACCAGTATGGCCATGCCGGTGTCGACCCGAGCATGGGTGGCGGCGGTGCCGGTTTTGGTGGTCAGAACTTCTCCGATATTTTCGGCGACGTGTTCAGCGACTTCTTTGGTGGCGGCCGTGGCGGTCAGCGCGGCGGTGCCCAGCGTGGCAGTGACTTGCGTTACACGCTGGAGCTGAACCTGGAAGAGGCTGTGCGCGGTACCACGGTCAATATCCGTGTACCGACACTGGTCAATTGCAAGCCGTGCGACGGTTCGGGGGCCAAGAAGGGGTCCTCGCCGATTACCTGCCCGACCTGTGGCGGTATTGGCCAGGTGCGCATGCAGCAGGGCTTCTTCTCGGTGCAGCAGACCTGCCCGCGCTGCCATGGCCAGGGCAAGATCATTTCCGATCCGTGCGACTCCTGCCACGGCGAAGGTCGTGTCGAAGAGTACAAGACCCTTTCGGTGAAAGTGCCGGCGGGTGTTGATACCGGTGACCGTATTCGCCTGTCTGGCGAAGGCGAGGCGGGCACTCAAGGTGGCCCGACGGGCGACCTGTACGTGGTGATCAATGTGCGTGAGCACTCGATCTTCCAGCGTGATGGCAAACACCTGTTCTGCGAGGTGCCGATCAGCTTTGTCGACGCGGCATTGGGCGGCGAGCTGGAAATTCCGACCCTTGATGGTCGGGTCAAGCTCAAGATCCCGGAAGGCACCCAGACCGGCAAGCAGTTCCGTATCCGTGGCAAAGGCGTTGCGCCGGTGCGCGGTGGCGGTGCTGGCGACTTGATGTGCCGTGTGGCGGTGGAAACGCCCGTCAACCTCGGCCGTCGTCAGCGCGACCTGCTTGAAGAGTTCCGCAGCTCGTTGGAAGGCGATGACTCCCATTCGCCGAAAACCACCGGCTTCTTCGATGGCGTGAAGCGCTTCTTCGGCGACTTGTAAGGACGTGAATATGCGACGTATAGCCGTAATGGGCGCTGCTGGGCGCATGGGCAAGACCTTGGTCGAGGCGGTGCAGCAGCGCTCGCCGGCCTCCGGGCTGACGGCGGCGATTGTTCGCCCTGGCAGCACGCTGATCGGTGCGGACGCCGGTGAGCTGGCTTCGCTGGGTCGCATCGGCGTTTCGTTGTCGGGCAACCTGGAGCAGGTGGCTGACGAGTTTGATGTGCTGATCGACTTCACCTTGCCGGAAGTGATGCTGAAAAACCTGGCGTTCTGCCGCAAGACGGGCAAGGCCATGGTCATCGGCACCACAGGCTTGAATGCCGAGCAGAAGCAGTTGCTGGTGGAGGCGGGCAAGGATATTCCGATCGTCTTCGCCGCCAACTTCAGCGTCGGCGTGAACCTGTCGCTCAAGTTGCTGGACCTGGCCGCGCGCGTGTTGGGTGATGAGGCGGATATCGAGATCATCGAGACCCACCATCGCCACAAGATCGATGCACCGTCGGGTACTGCGCTGCGCATGGGTGAGGCGATTGCCGATGCCCTGGGGCGCGACCTGTCCAAAGTCGCTGTTTACGGGCGTGAAGGCCATACCGGTGCGCGTGCCCATGACACCATCGGCTTTGCCACTGTGCGCGGTGGTGATGTGGTGGGTGATCACACCGTGCTGTTTGCAAGTGAAGGCGAGCGCCTGGAGATCACGCACAAAGCCTCCAGCCGCATGACATTTGCCAAGGGTGCGGTGCGTGCGGCGCTCTGGCTGGAAGGTCGTGAGCCTGGTCTGTATGACATGCGCGACGTGCTGGATCTGCACTAAGAGTAGCCAAAACCGGGCCTCAAGCTTATGCTTAGGCCCCGTTTTTACCCGCTAGGCGACGTCCTGTCGCATTCCCCTGCCTTTAAGGCTCATTAGCGGTGGACCAAAAAAGCCTTTTTCTGTAAGCTACAGCTTTAGTGTGTCCACTAAAAGCGCGCAGAATAATTCAGTGAAGAAGCGGGGTGACGTGTCCATACGTCACTCCGCTTTTTTACAACCTGCGATCGCCCTTTCAGGCTTTATTTACGGGAGGTCTTCTTGACTAAGCCAGCCATACTCGCCCTTGCTGATGGCAGCATTTTTCGCGGCGAAGCCATTGGAGCCGACGGTCAAACCGTTGGAGAGGTAGTGTTTAACACTGCCATGACCGGCTATCAGGAAATCCTTACCGATCCTTCCTACGCCCAGCAAATCGTTACCCTGACCTATCCGCACATCGGCAACACCGGTACAACGCCGGAAGACGTTGAGTCTGATCGTGTCTGGTCGGCCGGTCTGGTCATTCGTGATCTGCCACTGGTTGCGAGCAACTGGCGTAACACGATGTCGCTGTCCGATTACTTGAAAGCCAACAATGTTGTGGCGATCGCCGGTATCGATACGCGTCGCCTTACACGCATCCTGCGTGAAAAAGGCTCGCAGAACGGCTGCATCATGGTCGGTGACAATATCTCCGAAGAGGCGGCGATTGCCGCTGCCCAAGGCTTCCCTGGCCTGAAGGGCATGGACCTGGCGAAAGTTGTCAGCGTCAAAGAGAAGTACGAGTGGCGCTCCACTGTCTGGGACTTGAAGACCGACAGTCACGCGACCATCGACGCCAGCGAGCTGCCATACCATGTTGTGGCCTACGACTACGGCGTGAAGTACAACATCCTGCGCATGCTGGTTGAGCGCGGCTGCCGCGTGACCGTGGTGCCGGCGCAAACGCCTGCGAGCGATGTGCTGGCCCTGCAACCGGACGGCGTGTTCCTGTCCAACGGCCCGGGTGACCCTGAGCCATGCGACTACGCCATCCAGGCAATCAAGGACGTGCTGGAAACCGAGATTCCGGTATTCGGCATCTGCCTCGGTCACCAACTGCTGGCCCTGGCGTCCGGCGCCAAGACCCTGAAAATGGGCCACGGCCACCACGGTGCCAACCACCCGGTACAAGACCTGGACACCGGCGTTGTGATGATCACCAGCCAGAACCACGGTTTTGCGGTGGATGAAGCAACCTTGCCGAGCAACGTTCGCGCCATTCACAAGTCGCTGTTCGACGGCTCCTTGCAAGGCATCGAGCGCACCGACAAGAGCGCGTTCAGCTTCCAGGGCCACCCTGAAGCCAGCCCTGGCCCGAACGACGTAGCGCCGCTGTTCGACCGTTTCATCAATGAGATGGCCAAGCGACGCTGACTGAGAGGCCTGCGGGCGGCCCCGAACCTCGGTGGCCCCCGCAGGCTCTTCAACGATTGTTCAAGACGGCTTGCCGACTGACCTGCGGATTTGAGTGACAAACCCATGCCAAAACGTACAGACATAAAAAGCATCCTGATTCTCGGCGCTGGCCCGATCGTGATCGGCCAGGCTTGCGAATTCGACTACTCCGGCGCCCAGGCCTGTAAAGCCCTGCGCGAAGAGGGTTACCGCGTCATCCTGGTGAACTCCAACCCGGCCACCATCATGACCGACCCGGACATGGCCGACGCCACTTACATCGAACCGATCAAGTGGCAGACCGTTGCCAAGATCATCGAAAAAGAGCGTCCCGACGCGCTGCTGCCGACCATGGGTGGCCAGACCGCACTCAACTGCGCCCTGGACCTGGAGCGCGAAGGCGTTCTGGAGAAGTTCGGCGTAGAGATGATTGGCGCCAACGCCGACACCATCGACAAGGCTGAAGACCGTTCGCGTTTCGACAAGGCCATGAAGTCCATCGGCCTTGACTGCCCGCGCTCCGGCATTGCCCACAGCATGGAAGAGGCCAACGCGGTTCTCGAAAAGCTGGGCTTCCCGTGCATCATTCGTCCGTCCTTCACCATGGGCGGCACCGGTGGCGGTATTGCTTACAACCGTGAAGAGTTCGAAGAAATCTGCGCCCGTGGCCTGGACCTGTCGCCGACCAAAGAGCTGCTGATCGACGAATCCCTGATCGGCTGGAAAGAGTACGAGATGGAGGTTGTCCGCGACAAAAAGGACAACTGCATCATCGTCTGCTCCATCGAAAACTTCGACCCGATGGGCGTGCACACCGGCGACTCGATCACCGTTGCTCCGGCGCAGACCCTGACGGACAAGGAATACCAGATCATGCGTAACGCCTCGTTGGCGGTACTGCGTGAGATCGGCGTTGAAACCGGCGGTTCCAACGTTCAGTTCGGCATCTGCCCGGACACTGGCCGCATGGTCGTCATCGAGATGAACCCGCGTGTGTCGCGTTCTTCGGCACTGGCTTCGAAAGCGACCGGCTTCCCGATTGCGCGCATCGCCGCCAAGTTGGCGATCGGTTACACCCTGGACGAGCTGCAAAACGAAATCACGGGCGGCGCTACGCCGGCGTCTTTCGAGCCGTCCATCGACTACGTCGTGACCAAGCTGCCGCGCTTTGCCTTCGAGAAGTTCGCCAAGGCCGACGCACGCTTGACCACTCAGATGAAGTCGGTTGGCGAAGTAATGGCCATCGGCCGGACCTTCCAGGAATCCCTGCAGAAAGCCCTGCGCGGCCTGGAAGTGGGTGTTTGCGGCCTGGATGAAAAGCTCGACCTGAGCAACCCGGAAAGCATGAGCGTGCTCAAGCGCGAGCTGACCGTGCCGGGCGCCGAGCGTATCTGGTACGTGGCCGATGCTTTCCGCGCGGGTATGACCGTCGAACAGATCTTCGGCATGAACATGATTGATCCGTGGTTCCTGGTGCAGATCGAAGATCTGATCAAGGAAGAAGAGAAGGTCAAGACCCTCGGTCTGTCCTCTATCGACCGCGACCTGATGTTCCGCCTCAAGCGCAAAGGTTTCTCCGATCAGCGTCTGGCCAAGCTGCTGGGTGTGACCGAGAAGAACCTGCGCACCCACCGCCACAAGCTGGAAATCTTCCCGGTCTACAAGCGCGTTGATACCTGCGCGGCCGAGTTCGCCACCGACACCGCGTACCTGTACTCCACTTACGAGGAAGAGTGCGAGGCCGCGCCGTCGGGCCGCGACAAGATCATTATCCTGGGCGGCGGTCCGAACCGTATTGGCCAGGGTATCGAGTTCGACTACTGCTGCGTACACGCCGCCCTCGCGCTTCGCGAAGACGGGTACGAGACCATCATGGTCAACTGCAACCCGGAAACTGTTTCGACTGACTACGACACTTCCGACCGTCTGTACTTTGAGCCGGTAACCCTGGAAGACGTGCTGGAAATCTGCCGCGTCGAGAAGCCGAAAGGCGTGATCGTGCAGTACGGCGGCCAAACCCCGCTGAAACTGGCGCGTGCCCTGGAAGCGGCCGGCGTGCCGATCATCGGCACCAGCCCTGACGCCATCGACCGTGCCGAAGACCGTGAGCGCTTCCAGCAAATGGTCGAGCGCCTGAACCTGCGTCAGCCGCCAAACGCCACCGTGCGCAGCGAAGACGAAGCCATCCGCGCCGCCAGCAAGATTGGCTACCCGCTGGTGGTGCGTCCGTCCTACGTATTGGGTGGCCGGGCGATGGAAATCGTCTACGAAGAAGAAGAACTCAAGCGCTACCTGCGTGATGCGGTGAAAGTGTCGAACGACAGCCCGGTGCTGCTGGACCACTTCCTCAACTGCGCCATCGAAATGGACGTGGATGCGGTGTGCGACGGTACCGACGTAGTCATCGGCGCGATCATGCAGCACATCGAACAGGCTGGCGTTCACTCCGGTGACTCCGCTTGCTCGCTGCCGCCGTACTCGCTGCCAGCGCACATCCAGGACGAGATGCGCGAACAGGTCAAGAAAATGGCCTTGGAACTGGGCGTGGTCGGCCTGATGAACGTTCAGTTGGCGCTGCAAGGCGAAGACATCTACGTCATCGAAGTGAACCCGCGTGCTTCGCGTACCGTGCCATTTGTTTCCAAGTGCATCGGTGTGTCCCTGGCCATGATCGCTGCCCGCGTGATGGCGGGTAAGACCCTGAAGGAAATCGGCTTCACCAAGGAAATCATTCCTAACTTCTACAGCGTGAAAGAGGCGGTGTTCCCATTCGCCAAATTCCCTGGTGTGGACCCGATCCTGGGCCCAGAGATGAAGTCCACCGGTGAAGTGATGGGTGTGGGTGACACTTTCGGTGAAGCATTCGCCAAGGCCCAGATGGGCGCCAGCGAAGTGCTGCCGACCGGCGGTACTGCGTTTATCAGCGTGCGTGATGATGACAAACCACTGGTTGCAGGCGTGGCCCGTGATCTGATCAACTTGGGCTTTGAAGTCGTGGCAACTGCCGGGACCGCCAAGCTGATCGAAGCTGCCGGCCTGAAAGTACGTCGCGTGAACAAGGTGACGGAAGGCCGTCCGCACGTGGTCGACATGATCAAGAATGACGAAGTCACGCTGATCATCAACACCACCGAAGGTCGCCAGTCGATCGCGGACTCCTATTCCATTCGTCGTAATGCCTTGCAGCACAAGATCTACTGCACCACCACCATTGCTGCTGGCGAAGCCATCTGCGAAGCGCTCAAGTTCGGTCCGGAAAAGACCGTGCGTCGCTTGCAGGATCTACACGCAGGATTGAAGGCATGACCAAATACCCAATGACCGTCCAGGGCGCCAAAGCCCTGGAAGAAGAACACGCCCATCTGACCAAGGTCGTCCGCCCGAAGCTGAGCCAGGACATCGGTACGGCCCGCGAGCTGGGTGACTTGAAGGAAAACGCCGAATACCACGCTGCTCGTGAGCAGCAAGGTATGGTCGAGGCGCGGATCCGTGATATCGAGGGTCGCATGCAGAATGCGGTCATCATCGATGTCACGACCATCCCGAAGACCGGCAAAGTGATTTTCGGCACGACCGTAGAAATCGCCAACGTCGAAACTGACGAGCGCGTGGTTTACCACATCGTCGGTGAAGACGAGGCTGACTTCAAACTCGGTAAAATCTCTGTTGGCTCGCCACTGGCCCGCGCCCTGATTGCCAAGGAAGAGGGTGATGTGGTGACCGTTAAGACGCCAGGTGGCGTTACCGAGTACGAGATTGTTGAAGTTCGTCACGTCTGAAAGGCGGCGCCCGCTTCGTGCGGGCGCCATGCTTTGGCAGCTCGCCCAGATGCTTTGGGTGGGTGGCCTATGGTTGTTGCACATCGGTGTGCTGCCGGTGTTGGGCCTGATTGGCCTGGCACCGCTGCTGATCGATGAGCTCAACGGAATGCTGAGTGCGCTGCTGGTGGGTTTTGCAGCGGCGTGCGTGACGCTCCAGGCATTGGTGCTGGTCAAGACCGAGGGTTTGAGGAGCTTGTGGCGGGATATTCGCGGCCAATTGCTGTTGATGGCGCTGTATGCGTGCGCAATGTTTTGCGTGGTGCATGTGTGGCTGCCGCAAGCGTTGCGCTGGCAGCTATTCAGCTATCTTGTGCTAGGGTTCTCCGGCCTGGTGCTGGTTATACAGCCGGCACCGGGATGGAGCGGCGGGGCGCGCGAAGCACGCCCGTGACCCTTGTATTACTTGAAGCGGTGTACGTTCGACAGCTGCTTGTTGACGCTGAAGTTCTTGCGATACAGCAGTGCCATCTTGCCGATGACCTGTACCAGGTCCGCTTTGCCGACCTTGCACAGTTCTGCAATGGCGGCCAAACGCGCTTCGCGGTCAAGGATGTTGACCTTGATCTTGATCAGTTCATGATCGCCCAATGCGCGTTCCAGTTCGGCTAACACACCTTCAGTCAAACCGTTGTCTGCCACAATCAGAACTGGTTTCAGATGGTGGCCAATGGATTTGTACTGTTTCTTCTGCTCTTGAGTGAGCGGCATAATCTGACCCCTGCGTCTGATCTTGTAAAAAGCGGCGGCCAGTTTACCCGAGCGAGTCCGGGACCGCCCAGTTAATCACGACCCGTTTTATTTTCGAGGTGGCCCGTGGCCCGTTCCAAAACCAGCCTTAAGTGGCTACAAGAACATTTCAACGATCCTTACGTCAAAAAGGCGCAAAAGGACGGCTACCGTTCCCGGGCCAGCTACAAACTGCTGGAGATCCAGGACAAGGATAAATTGATTCGTCCAGGCATGAGCGTTATCGACCTTGGCGCAGCCCCTGGTGGCTGGTCCCAAGTGACCAGTCGTCTGATTGGTGGGCAAGGACGATTGATCGCTTCAGACATCCTTGAGATGGACAGCATCCCGGATGTGACCTTTGTACACGGCGACTTCACCCAGGACACGGTGTTGGCCGAGATCCTTGAGGCTGTGGGAAATTCGCAGGTAGACCTTGTGATTTCCGACATGGCCCCCAATATGAGTGGATTACCGGCCGTTGATATGCCGCGAGCCATGTTCCTGTGCGAGTTGGCACTGGATCTGGCGGGTCGGGTTTTGCGTCCCGGTGGTGATTTCCTGGTGAAAGTCTTCCAGGGCGAAGGTTTTGACGAGTACCACAAGAACATTCGCAAATTGTTCGACAAGGTACAGACGCGCAAACCAGACTCTTCGCGAGACCGGTCACGCGAGCAATACCTGCTGTGCCGCGGCTTCCGTGGTGTCGAAGGTGCGGAGAGCGAAGAGCGTTTTTGAGGAATTCGAGGAGGGCGATAGGTTTTTTTATATCGCTTTCGTCACGAAGCTTTACGAATATTGTGTAGTCAAAGTTTCACAAAGGGTTACAGACGGCGCCTGCCAGAGTTGTAGGTAATGTAGTAAGTTAGGCCGGTGAATATCATGCGAAGCGCGCGCCAGTAGCGGAGCTTGCTTCAGAGGGTAGTTAATTGAACGATATGGCAAAGAATCTGATCCTGTGGTTGATCATCGCGGCTGTCCTGGTGACGGTGATGAACAACTTCTCCAGCCCTAACGAGCCGCAGACCCTCAACTATTCCGACTTCATCCAGCAAGTTAAGGATGGCAAGGTCGAGCGCGTAGCGGTTGATGGCTATGTGATCACCGGCAAGCGCAACGATGGCGACAGCTTCAAGACCATTCGTCCGGCAATCCAGGACAACGGTCTGATCGGCGACTTGGTGGATAACCACGTAGTGGTTGAAGGCAAGCAGCCTGAACAGCAGAGCATCTGGACTCAGCTATTGGTAGCGAGCTTCCCGATCCTGGTGATTATCGCCGTGTTCATGTTCTTCATGCGCCAGATGCAAGGTGGTGCGGGAGGCAAGGGCGGGCCGATGAGCTTCGGCAAGAGCAAGGCGCGCCTGCTCTCTGAAGATCAGGTGAAAACCACCCTGGCTGACGTCGCAGGTTGTGATGAAGCCAAGGAAGAAGTCGGTGAGCTGGTTGAGTTCCTGCGTGATCCGGGCAAGTTCCAGCGCCTGGGCGGCCGTATTCCTCGCGGCGTGCTGATGGTCGGTCCTCCGGGTACCGGTAAAACCTTGCTGGCCAAGGCGATTGCCGGTGAAGCCAAGGTGCCGTTCTTCACCATTTCCGGTTCTGACTTCGTCGAGATGTTCGTCGGTGTTGGTGCCAGCCGTGTTCGCGATATGTTCGAACAGGCCAAAAAGCACGCACCGTGCATCATCTTCATCGACGAAATCGACGCCGTGGGTCGCCATCGTGGCGCCGGCATGGGTGGCGGTCACGATGAGCGTGAGCAGACCCTCAACCAATTGCTGGTTGAGATGGACGGCTTTGAAATGAATGACGGCATCATCGTCATCGCCGCGACTAACCGTCCGGATGTGCTCGACCCAGCGTTGCTGCGTCCAGGCCGTTTCGACCGTCAGGTTGTGGTGGGGCTGCCGGATATTCGCGGTCGCGAACAGATCCTGAAAGTACACATGCGCAAAGTGCCAATGGGTGACGACGTGGCTCCGGCCGTGATTGCCCGTGGTACGCCAGGCTTCTCCGGTGCCGACCTGGCCAACCTGGTCAACGAGGCTTCGTTGTTCGCTGCCCGTACCGGCAAGCGCATTGTTGAAATGAAAGAGTTCGAACTGGCCAAGGACAAGATCATGATGGGCGCCGAGCGCAAATCCATGGTCATGTCCGAGAAAGAGAAGCAGAACACCGCTTATCACGAAGCCGGTCACGCCATTGTTGGTCGCGTTGTGCCTGAGCATGACCCGGTCTACAAAGTGTCGATCATTCCTCGTGGCCGTGCGCTGGGTGTGACCATGTTCCTGCCGGAAGAGGATCGTTACAGTCTCTCCAAGCGTGCGCTGATCAGCCAGATCTGCTCTCTGTATGGCGGCCGGATTGCTGAAGAGATGACGCTTGGCTTCGACGGTGTGACCACCGGTGCTTCTAACGACATCATGCGTGCCAGCCAGATTGCGCGGAACATGGTGACCAAGTGGGGTTTGTCGGAAAAACTCGGTCCTTTGATGTATGCCGAGGAAGAAGGCGAAGTGTTCCTGGGTCGTGGTGGCGGCGGTCAAGCTGCCAGCTTCTCGGGTGAGACAGCCAAGCTGATTGACTCCGAAGTGCGCAGCATCATTGACCAGTGCTACGGCACGGCCAAGCAGATCCTGACGGATAACCGCGACAAGCTCGATGCAATGGCTGATGCGCTGATGAAGTACGAAACCATTGATGCCGATCAGATTGACGACATCATGGCGGGTCGCGCACCGCGTGAGCCTCGTGATTGGGAAGGTGGTTCGGGTACCTCGGGCACCCCGCCTGTGGTACAGAACGAACGTCCTGAAGCCCCAATCGGCGGCCCCGCAGCTGATCACTAAGGTTTGAAATGACTTCTGCGCTGTCCTCCACCCGGTTGCCTTGCGGCAACCGGGTTCTTGATTTGGCCCATACGCATGTCATGGGCATTCTTAATGTAACCCCCGATTCTTTTTCTGACGGCGGCCGCTTCAATCAGCAGGATGCCGCGTTGCGTCATGCCGAGGCGATGGTGGCGGCTGGCGCGACCTTGATTGATGTCGGTGGTGAGTCAACTCGACCGGGCGCTCGCGTGGTTTCTCCCTTGGAGGAGCTGGAGCGGGTCGCGCCAATCGTCGAGCGGATTGCCCGTGAGCTGGATGTGATCATCTCGGTGGACACCTCGACTCCCGCAGTAATGCGCGAGACAGCGCGCCTCGGTGCGGGGCTGATCAACGATGTGCGCTCCCTTCAGCGTGATGGCGCGCTGGATGCGGCGGCGGCAACCGGACTGCCGGTGTGCCTTATGCATATGTTGGGAGAGCCCGGCAATATGCAGGACAGCCCGCATTACGATGATCTGGTTGGTGAGGTGAGTGGGTTTCTTGCGCAAAGAATGACTCAATGCGCCAAGGTGGGCATCGCAGCCGAAAAGATTATCCTGGATCCCGGGTTTGGCTTCGCCAAGACCCTGCAACACAACTTGAGCCTGTTCAAGCATATGGAAGCTTTGCACGCCCTTGGTCGACCCTTGTTGGTCGGCGTGTCGCGCAAGAGCATGATAGGGCTGGCCCTGAATCGCCCTGTGGGTGAGCGGTTGTACGGTGGCCTGGCGTTGGCGGCACTTGCCGTGACCAAGGGCGCGCGTATTTTGCGGGTGCATGATGTCGCCGAGACGGTTGATGTGGTGCGCATGCTGGCCGCGGTAGAATCAGCCGAATAGAACGATGGAGCACTTATGACTAAAAAATATTTTGGCACCGACGGTATTCGTGGTCGGGTCGGCGAATTCCCGATTACTCCTGACTTTATGCTTAAGCTGGGCTGGGCCGCAGGTATGGCGTTCCGCAGCATGGGCGCTTGCCGCATCCTGGTGGGCAAAGACACTCGCATCTCGGGTTACATGTTCGAATCTGCGCTGGAGGCGGGGCTGTCTGCCGCAGGCGCCGATGTCATGCTGCTGGGGCCCATGCCGACGCCGGCAATCGCTTACCTGACGCGTACCTTCCACGCTGAAGCCGGTATCGTGATCAGTGCCTCGCACAATCCCCATGATGACAACGGCATCAAGTTCTTCTCGGGCCAGGGCACCAAGCTGCCGGACGAGATCGAGCTGATGATCGAAGAGTTGCTGGACGCGCCGATGACCGTGGTTGAGTCCAGCAAGCTGGGCAAGGTCTCGCGTATCAATGACGCCTCAGGCCGTTACATCGAGTTCTGCAAGAGCAGTGTGCCGACCAGCACCAACTTTGCCGGCCTCAAAATTGTTGTCGACTGTGCTCACGGTGCAACCTACAAAGTGGCGCCCAGCGTATTCAAGGAGCTGGGTGCCGATGTGACGGTGCTGTCGGCCCAGCCAAATGGTTTGAATATCAACGATAACTGCGGCTCGACGCATATGGAGCAGCTGCAGGCTGCTGTCCTGGCCGAGCACGCTGACCTCGGTATTGCCTTCGATGGCGACGGTGACCGCGTATTGATGGTGGATCACACCGGTGCGGTGGTTGATGGCGATGAGCTGTTGTTCATCATTGCCCGCGACCTGCATGAGCGTGACAAGCTGCAAGGCGGTGTGGTTGGCACGCTGATGAGCAATCTCGGGCTTGAGTTGGCCTTGGCCGAGCTTGGGATTCCGTTTGTACGCGCCAATGTCGGTGACCGCTATGTCATCGCCGAGCTGCTGGAGCGTAACTGGCTGGTGGGCGGAGAGAACTCGGGGCATGTGGTTTGCTTCCAGCACACCACCACGGGCGATGCCATTATTGCTGCGCTGCAGGTATTGCTGTCCTTGCGTCGTCGCAAAGAGAGTCTGGCTCAAGCGCGCCAGGCGCTGCGCAAGTGCCCGCAGGTTCTACTGAATGTGCGCTTTGCCGGTGGCGAAAACCCTATCGAGCACCCTGCTGTCAAAGACGCCTGCGAGCGTGTGACCCTTGCAATGGCTGGGCGTGGCCGCGTGTTGTTGCGCAAGTCCGGCACAGAGCCGCTGGTGCGTGTCATGGTCGAAGGCGAGGACGAAACACAGGTTCGCGGCCACGCCGAAGACCTGGCAAAACTGGTAACTGAAATTTGCGCCTGAATTCGGCTTGCCAGTGATGGTGTGGTTGGGTAACATCTGCGCCCACTTTGACCGACGAGGTACAGCATGCGTCGCACTATGGTAGCTGGTAACTGGAAGATGCACGGTACCCGCGCCAGTGTCGCTGAGCTGATCAATGGCCTTCGTCACTTGGCCTTGCCTAGCGGTGTTGATGTTGCGGTTTTCCCGCCTTGCTTGCATATCAACCAGGTGGTTGATGGTTTGAAAGGCAAGTCGATTCAGGTCGGCGCGCAGAACTCTGCGGTGGAACCCATGCAAGGTGCGTTGACCGGTGAGATTTCACCGAGTCAGCTGGTTGATGCGGGTTGTTCCTATGTGCTTGTCGGGCACTCCGAGCGCCGTCAGATGATGGGCGAGCGTGATGGGACACTCAACCGCAAGTTCGCAGCGGCACAGGCTTGTGGCTTGATTCCAGTGTTGTGCATAGGGGAGACCCTGGAGCAGCGTGAATCGGGCAAGACTCTTGAGGTTGTCTCGCGTCAGCTGGGCAGCATCATCGAGGAGCTGGGTGTTGGTGCATTTGCAAAGGCAGTAATTGCTTACGAGCCGGTCTGGGCCATTGGCACCGGGCTGACTGCTACACCGCAACAAGCGCAGGATGTGCATGCAGCCATCCGCGCGCAGTTAGCGGCAGAGAATTCTGAAGTCGCGCAAGGTGTGCGGCTTCTATACGGCGGCAGCGTGAAGGCGGCCAATGCGGTCGAACTGTTCGGCATGCCGGATATCGATGGGGGGCTCATTGGTGGAGCTTCCCTGAATGCAGATGAGTTCGGTGCGATCTGTCGCGCCGCGGGAAACTGAAAAAATGCTGGAAACAGTCGTAGTCGTTTTTCATCTGTTGGCTGCCCTGGGCGTAGTTGCCCTGGTTTTGTTGCAACAGGGTAAAGGTGCGGATGCTGGTGCGTCTTTCGGTGCAGGTGCTTCAAATACTGTGTTCGGAAGCCAAGGTTCCTCTACCTTTCTTAGTAAGTTTACTGCTATACTTGCCGCCGGTTTCTTCATAACCAGCTTGGGGTTAGGTTACTTTGCTAAAGAGAAAGCTCATGTGCTGACTCAGGTAGGTCTCCCAAACCCAGCAGTGTTGGAAGTACCAAAAGCAAAACCGGCTTCTGATGATGTCCCGGTGCTTCAAGAGCAAAAGTCGGCTACTCCAGCGACTGACGTACCTCCAGCTCAAGAGCAGAAGTAAGAAGGGTTGTAAACGCTGTATTGCCGAGGTGGTGGAATTGGTAGACACGCAACCTTGAGGTGGTTGTGCCCATAGGGTGTAGGGGTTCGAGTCCCCTTCTCGGTACCAATTATCAGGAGAGCCCGCTGTTGCGGGCTTTCTTGTAGGTGGAAGGTTACATTGACCCTGTAAGGGATCGGTCGTATACTTCCGCCCCAGCTTTGTCGCGGGGTGGAGCAGTCTGGTAGCTCGTCGGGCTCATAACCCGAAGGTCGTCGGTTCAAATCCGGCCCCCGCAACCAGTTTTAGCGGAGCCCCTTTTAAGGGGCTTTTTGTTAGCTGGACACTTTCAACGCCGCTGTTCGACGGCGTTTCAAGGATGGGCGTTTCGCCCATTTTTTTATTTTGCACAGCATGCACATACATGCACGAGGGGGTTCAGGTGTCGAGCAAGCTAGAAGAGTTGCAGGCCTTGCTGGCCCCGGTGGTCGTGGCCCTAGGCTATGAATGCTGGGGTATTGAGTTTTCGGCTCAAGGTCGCCACTCAATGTTGCGCGTTTATATCGATAAAGAGGGCGGCGTGCTGGTGGACGATTGTGCCATTGTCAGCCGTCAGATCAGCGGTGTGCTGGATGTTGAAGATCCAATCGCCGTTGAATACACCCTCGAAGTTTCCTCGCCAGGCATGGAACGCCCACTGTTCACTATTGATCAGTTTGCAAAATTTGCCGGTGAACAAGTGAAGATCAAGCTGCGCTCACCCTTTGAAGGGCGACGCAACTTTCAGGGCCTTCTGCGCGGTGTAGAAGAACAGGATGTCGTGGTGCAGGTAGAAGACCATGAGTTCCTGTTGCCGATCGATATGATCGACAAGGCCAACATTATTCCCAGTTTTGACTGAGACGCGGATCCCGCGGATCCAATGGCTTGCGAAAGGCGAGGCGTACGATGAGCAAAGAAGTACTGCTGGTTGTTGAGTCGGTATCCAATGAAAAGGGCGTACCGGCAAACGTGATTTTTGAAGCGCTGGAGCTGGCCCTGGCCACTGCTACCAAAAAGCGTTTTGAAGACGAAGTTGATCTGCGTGTGGAAATCAATCGCCACACCGGTGCCTATGAGACTTTCCGTCGCTGGACGGTCGTCGAAGAAGCCGATCTTGATGATCCGGCCATCGAAACCTGGCCGAGCAAGGTTGCGCAAACGCATCCGGGCGCCCAGGTCGGTGATGTCGTCGAAGAAAAGATCGAGTCGATCGAATTCGGCCGTATTGCTGCACAGACTGCCAAGCAAGTCATCGTGCAGAAGGTTCGCGAAGCTGAGCGCGCTCAAGTCGTTGACGCTTATCGCGAGCGCCTGGGTGAAATCATCTCCGGCACCGTGAAAAAAGTTACTCGTGACAATGTGATCGTTGACCTGGGCAACAACGCTGAAGCGTTGCTGGCCCGCGAAGACATCATCTCTCGCGAAACCTTCCGTGTCGGCGTGCGTCTGCGTGCGCTGCTCAAGGAAATCCGCACCGAGAACCGCGGCCCTCAGTTGATCCTGTCGCGTACCGCGCCGGAAATGCTGATCGAACTGTTCCGCATCGAAGTGCCGGAAATCGCCGAAGGCCTGATCGAAGTCATGGCTGCGTCTCGCGACCCGGGTTCGCGCGCCAAGATCGCGGTCCGCTCCAAGGACAAACGCATCGACCCGCAGGGCGCTTGCATTGGTATGCGCGGTTCGCGCGTCCAGGCAGTGTCGGGCGAGTTGGGCGGTGAGCGTGTGGATATCGTGCTGTGGGACGATAACCCGGCGCAGTTCGTGATCAACGCCATGTCGCCAGCTGAAGTGGCGGCAATTATCGTTGACGAAGATGCCCATGCAATGGACATCGCCGTTGGCGCAGACAATCTGGCTCAGGCCATTGGTCGTGGTGGTCAGAACGTGCGTCTGGCCAGCCAACTGACCGGCTGGACCCTGAACGTGATGACCGAATCGGACATCCAGGCTAAGCAGCAAGCTGAAACCGGTGACATCCTGCGCAACTTCATCGACGAGCTGGAAGTCGACGAAGACCTGGCGCAGGTGCTGGTAGATGAAGGCTTCACCAGCCTGGAAGAGATTGCCTACGTACCGTTGGAAGAAATGCTCAACATCGACGGCTTTGACGAAGACACCGTCAACGAGCTTCGCGCTCGAGCCAAGGATCGCTTGTTGACTAAAGCCATCGCTACTGAGGAAAAGCTGGCAGACGCCCATCCGGCCGAAGACCTGCTCTCGCTTGAGGGTATGGACAAGGATTTGGCGATGGAACTGGCGGTGCGCGGCGTAATTACCCGCGAAGACCTGGCCGAGCAGTCTATTGACGATCTGCTCGACATCGACGGCATTGACGAAGATCGTGCCGGCAAGTTGATCATGGCCGCCCGAGCCCATTGGTTCGAGTAACTAGGCGCGGCCTGAGGAGAGAAGTGCATGACGCAAGTCACGGTGAAACAACTGGCCGATGAGGTCAAAACACCGGTAGAGCGCCTGTTGCAGCAGATGCGTGAGGCAGGTCTGCCGCACACCGCCGCCGATGAAGGTGTGAGCGATAGTGAGAAGCAGTCTTTGCTGACTCACTTGAAGAGCAGCCACAAGGCGAAAGTGGAAGAACCGCGCAAGATTACATTGCAGCGCAAAACCACCAGCACCCTGCGTGTTGCTGGTAGCAAAAGCATCAGCGTTGAAGTGCGCAAGAAGAAAGTCTTCGTACAGCGCAGCCCGGAAGAAATCGAAGCCGAGCGCAAGCGCGAGCTGGAAGAACGTCGCGCAGTAGAAAATGCTGCTCGTCAGAAGGCTGAAGAAGAAGCCAAGCGTCGCGCCGAAGAAGAAGCGCGTCGCCAGCCTGCTGCTGCGCAACCTGCTGCCACTGAAGCAGCCGCTGCGCCTAGCGCGCCAGTTGAAGCTGTGCGTGAGGCCGCCCCGGTTGCCGCAGCTCCCGCAGCTGACGCTCGCAAGCGCGACGAACCTCGTCGTCCGGACAAACCACGTGCCGACGATAACAATCGTCGCGGTGGTGGTGGCGATGGTGAGCGTAAAAACGCTCCGCATCGTGCTTCGGTCAAAGAGAAAGCGCCTGCTCCACGCGTTGCCCCACGTACTACCGACGAAGAAAGCGATGGCTTCCGTCGTGGTGGTCGCGGCAAGGCCAAGCTGAAAAAACGCAACGCCCACGGTTTCCAGAGCCCAACCGGCCCTGTCGTGCGTGAAGTGAAGATCGGCGAGACCATCACTGTTGGCGATCTCGCCCAGCAGATGTCGGTCAAGGCAGCTGAAATCATCAAGTTCATGTTCAAGCTGGGCACTCCAGCCACCATCAACCAGGTACTGGACCAGGAAACTGCCCAGCTGGTTGCTGAAGAGCTGGGCCACAAAGTGACCCTGGTCAGCGACACCGCCCTGGAAGATTCCCTGGCTGAGTCCCTGAAGTTTGAAGGTGAGGCTGTTTCCCGTGCACCGGTTGTGACCGTAATGGGCCACGTTGACCACGGTAAAACTTCCCTGCTCGACTACATCCGTCGTGCCAAGGTTGCTGCAGGCGAAGCCGGCGGCATTACCCAGCACATCGGCGCGTACCACGTTGAAACCGAGCGTGGCATGGTGACTTTCCTCGACACCCCTGGTCACGCTGCGTTTACCGCAATGCGTGCCCGTGGTGCCAAGGCTACCGACATCGTGATCCTGGTAGTTGCAGCGGACGACGGCGTGATGCCGCAAACCATCGAAGCCGTTCAGCACGCGAAAGCGGCTGGCGTACCGCTGGTGGTTGCAGTGAACAAAATCGACAAGCCGGGCGCTGATCTCGATCGCATCCGTAGCGAACTGTCGGTTCACGGCGTGACTTCTGAAGAGTGGGGTGGCGAGACGCCATTCGTGTCGGTATCCGCAAAAATGGGTACTGGCGTTGACGAACTGCTCGAAGCTGTTCTGTTGCAAGCCGAAGTACTCGAGTTGACCGCTACTCCATCGGCCCCTGGTCGTGGTGTTGTGGTTGAATCGCGTCTGGACAAGGGCCGTGGCCCGGTTGCGACCGTTCTGGTTCAAGACGGTACCCTGCGCCAAGGCGACATGGTGCTCGTTGGTTCGAACTACGGCCGTGTACGTGCCATGCTCGACGAGAACGGCAAGCCAATCAAGGAAGCCGGCCCGGCTATCCCGGTCGAGATCCTCGGCCTGGACGGTACCCCGGACGCTGGCGACGAGATGAGCGTAGTTGCCGACGAGAAGAAAGCCCGTGAAGTGGCTCTGTTCCGTCAAGGCAAGTTCCGCGAAGTCAAGCTGGCCCGTGCTCACGCCGGCAAGCTGGAAAACATCTTCGAGAACATGGGCCAGGAAGAGAAGAAGACGCTTAACATCGTCCTCAAATCTGACGTTCGTGGCTCCCTCGAAGCGTTGAACGGCGCCTTGAACGGCCTGGGTAACGACGAAGTGCAAGTGCGCGTTGTGGGTGGCGGTGTCGGTGGTATCACCGAATCCGACGCCAACCTGGCACTGGCTTCCAACGCTGTACTGTTCGGCTTCAACGTGCGTGCCGATGCTGGCGCTCGCAAGATCGTCGAGCAGGAAGGCCTGGACATGCGTTACTACAACGTCATCTACGACATCATCGAAGACGTCAAGAAAGCCCTTACCGGCATGCTTGGCAGCGATGTCCGGGAGAACATCCTGGGTGTTGCCGAGGTGCGTGACGTGTTCCGCTCGCCGAAATTCGGTGCGATCGCCGGTTGCATGGTTATCGAAGGTACTGTGTACCGTAACCGTCCGATCCGTGTACTGCGTGAAGACATCGTTATCTTCGAAGGCGAGCTGGAATCCCTGCGCCGCTTCAAGGATGACGCTTCCGAAGTACGTGCCGGCATGGAATGCGGTATCGGCGTCAAGAGCTACAACGACGTCAAGGCTGGCGACAAGATCGAAGTCTACGAGAAGGTCCAGGTTGCTCGCAGCCTCTAACTCGCGCACTTCCGGAGCCACGCCGCGTGTGGGCATGCAAATGCCCCGCGCAGCGTACGGACTCTAAACGCAACGCCCGGTCTGGCTTTTGTCAGGCCGGGCGTTTGCCGCTTTCAGACCCCACGGGTTTCACCGTGTGGCAGTAACAGGTAACAAGACATGGCAAAAGAATACAGCCGTACCCAACGTATCGGCGATCAGATGCAGCGTGAGCTGGCCCAACTGATCCGTCGCGAAGTCAAAGACCCGCGCGTTGGCCTGGTCACCATCACCGCCGTTGAAGTGAGCCGTGACGTGGGTCACGCCAAGATCTTCATCACCGTGATGGGGCAGGACAACAGCGAAGAAATCGCGCAAAGCATCAAGGTGCTCAACTCGGCTGCAGGCTTCCTGCGCATGCAGTTGGCCCGTGAAATGAAGCTGCGCAGTGTTCCCCAGTTGCACTTCCACTACGACGAAAGCGTCGTGCGTGGTGCGCACCTGTCGGCATTGATCGAGCGCGCTGTGGCTGAAGACAGCCAGCACCCGTCCACACCTGAAGACGCCAAGGAGTAAGCGGTGGCTCAGGTCAAACGTATCCGTCGCAACGTCAGCGGCATCATTCTGCTCGACAAGCCCATTGGCTTTACCTCCAATGCCGCGCTGCAGAAGGTTCGCTGGCTGCTCAATGCCGAGAAGGCCGGGCACACCGGCAGCCTCGACCCATTGGCCACCGGTGTACTGCCGTTGTGCTTTGGCGAGGCCACCAAGTTCTCGCAATACCTGCTCGATTCCGACAAGGGTTACGAAACCCTCATGCAACTGGGCAAGACCACCACCACGGCCGATGCCGAAGGTGATGTTCTGCAGGTTCGCGACGTGACCGTTGGTCGTGCTGATATCGAGGCCGTTTTACCCGCTTTTCGTGGGCAAATCAGTCAGATACCGCCGATGTACTCGGCGCTCAAGCGTGATGGCCAGCCTCTTTACAAGCTGGCACGTGCGGGCGAAGTAGTGGAGCGTGAACCGCGTTCTGTTACTATTGCGCGGCTTGAATTGCTCGCCAGTGAAGGCGACACCGCACGATTGTCGGTGGACTGCAGCAAAGGCACCTATATTCGTACACTGGTGGAAGATATCGGTGAGCAACTGGGCTGTGGTGCATACGTTGCAGAGCTGCGACGTACTCAAGCCGGACCTTTCACCCTGGCCCAGACGGTCACGCTGGAAGAGTTGGAAGCGGTACATGCCGAAGGCGGCAATGAAGCGGTTGATCGCTTCCTGATGCCCTCGGACAGCGGTTTGCTGGATTGGCCATTGCTGCACTTCTCGGAGCACAGCGCGTTCTACTGGCTAAACGGTCAGCCGGTACGTGCCCCGGACGCTCCGAAGTTCGGTATGGTGCGGGTACAGGATCATAACGGTCGCTTTATCGGTATCGGTGAAGTGAGCGAAGACGGGCGTATAGCGCCGCGTCGACTGATTCGGTCAGAATGACCGAACGAGTGTGGCTGTTAACAGGCACGGTCAACACTCATTTTTAGATACAGGGATTTGTCCCTGGCCTGTTGAAACTGCCCTTTGGGTGGTTTCCTGAAAAAAGGATTGCCTCATGGCTCTCGACGTTCAAGAAAAAGCACAAATCGTTGCTGACTATCAGCAAGCTGTTGGTGACACTGGTTCGCCAGAAGTGCAAGTTGCACTGCTGACCCACAACATCAACAAGCTGCAAGGTCACTTCAAGGCCAACGGTAAAGACCACCACTCCCGTCGTGGTCTGATCCGCATGGTAAACCAGCGCCGTAAGCTGCTGGACTACCTGAAAGGCAAGGATCTGGGTCGTTATCAGACTCTGATCGGTCGCCTGGGTCTGCGTCGCTAATAAGCGATTGCGCTAGAGGTTGGTTGTCTGCCGTGTGTCAGTGGGATTTCCGCTGGCCCATGGCAGGCTCCCAGCCTCAAGTTTTATCTGGATACACGTTTTACCCTGGACGAGCGTCGGGCCGATTCCCGGCATTGCCCAAGAATTTCGCAAGAAGACAAGTTCCCCCAAGAGCCACAAAGAAGGTAGGACACCGTGAACCCGGTTATCAAAAAATTCCAGTTCGGTCAGTCGACCGTTACCCTCGAGACAGGCCGTATCGCCCGTCAAGCCTCCGGCGCAGTGCTGGTTACCGTTGACGACGACGTTACCGTATTGGTGACCGTTGTTGGCGCAAAGACCGCAGACCCGAGCAAAGGCTTTTTCCCTCTGTCCGTTCACTACCAGGAAAAGACTTACGCTGCCGGTAAGATCCCTGGCGGTTTCTTCAAGCGTGAAGGCCGTCCTTCCGAGAAAGAAACCCTGACTTCCCGACTGATCGACCGTCCGATCCGTCCGCTGTTCCCAGAAGGCTTCATGAACGAAGTGCAGGTTGTCTGCACCGTCGTTTCCACCAGCAAGAAGACCGATCCGGACATCGCTGCGATGATCGGTACCTCGGCTGCCCTGGCCATCTCCGGCATTCCTTTCGATGGCCCGATTGGCGCTGCGCGCGTTGCTTTCCATGAAAGCACCGGCTACCTGCTGAACCCGACTTACGAGCAACAGAAAGCTTCGAGCCTGGACATGGTCGTTGCCGGTACCTCTGAAGCCGTATTGATGGTTGAATCGGAAGCCAAAGAGCTGACCGAAGACCAGATGCTGGGCGCTGTACTGTTTGCTCACGACGAATTCCAGTCCGTGATCAAGGCCGTTAAAGAACTGGCTGCCGAAGCTGCCAAGCCAACGTGGGCCTGGGCTCCACAGGCTGAAGCGACTGAACTGCTGGGCGCTATCCGCTCCGAGTTCGGTGCTGCCATCTCCGACGCCTACACCATCACCGTCAAGGCCGACCGTTACGCGCGCCTGGGCGAGCTGAAGGATCAGGTTGTAGCCAAGCTGTCCGGTGAAGAAGGCCAGCCTTCTTCCAGCGAAGTCAAAGCGGCCTTCGGTGAAATCGAATACCGCACCGTTCGCGAAAACATCGTTAACGGCAAGCCACGTATCGACGGTCGCGACACTCGCACCGTGCGCCCACTGAACATCGAAGTCGGCGTTCTGCCGAAGACTCACGGTTCGGCGCTGTTCACCCGTGGCGAAACCCAGGCTCTGGTCGTTGCAACACTGGGTACTGCCCGTGATGCACAGCTGCTGGACACCCTGGAAGGCGAGAAAAAAGACCCGTTCATGCTGCACTACAACTTCCCTCCGTTCTCGGTGGGCGAGTGTGGTCGCATGGGGGGCGCTGGTCGTCGCGAAATCGGTCACGGCCGCCTGGCTCGTCGTTCGATCTCCGCGATGCTGCCTGCTGCTGACGTGTTCCCGTACACCATCCGTGTTGTGTCGGAAATCACCGAGTCCAACGGTTCCAGCTCCATGGCTTCCGTTTGCGGTGCTTCCCTGGCACTGATGGACGCTGGTGTACCGATGAAGGCACCGGTTGCCGGTATCGCCATGGGCTTGGTTAAAGAAGGCGAGAAGTTCGCCATCCTGACCGACATCCTGGGCGACGAAGACCACCTGGGCGACATGGACTTCAAAGTAGCCGGTACCGCCAAAGGTGTTACCGCGCTGCAGATGGACATCAAGATCAAAGGCATCACCGAAGAAATCATGGAAATCGCCCTGGGCCAAGCCCTGGAAGCGCGCCTGAACATCCTCGGTCAGATGAACCAGATCATTGGTCAGTCGCGCACCGAACTGTCGGAAAATGCTCCGACCATGATCGCGATGAAAATCGACACCGACAAAATCCGTGATGTTATCGGTAAAGGCGGCGCGACCATCCGTGCGATCTGTGAAGAAACCAAGGCTTCGATCGATATCGAAGACGACGGCTCGATCAAGATCTTCGGCGAAACCAAGGAAGCTGCTGAAGCTGCACGTCAGCGCGTTCTGGGCATCACCGCTGAAGCCGAGATCGGCAAGATCTACGTGGGTAAGGTTGAGCGCATCGTCGACTTCGGCGCATTCGTCAACATCCTGCCGGGCAAAGACGGTCTGGTGCACATCTCCATGCTGAGTGACGCTCGCGTTGAGAAAGTGACCGACATTCTCAAAGAAGGCCAGGAAGTGGAAGTGCTGGTACTGGACGTGGACAACCGCGGCCGTATCAAGCTGTCCATCAAGGACGTAGCAGCAGCCAAGGCTTCGGGCGTTTAATCACCCGCAGGCTTTACGCTGAAAAAGAGGACTCTTCGGAGTCCTTTTTTTATGCCCACAGGAAAGTAGCGGGAAATCAGTCGCTTAGTAAACTCTAAAAGCCGCAACTTGCATGCAGGCACGATCGACTTCATGCAAGTTGCACGATTTCGAAAATTGCCTGTTTTTATAAGTTGTTGTTTATAAAGGGGTTATTCCGATTTCGCGACTTGGCACACTGCCTGCAATAACCCTGTTAACGCTGCAGCATCAAGGTTTACACGCTGCAGACTTTTAATAAAACAGGAGTTACTCGTATGAAGAAGTTCGCTCTCGCTACTGCTACCGCTCTGACTCTGGCCATGGGTGCTAACGTAGCCTTTGCTCAGACTTCCCAAGCCCCAATGACCCTGGCGGCCGGTGAAATGACCAAGGCTAAAGAGTCCACTTCGGACACTTGGATCACCACCAAAGTAAAAGCTGATCTGCTGACCGAGAAAGGCATTCCTGGTTCGGACATCAAGGTTGAAACCAACAAAGGCGTGGTTTCCCTGTCCTCCACCGTCGCTATCTCTGATTCCCAGAAAGCCACGGCTGTAGCGATCACCAAGAAAATCAAAGGTGTTACCGCTGTTTCTGCTGACGGCCTGATGGCTGGCGGCGTAGCTAAAGCCGACAACGTCGACAAAGCCAAGACCAGCACTTCGGACACCTGGATCACCACTAAAGTGAAATCCGATCTGGTTACTGAGAAAGGCATTCCTGGTACCGACATCAAAGTCGAAACCAACCACGGTGTAGTGTCGCTGTCGTCGACTGCTGCTGTGACCCAGTCTCAGAAAGACACCGCAGTTGCGATCACCAAGAAAATCAAAGGCGTTAAATCTGTATCGGCTGATGGTCTGACCGTTCAGTAACGCTAAAAGAATCGTCTGAGCTAGACGGCGGCGGCTTAGGGTGAGTTAGTTATCCACCCGATGCACCTCTAAAGTTCATGCGACCGACCACACGGATGTGGTCATTACAGGCCCCGGCACTTGTGTCGGGGCCTGTTCTATTGTGTGGGGAATAGGATTGCGCAGGGCAGCTGACGTTCAACTGTGGGAGCTGGCTTGTGTGGGAGCTGGCTTGCCTGCGATGCAAACACCTCGGTTATTCAGTTAAACCCGGGTGATGCTATCGCAGGCAAGCCAGCTCCCACACAATCTATCTCCCACACAAGCCAGCTCCCACATTTTGATAGGGCCTTAGGGGTTACTCGGCATCCAGATGCATCGGCGTTACCACTCTGCCATCCTTCTCCGCCTGCCCCAGGCTGGCGTCAATGAAGTACACCCGGTCATCTTCCAACTGGCCTTTGTCCACCAGGTAGTCCTTGATAGTGCTGGCACGGTCCTGCCCCAGTTGGCGCAGCAGTACATCACTGGCGCCCCAGAACTTGATCAAGCCATCACGCAGCTTCGCAGTGCGGTCATCGCTGCTCAGGTCTTTCCATTCGGCCGGTGGTTGTTGCTTAAGACGGGTGCGGTAGATGCCTTCGAGCAATGGCGCTTTTTCCTTCTCCGGCACCACCAGCAATGACGCCTGGGCTGGCACCTTGTCGCCGCGACGCTGGAGGATTTTGTAGTAGTTGTATTGGTATTCACGCTCCAGGCGATCTGCGGCGATGAACGGACCATCGCTGCTGGCCGCTGCCGTGCCTTCAATCTCAAGGCGCAGGGTAGGGCGCTCTTTCAGTGCCTTGGCCAAGGTATTCAGAGCACCCTCGGCCTCTTTGTTCAGTTCGCTGGAGCCTGCGGCAAACGACACGTTACCCAGGTCTTCCGAGCCGCCACCGCTGACCAGCCCGCCGATAAACTTGAACGGCGCCGTGGCTGCGCGCACCACCAGGTTGCGCAGGGTCTGCCACACAATCGGCATGACGCTGAACTGCGGGTTATTCAAGTCGCCGGTCACGGGGAGTTCGATGGAGATCTTGCCGTCAGTGTCCTTGAGCAGCGCAATGGCCAGGCGAATCGGCAAATCGACGGCATCGGCACTGTCGACCTTCTCACCCAGTTGCAATTGCTCAACCACCACCTTGTTTTCAGCCTTCAACTGACCTTTGGTGATCATGTAGTGCAAATCGAGGTTGAGACGGCCTTTGCGAATGCGGAAACCCGCGAACTTGCCGGAATATGGCGTCAACGTGGTCAGTTCGACACGCTTGAAGCTGGTGGCGATATCCAGCGCCGCCATCGGGTCAAACGGGTTGACGCTGCCCTTGATAGTGACCGGCGCGTAGCGATCCACTTTGCCCTTGATGTCGACGCTGGCCGGTTTGGCCTGGCGACTGTCGATAGTGCCAATCTGCCCGTTGAGTTGCTGGATAGCCGTGGCGAAGTTGGGCGTGAGGCTGAAGTCGGCGAAGTTGGCCGAGCCGTCATTGATCGCAATCTGCCCGATATGAATGCCCAATGGCTTGTCTTTGCTCGCCGCCGGTTTGGTTGCCGACTTGGCGCCATTGTCGGCCGGTTGCGGGATCAGCAAGTCATCGATGTTGGTGGTGCGGTCATCGTTGATCATAAAGCGCGCATACGGCTGCAGCAGGTTGACCTTGTCGATCGACAGGCTGTCACCGTGCTGGTAGTTCACACCTTCAAGTACCAGGCGCTGCCACTTGAGGAAGTCGCGGGTCTTGAGGGTGTCCAGGGTGTGCAGCTGGTCGACCTGAGCGCGGCCGGTGACCTGCAGGGCCAAAGGCTCGGTGCTTTTGAGGTTCACATCGAGGTTGCTGCCCAGCATACCGCTGCGCAGCTCCAGGCGAATAAACGGACTGATATAGGATTGCGCGACGCGCAGGTCGATGTCCTGGGTGTTCACTTTCAACTTGGCGCTGACGGGGTTGAGGTTGACCTCGCCGGTTGCGCTGATCTTGCCTTGCTTGCCCAGGCCGGAGTCGACCTTCAGGGTAAAGGGGCTGCGGTTGAGGCTGTCGAAGTTCTGCATATCGACATTCAGCGGGCCTAGCTCCAATGCAACTGCCGGTTTGGCAGCTCGGTCCGCCAGGTGTACTTGATAGTTGCGCAGTTGCACGTCCTTGAGCAGCACTTGCCAGGGTTTGCTCGGTGCGGCAGGTGGGGCGTTTGGCGTATCGGCGGTTGCAGGCGCGCTGGCAGGCTTGAGTTCCTTGGCCGGTTTGCTCGGTTGGCTGGCAAACAGTTTCTGCCAGTCCAGTTGCCCATCGGCTTCGCGGGCGGCCCAGGTTTCCAGTTTGTTGCTGCGGATCTTGCCGACCACCACTTGCTGCTTGGCCAGGTCCACCGTGGTGTCGCTGACGTCCAGGCGCTCCAGGCGCACCAGTGGCCGGCCATCCGGCGCCTTGATCGCAAAGGGCGCGATGCTGGCGGCGGTGTTGGTCAGGTTCAGTTCGGTTTCTTTGGCCAGGCTGAATTTATAGTCGGTGCTGAAGTTCAGCACGCCGTCTTCAAGCACCAGCGGCAGGGCATCCCGCACATAGGGCCACCAGGCTTTCATCTTGCCATCGGTGACTTTCAAGGTGCCTTCGGAAGTGATCGGCACCAGGCTGAAATTGCCTTTCCAATCGATCTGACCGCCCTCGGGGCCGGCCGCCACCAGGGTCATGTCGGCATTGTCTTCGGGCAACGTGCTGAGGTTTTTCAGCTCGAAGTCGAGTTTGTCGTAGAGAAATTCGATTGGCTCGCTGGGGCGCAGGTCGCGAAAGTACACATAGCCGCCGGCCAGCTTGATGCTGTCGATGCGCAGCGGGAACGGCTTGGCATTCGGGTCAGCCGGGGTCGGCTCACTCGGCGGCAGCTTGAACAGCTGCGCCAGGTTCAACTGGCCGGTTTTGTCGAACAGCACTTCGGTCTTCGGCTGGTCCAGTTGTACGTCTGCCAGGTGCAGCGCGCGCGTCCACAGGCTGTCGATCTGCAGGTTGGCGTACAGGCGCTCGAAACCGACTTGCTCCTTACCCGGCTCGCCGAGCTTCAGGCCCCACACCGTCAGTTCCAGGCTGAACGGGTTGAGCTCGATACGCTCGATACGGGCCGGCACCGTGGCGTAATTGGCCAGTTGTTGGTTGGCAATGCGAAGGGCAATGCCCGGCAGAATCAGAAAGCCCAGCAAGCTGTACAGAGCCAGGGCGGTCAACAAGGCGCCAGCGGCGCGGATCAATCCTTTGGGCATGAGTGACGCCATCTATGTAGAACGAGAGTGCCTTGGAGTATGGCACGGGTTTTCGGTTCCGAAGTACTGGACTCCTTGGGAAAAGTACTACAACTGCAGGATCAGTGTTTTTAACGGTGGCTGCTGATCCAGGGACGGGAAGTCAGCCCCAGGCGTCATGATTTGCCACTCGCGTACCGGGCGGCCGGCTTTTTCGGCGCAACGCAGCACCTGCTCACGCCAGTCATCCATGCTGACTTTTGCCAGGTTGTTGCAGCAGATCAACACGCCATTGTCGGCGGTGGTCAGCAGTGCGGGCTTGAGCAGGCTCTGATAATCGCGCAACAGGTCGACGGTGCCGAAAGCACTCTTGGCCCAGGCCGGTGGGTCGAGCAGCACCAGGTCGAACTGGCGCTGCTCAAGGCGTGGATAACTCGGCAGCTTCTGGCCACGACGCTGGGTGATCGGCAAACCGGCCAGTTGGCGAATCGCCGGGAAGTAGTCGGACTGCACGAATTCCATGGTCGGCAAGTGCGGGTTGAGCAGGCCGTTTTCGCGCCCGACCGCCAGGTTGCCTTCGGCGAAGTCCAGGTTGCACACCTCGCTTGCGCCCCCGGCTGCGGCGCTCAAGCCTACGCCACAGGTGTAGGCGAACAGGTTCAGCACGCTTTTGCCGGCGCTGTGGTCCTTGACCCAGCCACGGGTGTTGCGCAGGTCCAGGAACAGCAGCGGGTCTTGCCCGGCATGGCGGCCGCGTACACGGTAGTTGAGGCCCCATTCGTGGCCGACCTGATCTGCCAATGCCGCAGGCTCGGCGCGGTACACCGTGTCTTCACGGTCGATGCGCGAGTTGCCACGGGAGCGGTCGTTGTACACGAGCTGCAATTCCAGCCCCATGAACTGGTTGACCTGTTGATGCAGGTCCAGCAGCTCCTCGGTTTGCAGCGACTGGTGGAAGCTTTGCACCAGCAATTGCGGGCCGTAACGGTCAATGGTCAAGCCGCCGGCGCCTTCCTGGCTGCCATGGAACAGCCGGTAGCAGTCGGTGCCTTGGGCGTGCAACTCGTTGATCAGGTCTTGGCGATGGTTGAGAGCGGCGCGCAGCGCCTGATTCAAGGGAGTCATGGAGCGCGCCTTGCGGGTAAAAGAGGGCGCGAAGTTTAACAGCTATGGGCCGCCGTCTACATCAACCCCATCCGCCGCTGGGCGCGTTGCACCGAACCGTTGCGCATCGCCCAGCGCAGCAAGGGCGCGCTGCGCTTCACACCCGCGCGGATCACCAAGCGTTGCATCGAGCTTTGGTGTTGCCCGAGCATAGCGCTGGCCCAGTCCGGTAGCAGGTCGATGCCGGCCTGCATCATCAAGCTGCCAAAGGGTTTGGCCAAGGTGCTGGGCGCAGGTGCGTTGACCAGCAGGCGCAGCACTTCGCGGCTGCGATCGTCGCACAGCAGTTGTGGACGAATGCGCGCCAAATATTCGGAAATTTCCTGGCGTGAACGCGGCACGTGGCGTGCGCCCAGTCGCTCGGCAACCAAGGCAATTTCACTGTAGTAGCGGTCCTGGTCGCGCCCAGACAGATGCGGGTTGCGATAACGCAGGTGTGCCGCCAGAAAGTTGCTGACCTCCGCCACGTGTACCCACGTCAGCAGCTCCGGGTCACTGGCCGCATAGGCTCGCCCATCCGGCGCATGCCCGACCACTTGCAGGTGGATGGTGCGCACCTTCTCAATCAGCCATTCGGCGTCCTGGCGCGAGCCGAACGTGGTGCCGGAAATAAACTGCGAAGTGCGGCGCAGGCGCCCGAGCATGTCCTGGCGAAAGTTGGAATGGTCCCACACGCCGGCCAGGGCCAGCGGGTGCAAGGCTTGCAGCATCAACGCGCTGATGCCGCCGATCAGCATGCTGCTGAAGTCGCCATGCACCTGCCAGCTCACAGAGTCCGGCCCGAACAGGCCGGGGTCGCCCTTGGGGTTTTCCAGGTCCAGTTGGCCGAGTGACAAGCCGGTGAGGCTCATCAACTGGGTTTCGATACGGCTGCGGATAAATTCCATGGCGACTCTGGGTGGCTCCTATCGGTTCAGGCGTTTATCGATCAGGCCGTCCACCACGCTCGGGTCGGCCAGGGTCGAGGTGTCGCCGAGGCTGTCGAGTTCGTTGCAGGCGATTTTGCGCAAAATGCGCCGCATGATCTTGCCCGAGCGGGTTTTCGGCAAGGCGGGCGCCCATTGGATCAGTTCCGGCTTGGCAAAGCTGCCGATTTCCTTGCTGACCAGCGCCAGCAAGTGTTTTTTCAGCTCATCGCTGGGCTCGACGCCATTCATTGGGGTGACAAACGCATAGATGCCCTGGCCTTTGACGTCGTGGGGGTAACCGACCACAGCGGCTTCGGCCACTTGGTCATGCAGCACCAGCGCGCTTTCCACTTCGGCGGTGCCGATGCGGTGACCGGACACGTTGATCACGTCATCGATGCGGCCGGTGATCCAGTAGTCGCCATCCTCATCGCGGCGCGCACCGTCGCCGGTGAAGTAGTAGCCGGGGTAGGGTTTGAAATAGGTGTCGAGCATGCGCTGCGGGTCACCGTAGACGCTGCGGATTTGCCCTGGCCAACTGGCCTTGATAGCGAGCACGCCACTGCCGGCACCGCTGAGTTCCTTGCCATGTTCATCCAGCAGCACAGGTTGTACGCCAAACATCGGTTGGGTCGCGCAGCCAGGTTTGATCCGTTGCGCGCTGACCAGCGGGCTGAGCATGATGCCGCCGGTTTCGGTCTGCCACCAGGTATCGACAATCGGGCAGCGCTGCTCGCCCACGGCGTTAAAGTACCAATCCCAGGCCTCCGGGTTGATCGGCTCGCCGACGCTGCCCAGCAGGCGCAGGCTGGCGCGCGAGGTGTTCTGCAGTGGCCCGTGGCCCTCACGCATGAGCGCGCGCAATGCGGTGGGCGCGGTGTAGAAGATATTCACCTGGTGTTTATCGATGACCTGCCAGAAACGCGAGCTGTCCGGGTAGCTCGGCACGCCTTCGAACATCAGTGACGTCGCACCGTTGGCCAGCGGGCCGTACACGATATAGCTGTGGCCGGTGACCCAGCCCACGTCGGCGGTGCACCAGAACACTTCGCCGTCACGGTAGTCGAGCACGTACTTGAAGGTCATCGCCGCTTGCAGCAGGTAGCCGCCGGTGGTGTGCAGCACGCCTTTGGGTTTGCCGGTGCTGCCGGAGGTGTAGAGGATAAACAACGGGTCTTCGGCGTCCATCGGCTCGGGCGGGCAATCAGCGCTGGCGGCGTCCAGGGCGGCTTGATACTTGAGGTCGCGGCCTTCTACCCAGTCAAGTTTCGCCCCCGTGCGCTCCACCACCAGTACCGTGCTGACGTTCGGGCAACTGGCCAGGGCTTTGTCGACATTCTTTTTCAAGGCCACCGGCTTGCCGCCGCGCACGCCTTCATCGGCGGTGATCACGGTGCGACAGTCGGCATCGAGGATGCGGTCGCGCAGGGCATCCGGAGAGAAGCCGCCGAACACCACCGAGTGCACCGCGCCAATCCGGGTGCAGGCCAGCATCGCGTAGGCGGCTTCCGGGATCATCGGCATGTAGATGCACACCCGGTCGCCTTTTTTCACCCCACGGCTTTTCAGCACATTGGCCAGGCGGCTGACGTTTTGATGAAGTTGGCGGTAGGAAATTTTGGAGGACTTTGCAGGATCATCGCCTTCCCAGATAAAGGCCGGCTGGTCGGCGCGTTGTGCCAGGTGACGGTCGATGCAGTTGTAGCTGACGTTCAGTTGGCCGCCGGCAAACCACTGGGCTGCGCCGGTAGTGATGTCCGAGTGCTGCACGGTGTGCCAGGGTTTGATCCAGTCGAGGAAACCCTTGGCCTGTTCGGCCCAGAACGTATCGGGTTGCTCAATGGATTGGCGGTAGAGGCGCTGGTACTCGTCTTGACTGAGCTGCGCGGCCTGGCGGACGTCATCGGCGCGGGGGAATGTGCGGATATCGAACATGAGCGGTCCTTATTCTTGTTTTAGCGACAAGGCATAAAGATGCACGCTGTGGGGAGAGGGTTCAAGGCCAACGTCCAAACGGACGTTGGCCTTGGTGTACCGGCCTCAGCCGCGGTGACGACCGCGGAAGTAGTTGATCAGGCCCTGGGTCGACGCATCGTCAGCCAGGGTTTCTTCGGCGCCGGTCAGGCGGTTGTAGACACCTTTGCCCAGCTCTTTGCCCAGCTCCACGCCCCATTGGTCGAAGGCGTTGATGCCCCAAACCACGCTTTGTACAAACACTTTGTGTTCATACATGGCGACCAGTGCGCCCAAGCGACGTGGGCTGATGCGCTCGACCACGATGGTGTTGCTCGGACGGTTGCCCGGGATCACCTTGTGAGGCGCCAGCTTCTGCACTTCGGCTTCCGGCAGGCCTTTTTCGCGCAACTCAGCCTCGGCTTCACTGCGGGTCTTGCCGAGCATCAGTGCCTGGCTCTGGGACAGGCAGTTGGCGTACAGCCACTGGTGATGGTCGGACACCGGGTTGAAGCTGACGATCGGCACAATGAAGTCGGCCGGGATCAGTTGAGTCCCCTGGTGCAGTAACTGGTGGTAAGCATGCTGACCGTTGCAACCTACGCCACCCCAGATCACCGGGCCCGTATCGGTGGACACCGGTGTGCCGTCCTGGCGCACGCTTTTGCCGTTGGACTCCATGTCCAGCTGTTGCAAGTGTTTGGTGATGTTACGCAGGTAGTGGTCATACGGCAGGATCGCATGGCTCTGCGCACCCCAGAAGTTGCCGTACCACACGCCCAGCAGGCCCAGCAGCACCGGCATGTTTTGCTCGAACGGCGCGTTCTGGAAGTGCTGGTCCATGGTGTAGGCACCGGACAACAGCTCTTTGAAGTTGGACATGCCGATGGCCAGAGCGATTGGCAAGCCAATGGCCGACCACAGCGAGTAACGGCCGCCGACCCAGTCCCACATCGGGAAGATGTTTTCTTCACGGATACCGAACGCCACGGCCGCCGCGTTGTTGCTCGATACGGCGATAAAGTGACGGTACAGTTCGGCTTCCGAGCCACCCTGGGCCAGGTACCAGGCGCGGGCGGCCTGGGCGTTTTTCAGGGTTTCGAGGGTGTTGAAGGATTTGGACGAAACGATAAACAGCGTGGTCTCGGCGCGCAGCTTCTGGGTCAGTTCGTGGAACTCGCTGCCGTCGATGTTTGCCAGGTAGTGGCAGCGCACGCCTTTGTGGGCGTAGGACAGCAATGCCTCGGAGACCAGCTCCGGGCCGAGGAACGAACCACCGATGCCGATATTCACTACGTCAGTGATCGGCTTCTCGGTGTAACCACGCCACAGGCCGTCGTGGATGCGGCCGACCAGGTCAGTGATCTGGTTCAGCACCTTGTGCACGTCCGGCATGATGTTTACGCCGTTGACCGACAGCTTGTCGCCCACTGGGCGGCGCAGCGCCGTGTGCAGGGCGGGGCGACCTTCGGAAGAGTTGACCGGCTCGCCTGCGTACAGCGCGTCAATCGCGGCTTTAAGGTTGACTTCTTTGGCCAGGCCCACCAGCAGGTCACGGGTTTCGCTGGTGATCAGGTTTTTCGAGTAATCGAGGAAAAGCCCGCAGCTGCTCAAGGTGAACTGGGAAAAGCGCTGGGGATCGGCATTGAACGCGTCGCGCATGCTGAAATCCTGCATGGCTTGGCGATGTTGATTGAGCGCTTGCCAAGCGGGCAGAGCGGTAACGTCATGAGGAGTGCGGTAGTACGCCATCGCTGCGGGTTTCCTTTTATTACGGGGACTTGCCTTTAGGACACTTCTAAATCCGGAACGTTGAGTCTTTCATCAGGCGTTTGAGTCCGGTCAGCGCCAACAATGGCGCAGGACGATTACATTAAACCTAGCGTGTCGATATGTCTTGGCTTTGTCTGCGCTGTTGCCGGTACTTTTTTATACCGGCACAGCGATCAGGGCAACAGGCGAAGTGCCTGGCGGGGTCAGTTGAGGGTCAAATGCAGGTTGTCGATCAGGCGTGTCGCACCCAGATAGGCCGCCACGAGGATGACGATATCCCGATCCTCAGGCGTGGCCGCACGCAGGTGCACGCCTTGGCGCACTTCCAGGTAATCCATGCGCAGCCCGGCAGCTTCAATCTGCGCGATCTGCTCGGCACGCAGCTTGGCGAAATCCTGCTCGCCGCCTTTTATAGCCGCCGCAATCTGGCTGAGGCTGCGGTAGAGCACCGGCGCAATCGCGCGCTGTTCTTCGTTGAGGTAGCCGTTGCGTGACGACAGCGCCAGGCCGTCGGCGGCACGCACGGTGGGCTCGCCGATGATCTGGATGGGCATGTTCAAGTCATGCACCATGGCGCGGATGACCGCCAGTTGCTGATAGTCCTTCTGGCCAAATACGGCCATGTCCGGCTGGACCATGTTGAACAGCTTGCTCACCACCGTCGCCACACCTTCGAAGTGCCCGGGTCGGCTGGCACCGCACAGGCCCTCGGACAGTTGCGGAACGCTGACGCGGGTTTGGCCGGTCATGCCGCCGGGGTACATTTCGTCAACGGTGGGCGCAAACAACAGGTTGCAACCGGCTTGCAGCAGCTTTTCCTGGTCGGCAGCCAGCGTGCGCGGGTACTTGTCCAGGTCTTCGCCTGCGCCGAACTGCAACGGGTTGACGAAAATGCTCGCCACCACAAAGTCCGATTGCTGTGCGGCCTTGGTCACCAAGGTGGCGTGGCCGCTGTGCAGGTTGCCCATGGTGGGCACAAAGCCAATGCGTTTGCCGGCACTGCGCGCGTGGGCGACGGCGGCGCGTAGTTCTCTTACGGTTTTAACGGTGTTCATGCAGAGAACCCATGTTCTTCGCCAGGGAACGTCACGGCTTTGACTTCACTCACGTAGGCGGCCAGGGCTGCCTGGATGCTGTCCTGGCCTGCCATGAAGTTTTTCACGAATTTGGGCGCACGGCCGGTCAGCGACAGGCCGAGCATGTCGTGTACCACCAGCACTTGGCCGTCGGTGGCCGAGCCTGCGCCAATGCCGATCACCGGCACTTTGACTGCCTGGGTAATTTCGGCCGCCAGTTCGCTGGGCACGCATTCGAGCAGGATCATCGCGGCGCCGGCTTGCTCCAGGGCAATGGCATCCGCACGCATCTGGCGCGCCTGGGCTTCATTGCGGCCTTGCACCTTGTAGCCGCCGAAGATGTTCACCGACTGCGGCGTCAGGCCCATGTGCACGCACACTGGAACGCCGCGCTCAGCCAGCAGCCGGATCGACTCCGCCAGCCATACCGCGCCTTCGACTTTGATCATGTGTGCACCGGCTTGCATCAGCTTGCCGGCGTTCTGGAAGGTTTGTTCAAGGGTGGCGTAACCCATGAACGGCAGGTCAGCGATGATGAAGGCGCCGTTGTTACCGCGTTTGACGCTGGCCGTGTGGTACGCAAGTTCGTCAGTGGTGACCGGCAGGGTGCTGTCATTCCCTTGAAGAACCATGCCCAGTGAATCGCCAATCAACAGCACTTCAACCCCGGCCTCACAGCTGGCGTGGGCGAAGGTGGCGTCATAGCAGGTCAGCATGGTGATTTTTTCACCTTTGAGCTTCAGGCTCTGCAAGGTGGTCAGGGTAATGTCTGGCATGGAAAGGGTCCTCGTTCAGGCGCTTGGAAACAGCGAGTAACGCGCGTGAGTCTTCGTTTATACAGGCGCACTGTCTTGAGAGCAGTGCTTATAAGGCCTGGATTGCGCCCTTCAGCGCCGGGTTGGCGGCAGCGGGACGCCTATAGTCGTGATGAGGACACGGGAAGTCAATTGGATGTGTTACCGCATTGTTACGAGTGGGGTGTTACCCCTGTTACGGGTGGGAGCTGGCGTGCCTGCGATGGCAGCATCGCGCAATAGCGGGTGTACCGAGTTGCCCGCATCGCAGGCAAGCCGGGTCCCACATTGACCGAGTCAGTCTCGGGGCACGCGCTCCAGGCCAACAAACGGGCAGGCGGCCAGCAAGTCGCTAAGTGTTTGGCCATTGGGCAGTTGCAGGTCGGCGGGTGCCAGCTCTGCCAGCGGGTACAGCACAAACGCGCGCAAATGCATCTGATAGTGCGGCACCTTCAGCCGCGGCGTGTCGATCAGGCGGTCGCCAAACAACAGGATATCCAGGTCCAGGGTGCGCGGGCCCCAGCGTTCAAGGCGCTCGCGGCCCTGGTCGTTCTCGATGGTTTGCAGGGCATCGAGTAAATCCAGTGGCGCAAGATCGCTGTCCAGGGCGGCGACCGCATTGGTGTAGCGCGGTTGGCCCGGGAGCAGGGAGTCACTTTGATAGAACGCCGACACGCCAACGAGGGCCGTGCCGGGCAATTGCGCCAGGGCTTCGACAGCGCTGCGCAATTGCTGGTCCGGGGCAGCCAGGTTGCTGCCCATGCCAATGTAGACACGTTCCACGTTTATTCGCCCGCAGCGCCCGAGGCATCGGCCGCGCTGCGTTTGCGCTTGGTGCCGCTGCGACGACGTTTTTTCGGGCCAGTGCCTTCGCCATCGCCTTTGCTGCCGAGGTCGCGAATCATGTCGCGGCGCTGGCTGTCATTGGCATCCTGGTAGTCGGTCCACCATTCGCCCAGGCCGTCGGTCTGCTCGCCGGCGCTTTCGCGCAGCAGCAGGAAGTCGTAACCGGCACGGAAGCGCGGGTTGTCCAGCAACAGGTCGGCGCGCTTGCCACTGCGGCGTGGCAGGCGCTCCTGCATGTCCCAGATCTCGCGGATCGGCATGGTGAAGCGTTTGGGAATGGCGATGCGCTGGCACTGCTCGGCGATCAGCTCATGTGCGGCTTCCTGCATGGCCGGAATCGGCGGCATGCCACGGTCTTGCAGGCGCAATACGCGCTTGGGCAGGGCAGGCCACAGCAGGGCGGCAAACAGGAACGCCGGCGTTACCGGTTTGTTCTGCTTGATGCGCAAGTCGGTGTTGATCAACGCTTCGCTGATCAGCGTGTGGGTGTACGTGGGGTTGTATTCCAGTGCCTCGGCGCTGGCCGGGAACAGCGGGTCGAACAGTTGCAGGTCGACCAGCATTTCGAACGTATCGGCGGCATAACCCGAGAGGAACAACTTCAGCACTTCTTCGAACAGGCGTGCCGAAGGAATTTCCCGCAGCATCGGCGCCAGCTCGCGAATCGGCGCGGCGGTGTGTTTCTCGATGCCGAAGTTCAGCTTGGCGGCAAAGCGCACGGCGCGCAGCATGCGTACCGGGTCTTCCTGGTAACGCTGCGTCGGGTCGCCGATCAGGCGGATCAGGTTGTTGCGAATGTCGTGTACGCCGTTGGCGTAATCGAGAATGCGCTCGCTGACCGGGTCGTAATACAGGGCGTTGATGGTGAAGTCGCGGCGCTGCGCGTCTTCTTCCAAGGTGCCGTACACGTTGTCACGCAGGATGCGGCCGCTCTCGTTGCGGGAAGACTGATTGGTGTCTTCCTCATCATCGTTTTGCGGATGGCCTGCGCGGAACGTCGCGACCTCGATGATTTCGCGACCAAAGTGGATATGCACCAACTTGAAGCGGCGACCGATGATTCGCGCATTGCGAAACTCGGCACGCACCTGCTCCGGCGTGGCGCTGGTGGCGACGTCGAAATCCTTGGGCGTGATATTGAGCAGCATGTCACGTACGCAGCCGCCCACCAGATAAGCCTGGTAGCCGGCGTTCTGCAAACGTTCGACGATGTTCACTGCATAGCGGCTGAATTGAGCGCGCTGCAATGAATGCTGATTGCTGTTAAGCACTTCAGGCGTGCTGCGAATGTGTTGCGTACGACGCAAGGGGGAACGGAATGACTGGAACAACTTCTTCAGCATGGGATGCACTGTTTGAAGGAATGTTCGGCCATAACGAAGAATGACCGCATGATGGGCCGGGATTCTAGCATTTAGTCGAGGGATGGTGTAGGAACAAGCTGCAAGGCTTGAGCCAGAAGCTTAAAGAAGGGTGTGAGCGGGTCAAATGCCGGAAACTACAAGGGGAGCCGAAGCTCCCCCAGAAGTAGTTGCGTGCTCTATTTTTATTATGGTTGCGGGCTTTTTGTTTTTGTTGATCGCCCTCGCCATGAAGTTTCACCTTCATGACACTCCCAATAGGGAGCCAAGAGCAAACGGATTGCTTTGGTCGCTGTGTTGCTGATCTACGATCCAACCAGTTCAGGCTCTGCCTTAGGGCAGTTTTTGTTGTTCTCGGCCTGGTTGCGGGGCAAGCCCCAAATGCAACGCCTCTCCAAAAGAATCAGTTAGCTGCGCCTCCGCCGTGTTGTTTTTGTTATGCGTGAGTCGATTCGTCTTATTTTTATTGTCTTGTACAAAGCTTGTTATTGTTTTTGTACTAAGCATATAGCAGGGTGCGTGCCAACTTTTGTGCCGCCCAGCAAAACCGGGGGTTTGAGCTGGTTCTGGCTTTTGGAAGGGCGAAAAAAAGCCGGGGCTTCGTTACCGTAAGCCCCGGCTTCTGTTACGTGAAAAAGCTGCGGTAACAGTTTTTTCACATCTGAGGGTGTTACCTGTGGGGGTGCGCCCTCAGCTTTCGCTGGCCACCCCGGTCTTGCGCCGTGGAATGCCCAGGCGTTGGCGCCGTTCCCACAGGCATTTGCGACTTACGCCCAGCTTGCGAGCCAGCTCGGTCTCGGTCATATGGTCCTGATGCTCAAGCACGAAGTGCTGGAAGTAGTCTTCCAGTGACAGGTCTTCGGTCGGCTCATGGCTGGTATTGCTGCCACCGCCCTGTTGCGGGGCCAGGCCGATGAAGTCGTCGTCTTCCAGGTCGCTCAGCTCGATATCGATACCCAGCAGCTCGGCAGAAATTTCCGGGCTCTCCGACAGAATCACCGCACGCTCGACCGCGTTCTCCAGTTCGCGGACGTTACCCGGCCACGAGTAATGCCGAATCGCCTGCTCGGCGTCGGCGGCAAACTTGAGGTCGGTACGGTTGATGCGCGCGCTCTGGCGCAGCAGAAACGCGCTGGCGATCTCATTCACGTCGGCGCCACGCTCGCGCAAGGCCGGCAGCTTGAGGGCGATTACGTGCAGGCGGTAATACAAGTCTTCCCGGAACTGGCCGATCTTGGCCAGGCTCTTGAGGTCACGGTGGGTCGCGGCGATCAGGCGCACATCGACCTTCTGTGATTGCACCGAACCGACACGGCGAATCTCGCCTTCCTGCAACACGCGCAGCAAGCGCGCCTGGGCTTCCAGGGGCAGTTCGCCAATTTCGTCGAGGAACAAGGTGCCGCCGTCCGCCGCTTCGACCAACCCCGCACGCCCGGCGCTGGCGCCGGTAAATGCGCCTTTCTCGTGCCCGAACAGTTCGGACTCGATCAGGGATTCGGGAATCGCCGCGCAGTTCACCGAAATCATCGGCGCTTTGGCACGTTTGGACAGGTTGTGCAGGGCGCGGGCCACCAGCTCTTTACCGGTGCCCGACTCGCCCTGGATCAATACATTGGAGTCGGTCGGCGCCACTTTGCGGATCTTGCTGTACAGATCCTGCATCGGTGGGCAGGAGCCGATGATGCCGATCTCGCCATTGCTGTTGTCGACCCCCGGCTTCTCGGCAGCCTTGCCGGCAGGACGCTGTTCGGCCGGCGCACTGCCAGCCGACTGACGGTCACGCAGAATGCGCGCCACGGCCTGGAGCATTTCGTCGTGATCGAAAGGCTTGGCGATGTAGTCCACCGCGCCCATCTTCATCGAGTCCACCGCCGAGCGCAGGCTGGCGTAGCTGGTCATGATCAGCACGGGCGTGCCCTGGCCAAGCTTGATCAGCTCGGTCCCCGGCGCGCCCGGCAGGCGCAGGTCGCTGACAATCAGGTCGAACGTGGGAATGCTGAAACGCTCTTGGGCTTCCTGCACCGAGCCGGCTTCGCTGACCTGGTACTGATTACGTTCAAGCAGGCGACGCAAGGCAGAGCGGATAATGGTTTCGTCTTCGACGATCAAAATGTGCGGCATTGATTCAATTCTCTCGACGGTCTCAGTTCACAGCGGACGTCGCTTCGACATGACGCGGCAAGGTCACCCGAATACGGGTGCCGCGTTGGCTTTCGGTGTCAGCCGGGCTGTCGATGGTGATTTGTCCATAATGCTCTTCAACGATGGAATAGACCAGTGCAAGGCCCAGACCGGTACCTTCACCCGGGTCCTTGGTGGTGAAGAAAGGTTCGAACAATCGATCCATGATGTTCTGTGGAATACCGCTGCCTTCGTCCTCCACGATCAGGTCGACCGTGTGCTCGAAAGCCTCGCTCTTGACGCGTACCGCACTGCCGGCGGGCGTTGCGTCACGGGCGTTTGAAAGCAGGTTGATCAGCACCTGCGCCAAGCGTTGGGAGTCGCCGTCAACCCAGTGGTCCGGGTCGCACAGGTTAAAAAACTGTACTTCGAAATTGCGCCGGTTCAAGGCCAGCAGCCCAATGGCATCCTGCGCCACTTCCGCCAGGCACACCGCTTCGTCATGGTTCTGATGCGCGCCGGCGTGGGCGAAGCTCATCAGCGACTGCACGATGCGTGACACGCGCTTGGTCTGCTCGAGGATCTGCCCGCTGATTTCGGTGATTTCAGCGTCTTCTTCGCGCTCTTCCCGCAGGTTTTGCGCCAGGCACGCGATACCGGTGATCGGGTTGCCGATTTCATGGGCCACACCCGCAGCCAGGCGACCGATGCTGGCCAGGCGTTCGGAGTGCACCAGCTTGTCTTCGAGCATCTGGGTTTCGGTCAGGTCCTCCACCAGCAGCACCAGGCCACTGTTGCCCGGCGCCAGCGGCTCGTCGATCGCCGCTTTGTGCAGATTGAGCCAGCGGGTCTGGCCGTCCAGCGCCAGGTGCTGTTTGTGCAAGTGCTCGTCGGGCAGGTTGATAAAGCCTTGCAACAGTTCTTTCCAAGGGTCGCCCAAGGTATTCAGGCGCGAACCCACAACACGTTGTGCGGCGATGCCGGTGAGTTCTTCCATCGCCTTGTTCCACATCAGGATCTCTTGATCCTTGGCCAGGGAACACACGCCCATCGGCAGTTCCTGAAGGGTTTGACGGTGATAGCGGCGCAGGGCATCGAGTTCGGCGGCGAGACCGGTGAGGCGTGAGTGGTAATCCTCCAGCCGGCTCTCGATGAAATGGATGTCTTCGGTGACGTAGTTTTCGCCGCCGGCCTTGTAGGGCAAGAAGGTTTCCACCATGTCCTGGGACACGCTCGGTCCCATCAGGCCGGACAGGTTGGCCTCAATGCGGTCGCGCAAACGGCGCAGGGCGTAGGGCCGGCGCTCGTCAAACGGCAGGTAAAGGTCGCGCAGTGCCTGCTCGACTTCCTTTTGCGCAGCCTTGGCGCCCAGCGGCTTGGCCAGTTGGGTGGCGAACTCTTGCGGTGAGGCGGCGTGCAGCTCGCGGCGTTGCGGGCGGCGCACGTTGTCCACCGCGCAGGCTTCGGCGGCGCTGGTTTCTTCGGGGCTGGCGTTGGTGAACAGCGAGATCAGGGTAAACATCAGCACGTTGGCGGCCAACGAGGCGATCGCTGCCATGTGCCAACTGGTGTCATCCAGCACGTAGATCATGTTCAGCAGCGGAATGTAGAAACCCTGCAGGTTGCCGACCAGCGGCAGCAGCATGGTCACCATCCACACCAGAATGCCTGCCAGCAGCCCGGCGATAAAGCCGCGACGGTTGGCGGTTGGCCAGTACAGCACCGACAACACACCCGGCAAGAACTGCAAGGTCGCTACAAACGCGACGATGCCGAGGTTGGCCAGATCTTGCCCAGCGCCCAGCAGCAGGTAGAAGCCATAGCCGGCCATGATGATGGCGACGATCAGCGCGCGGCGCGTCCATTTCAGCCAGCGGTAGATATTACCTTCGGCTGGCGGCTGATACAGCGGCAGCACCAGGTGATTGAGCGCCATGCCGGAGAGTGCCAGCGTGGTGACGATGATCAAGCCACTGGCCGCCGACAAACCGCCTACGTAAGCCAGCAATGCCAGGGATTTGCTGTTGGCGGCAATACCGACGCCAAGGGTGAAGTATTCGGGGTTGGTGGTGGCGCCGAGCTTGAGGCCGGCCCACAGGATCAGCGGCACCGCCAGGCTCATCAGCAGCAGGAATAACGGCAAACCCCAGCTGGCGCTGACCAATGAGCGCGGGTTGAGGTTCTCGGTGAAGGTCATGTGGTACATGTGCGGCATCACGATGGCCGAGGCAAAGAACACCAGCAGCAGCGTGCGCCATGGGCCTTCCTGCAACGGCGTGTGCAAAGCGGCGAGGGCGGTCTGGTTTTGCAGCAACCACAACTCCAACTGTTGCGGCCCGTCGAATACGCCATACAGCGCATACAGGCCGACACCGCCGATGGCGATCAGCTTGATCACCGACTCAAAGGCAATCGCAAACACCAGGCCTTCGTGTTTTTCGCGGGTGGCGATATGGCGTGAACCGAAGAAAATCGTGAACAGCGTGATCAGTGCGCAGAAGGCCAGGGCAACGCGGTGCTGCACCGGTTCGCGGGTGAGGATGCTGATGGAGTCCGCCACCGCCTGGATCTGCAGGGCCAGCAACGGCAGCACGCCGATCAGCATAAAGATCGTGGTCAGCGCGCCGGCCCAGGTGCTGCGAAAGCGGAAGGCAAACAAGTCCGCCAGGGACGACAGTTGATAGGTGCGGGTGATTTTCAGGATCGGGTACAGCAACACCGGCGCCAGCAGGAACGCGCCGGACACGCCCAGGTAGCTGGACAGAAAGCCGTAGCCATACTGATAGGCCAGCCCCACCGTGCCATAAAATGCCCAGGCGCTGGCGTAGACGCCCAGGGACAAGGTGTAGGTCAACGGATGGCGAATGATCGCCCGCGGAATCATTCCACGCTCACTGATCCAGGCAACCCCGAACAACGCGGCCAGGTAGGCGGCGCTGATCAGCAGCATCTGGGTGAGGCTAAAGCTCATCGGCATCTTTTTGGCTCTGCAGGATGAAGGTCACGACGATCAGGATCAACCACAGCAGATAAGGGCGATACCAGGCGCCCGTGGCGTCGATCCACCAATCCATGATGGCCGGGGAAAACAGGTAGATCCCGACGACCAGCAGCAGGACCAATCGATAGATGTACATGTTGGCCTCTGATTAAAAAACTGCCGCGATGGTAACGGATGCTTGGCAAGCTGCAAGCGCCTTCAGCTCAATTGCGCTTCGGCCAGCGTGAGTGTGCGCGGAATCTGGCTGGCGTCCCAGTGTGCAATGCCCCAATCCAGCAGTTCCCGTGGGCTGGCGTGCAGCATTTCGCTGCCGGGTTGCTGGCCGAGGGCGCGCAACGCTCTCAATAGCAAAGGTGTGGCCTGGTCGGGTGTCAACGGCGGCGAGCGGTAGGATTTGCCCAGCTTGTTGCCGTCCGGCTGGGTGATCAGCGGCACGTGCAGGTAGCGCGGTTGGCGCAGACCCAGCAGTTCCTGCAGGTAAAGCTGGCGCGGCGTGGAATCGAGCAGGTCGGCGCCGCGCACGATGTCGGTGACACCTTGCCAGGCATCGTCGAGTACCACTGCCAGTTGGTAGGCATACAGGCCATCGCGACGGCGGATGATGAAATCGCCCACATCACGGCCCAGGTGCTGTCGGAATTCGCCTTGCACGCGGTCGGTAAAGTGATACTCCAGCTCCGGAACGCGCAGGCGGATCGCCGCGTCTTGCTGATCGTGCCCGAGGTTTCGGCACAGGCCTGGATAGATCCCGTGGTAGGGCTCCAATTGTTTACGCGAGCAGGTACAGGCGTAAGCCAGGCCGTGGTTGAACATGTCGTTCAAGACTTTGGCGTAGGCATCATGCCGCTCGCTTTGCCGGACCAGTTCCCCATCCCATTCAAAGCCATAGCTTTCCAGGGCGTGCAGGATCGCCGCCTGGGCGCCGGGTTCTTCGCGGGGTGGGTCGAGGTCTTCCATGCGCATCAGCCAGCGGCCGTGATTGGCGCGGGCATCGAGGTAGGAGGCGAGGGCGGCAACCAGCGAACCGAAGTGCAGGTGGCCGCTGGGCGTGGGGGCGAAACGCCCGATATAAGTAGAGGCTGTCATGGGCCGGATACTACTGGAAAACCGCTGAACGCCAGAAACAAAAATGGAGCGTTTGCACGCCCCATTTTTTGTTTGTCGCGTTCAGCCCGGCAGGGTTACTTGCCGACCTGTTTTTCCTTGATTTCAGCCAAGGTCTTGCAGTCTACGCACAGGTCCGCGGTTGGGCGGGCTTCCAGGCGGCGAATACCAATCTCGACGCCGCAGGATTCGCACCAGCCGTATTCCTCGTCCTTGATCAGTTGCAGGGTCTTGTCGATCTTCTTGATCAGCTTGCGCTCTCGATCACGCGCTCGCAGTTCAAGGGCGAACTCTTCTTCCTGGCTCGCACGGTCGGCCGGATCAGGAAAGTTGGCTGCTTCGTCCTTCATGTGGTCAACGGTACGATCAACCTCCTGCATCAAGTCCTGTTTCCACTTGTTCAGGATCTTGGTGAAGTGCTCGCGCATGGGCTCGCCCATGTACTCCTCGCCCTTTTTTTCCACATAGGGTTCGAAGCCGCCGAGGCCTTGAGTCTGCTGTTGCTTTGCTTGGGTGGACATGAATAGACCGCCTCTCACTCTTCTAATCCATTGCGCAGGATTGCAACGTCACCGACACCTGCCGGCCCTGCGGCTGCAAGCGGGCGAACTTACCAGATAGATTCGGGGTGCGCCACTCCCGGTTGTCGAGGCCCAACGTGGCAGGCTTGCAAACTGTCATGGCCCGCCATGGCTGGGTATAGCGTGTCTCGAATGTTGATTTTAGTCGTTTTGCAGGCGCTTGCCCGGTTCAGCACGGAGGACCGAGCAGGCAATAGAGCATGTTTTACCGCGCGGGTTCGGTAGAATCCGAATTTTGTCCTCACCGTTTAAGGAAGGCTAATGGCTCAGCCCTACAGTGCGCGCAGTCGCGCCATCGAACCTTTTCACGTTATGGCGTTACTGGCGCGAGCCAATGAGCTGCAGGCGGCTGGCCATGATGTTATCCACCTGGAGATCGGCGAGCCGGATTTCACCACGGCCGAGCCGATTATCCAGGCTGGCCAGGCCGCGCTGGCCAACGGCAAGACGCGCTATACCGCGGCCCGTGGGCTGCCCGAACTGCGCCAGGCCATCAGTGGTTTTTACCAGCAGCGCTACCGCCTGAGCGTCGACCCCGAGCGCATTCTGATCACGCCCGGTGGCTCTGGCGCGTTGCTGCTGGCCAGCAGCCTGCTGGTCGATCCGGGCAAGCACTGGCTGTTGGCCGACCCAGGCTACCCGTGTAACCGACATTTCCTGCGGCTGGTGGAAGGCGCGGCGCAGTTGGTGCCGGTTGGCCCGGACGTGCGCTACCAATTGACCGCTGAGCTGGTGGCCAAACACTGGAATGCAGACAGCGTTGGCGCGCTGGTGGCCTCACCAGCCAACCCGACCGGCACCATTCTGACCCGCGACGAACTGGCGGGGTTGTCGAGTGCAATCAAGGCGCGTAACGGCCATTTGGTGGTGGACGAGATCTATCACGGCCTCACCTACGGCACCGATGCCGCCAGCGTGCTGGAAGTCGACGACGATGCCTTCGTCTTAAATAGTTTTTCGAAGTATTTCGGCATGACCGGCTGGCGCCTCGGCTGGCTGGTGGCGCCCCCGGCGGCAGTGGGCGAATTGGAGAAGTTGGCGCAGAACCTCTACATCAGCGCGCCGAGCATGGCCCAATACGCGGCGCTGGCGTGTTTCACCGAGCAAACCCTGAGTATTCTGGAAGAGCGCCGCGCCGAGTTCGGGCGCCGCCGGGATTTCCTGCTGCCAGCCTTGCGCGAGTTGGGTTTCGGCATCGCCGTAGAGCCCGAAGGCGCGTTCTACTTGTACGCCGATATCAGCGCGTTCGGTGGTGATGCCTTCGCGTTTTGCCGTCATTTCCTTGAAACCGAGCATGTGGCGTTTACGCCGGGCCTGGATTTTGGTCGTTATCAGGCCGGCCATCATGTGCGTTTTGCCTACACGCAAAACCTCGATCGGCTACAGGAAGCGGTGGAACGCATCGCCCGTGGCTTGCGGAGCTGGCAAGGCTGATGCGCTTTCATCCTCCCCTCGAAGAAGGGCGGCTGATCCGCCGCTACAAGCGCTTTCTCACCGATATCGAAACGCTGACCGGCGAGTTGCTGACCATTCACTGCCCCAACACCGGCTCTATGCTCAATTGCATGGTGGAGGGCGGCCAGGTCTGGTTCAGTCGCTCCACAGACCCCAAGCGCAAGTTGCCGGGCACCTGGGAAATTGCCGAAACCCCCCAAGGCCGGCTGGCATGCGTCAACACCGCGCGTGCCAACCAACTGGTGGAGGAGGCGTTGCGTGCCGGGGTGATCACTGAACTCAACGGTTTTACCGCCTTGAAGCGCGAAGTGCCTTACGGCCAGGAAAAAAGCCGTATCGATTTTCGCCTGGAGTACCCACACGGCGCGGCGTATGTGGAGGTCAAGAGCGTCACCTTGGGCTTTGATGGCTCGCCGGTGGCAGCGTTTCCCGACGCGGTGACCCAACGTGGCGCCAAGCATTTGCGCGAGTTGGCACACCTGGCGCGTGAGGGCGTGCGTGCGGTGCAGTTGTATTGCGTGAACCTGTCGGGGATCGACGCTGTACGCCCGGCGGTGGAAATCGATGCGGGCTACGCCGCTGCGCTGCGCGAGGCCAAGGCGGCCGGCGTGGAGGTGTTGGCCTATGGTGCGCGGGTCACGCCGCAGGAAATTATCATCGACCGGCGCCTGGACGTGATGATCGGCGACTAGAGTTGCACCCACAGGCCTTGCGCGTCTTCACGGCCGGGCAGGGCTTTAAGGCTTTGGCCCGCGCACGGCCCTGCGATGCACTCGCCGCTTTCGATCAGGAACAAGGCGCCGTGGGTGGCGCACTGGATCAGGCTGGCGCTGCTGTCCAGGAACTGGTCGGGCTGCCATTCCAGCGGGATGCCGCGATGGGGGCAGCGGTTGAGGTAGAAGTAGGCCACGCCGTCACGGCGCACAGCCAACACTTTGCAACCGTCTATTTCAAAACCACGGCTGCTGTTGGGCGCCAGGGCATCTGAGGGGCAGAGAAGCTTCATAACAATCCTTAAGTGCCTTGACGTTCAAATGCAAACAATTATCAAATGCCGGCTTCGCCCGTTAGCTGATTGGGTGCTCTGTACGATGCCAGACAGGGTTTATCTGTCACATCCATGAGTGCTTGAGTGGCCCCGCCCTTGGAAGGAAACCCTGTTATGCGCCTGAGTACCAGCGCTATTGCGCTTGTTGCCTCACTGCTGGTCAACCACGGGGCGCAAGCCTCTGAACTGCCGCAACGCTGGGTCAGCGCCGGTGGGGCGCTATCGGAATGGGTGACGGCGCTGGGCGGGGAGTCAAAGCTGGTGGGGGTGGATACCACCAGCCAGCATCCAGAATCGCTCAAGGCGTTGCCGAGCATCGGTTATCAGCGGCAACTGTCGGCGGAAGGGATTTTAAGCCTGCGTCCGCAGGTTCTGGTCGGGACTGAAGAGATGGGCCCACCGCCGGTGCTGGCGCAAATTCGCGGCGCGGGCGTGCAGGTGGAGATGTTCTCGGCAGAGCCGGATTTGCCGACCTTGAAAGGCAACCTTCAGCACTTGGGCAAGCTGTTGGGTGATGAAGCCAAGGCCAACGAATTGTTTACCGGATATGAACAAAAGCTGGATCAGCAGCAAGCCTGGGTCACCAAGGCCCAGGCCACGCAAAAGGCACCGGGTGTGCTTTTGTTGCTAGGGCATGCAGGTGGCAAACCGCTGATTGCAGGCAAGGACACGGCCGCCGATTGGATGTTGCAACAGGCGGGCGGGCATAACCTGGCGACCCACACGGGCTATAAGCCGTTTTCGGTGGAGTCGCTGGCCGGGCTGAGCCCTGATGTGCTGGTGTTTGCTGATCGCGCCCTCACTGGCGATGCGGCGCGGGCGGCCTTGTTCAAGGAAAACCCGATTCTGGCGTCGACCCCGGCCGCCAAAAACGGCCGCGTGTTTGAGCTGGACCCGACCCTGCTGGTCGGCGGGCTCGGGCCGCGTCTGCCGCAAAGCCTGGTGCAATTGTCTGCCGGGTTTTATCCGTCCCAGGCTAAACCTGCCCCATGACGACTCTGGTTAAACCGAAAACGCTGTTTATCGGGCTGGCGCTGTTATGCCTTCTGGCAATCTGGCTTTCACTGGCCCTGGGGCCGGTCAGCCTGCCGTTGCTGGATACGCTCAAGGCCGCCTTGCGCCTGATGGGCGTACCGATTGAAGCCCAGGGCCTGGAGCAGGCCGAATTGATCCTGGGGCAGATTCGTTTGCCGCGAACCTTGCTGGGTTTGGCGGTAGGTGGTGTGCTGGCATTGTCGGGTGTGGCGATGCAGGGCTTGTTTCGCAACCCGCTGGCCGATCCGGGGTTGGTCGGTGTGTCCAGCGGCGCGGCGCTCGGGGCGGCGATTGCTATCGTCGGCGGTTCTTTTTTTGGTGGCCTGCCGGATGCGTTCGGGCCTTATCTGCTGTCGTTGTGCGCGTTTCTTGGCGGTTTGGGCGTCACTGCCCTGGTCTATCGCCTGGGGCGCCGCAACGGCCAGACCAACGTTGCAACGATGCTGCTTGCCGGTATCGCGCTTACCGCCCTGGCCAGTTCGGCGGTGGGGTTGTTTACCTATCTGGCCGATGACGCCACCTTGCGCACGCTGACGTTCTGGAATCTTGGCAGCCTCAATGGCGCCAGCTATTCGCGGTTGTGGCCATTGCTGTTGGTGAGCGCCGGTGTGGCGCTGTGGTTGCCGCGCCGTGCAAAAGCCTTGAATGCATTGTTGCTCGGCGAGTCCGAAGCCAATCACCTTGGCATTGATGTTGAAGGGCTCAAGCGTGAACTGGTGTTTTGCACGGCCCTTGGTGTGGGCGCGGCGGTAGCGGCGGCGGGCATGATCGGGTTTGTCGGGCTGGTGGTGCCGCATCTGGTGCGCTTGTTGGCCGGGCCGGATCATCGGGTGTTGTTGCCGGCGTCTGTGCTCGCGGGCGCGAGCCTGTTGCTGTTTGCTGACCTGGTGGCACGCCTGGCGCTGGCGCCGGCTGAACTGCCGATCGGCATCGTGACGGCCTTTATCGGCGCACCGTTTTTTCTTTATTTGTTGCTGCGAGGGCGCGCCTGATGCTGCGAGTAGAAGCGTTGCAGGTTCGGCGTGGCGATAAAACCGTGCTGGCGGATGTCACCCTGGACTTGCTGCCGGGTGAAGTGCTCGGTGTGCTCGGCCCTAACGGAGCAGGCAAGAGCACGCTGCTCGGTGCGTTGTGCGGCGAGCTGAAGCCGGATCAGGGCAAGGTGTGGCTGGATCAGCAAGCCTTGACGGACTGGAGCGGGCCGCAACGTGCCCAACGTTTGGCAGTGTTGCCGCAGACTTCCACGCTGGATTTCGCATTTCGTGTCGAGGAGGTTGTAGGCATGGGCCGCTTGCCCCATCAGACCGGACGCGTGCGTGATGACGAAATCATCGAGGCGGCGCTGCACGCGGCAGACGTGGGCCATTTAAGCGGACGCAGCTACCTGGCGCTGTCGGGTGGTGAACGCCAGCGTGTGCATCTGGCGCGAGTGTTGGCGCAGTTATGGCCGGGGGAAGCCGGGCAGACCCTGCTGTTGGATGAGCCGACCTCGATGCTTGACCCCTTGCACCAACACACGACCCTGCAAGCTATACGTACATTCGCGGATCGCGGCGCTGCGGTGCTGGTGATTCTCCATGACCTGAACCTGGCGGCGCGTTATTGCGACCGAATTCTGTTGCTGGAGCAGGGGCGCCCACACGCGTTGGATACGCCGGCGCAGGTGATGCGGCCCGAGCCACTTAAGGCGGTGTTTGGTTTGGAGGTGCTGGTACAGCCGCACCCGGAGCGTGGGCATCCGTTGATCATTGCGCGCTGAATCGGCTTTTTTACAGGTAAAAAAAGACCCGGCAAGAGCCGGGTCAAATAACCGTGATTAGCCTGATGAGGAGATAATCTGAGAGTCCGAACCAATGGTCTTTCAGTTATCGGCTGATCTCGCGACCAGTTGTGATAATCATAACGATTCTCATTTGAGAGTCAACATCTGTTTTTCAACGATCTGCCGTTTTTCTCAAACACGTGTTCGAACTGCCCATGAACATTGGGGATTCTTGCAGACCTAAATTTTCTGACGCGCTGAAATCGCTTCCAACTGACGGTTCAATGCCTCCTTGCGTTCCGTCGGGATGTCGTTCCAATGCACGTCCATCAAGGCTCCCTCGATTGCATACAGCAGCACTTTCGAGGCCCGAAACCCGCGAGTGCGCACGGCTCGGTAGGCATCGACAGCTCCCAGGCGACGTAAGTCGGACGCGCTGTGGATGCCCACCGCATGCAGCCACTGCGCCGACGTCTTGCCCAGGTTTTTCAGGTGTTGCAGCTCATCGTTCATCAAGCCTCCTTGCGACGGCCGAATGGTGCGGTGGGTATCGTGACCAGGCAAGCCTGAAAAGGAGTGTAGCGCTCAGTAGGAAAAGCGTGGTTCTTTGGTCAGGAACGGCTGAAAAGCTTATAAGAATTTTTAAGGATATTGCCGACAAGCAGGCAGGAGGCGCCGCTACGCGTGAGGCGTAGCTGGGGCCCGAAAGATGAAGTTACTTGGTGCGGTAGCGCAAACGAGTGCCGAAATTGACCGACATGAGGATTTCGTCAGCCGTCAGTTCGGGGGAGAAGTAGGTGCCGGAAATCTGCGCATGGGCCAGGCTGGCGCCTTCCAGCGAGCACTCGCGCAGGTCCAGGCCGCGCAGGTCGGCAGAGCGGAAGTAGGCGTCGGTGAAATCCACGCCCGTGGCGTTCAGGTCACGCAGGTCCAACCCCCGGAAGTCGCCACCACGCATGTCGATGGGGCCGTCTTTGGGGCGTTCCTGGTTGAAGCCGCGGATGTCGTCTTTATGCAGGAGTGCGTAGAGCGGAGTATCAAGAAGCTTGGGCTGACTCATGACGGCGACTCCTGTTGGAATTATGACGCCATTATAGTGCCACTATTGCTCGGTCGTGCACCGAAGATCGGTGACACGACCAAGAAATATTTCTTACAGACCGGGCAGGCGCTGGCGAATGTGTGCCACCAGAGCGTCGAGTGTGCCGCTTTCGTTGGTTTCCACGCGTTTGCTCAGCAGCAGCTCTTCGGCGGTCAGCGGGTCACGGTTGGCCTGCTGTTCTTCGATAATGGTGAGCGTCGCGTCGGAAGGATCGTTTTTATCCGCCTGACGTTGCGCCAGCCAGCTGGCGATAACGGCTTGCGGTGCGTTGCAATCAAGGATCAGGAAGGGCGCACCGGTTGCCTCGGCAATCTTGGCGGCGGCATTGCGTTGTGCGCTTTTCAGGAAGGTCGCGTCCAGCACTACCGGGTAGCCGGCACGCAAGACGGTATCGGCGATTTCGTTGAGCCGAGCGTAGGTGGCAGAGCTGGCTTCGGCGGCGTAGATACCGGCTTGCGGGGTGTTCTCGACCTTTTGTTCGCCAAACAGGCGCTTGCGTTCCACATCCGAACGCAGGCGCACGGCACCCAAGGCTTCCACCAGACGCATGGCCACGTGGCTTTTACCGACGGCCGAAACACCGTGGGTTATCGCCAGGAAGCGCGATGGAATAGTGCTGTAGCTTTCCGCCAGGTTCGCATAGTTGCGGTATTGGCGCAGGGTGGTGGCGCGTTGCACCGGGCTGGCCTCGCTCGGCATGCTGAACAACGCCACCTTGGCGCGCACCAGTGCACGGTAGGCTTTATAGAAGTTCAGCACTTCCAGGCCCTGATAGTCGCCGGTCAGCTCCAGGTACTGGCTGATAAAACGGCGCGCCAGGGATTTGAGGCCGCGGTCTTCCAGGTCCATCGCCAGAAAGGCCGTGTCGGCATACACATCGGTGAAGCGGAACGGCTCGTTGAACTCGATGCAGTCGAAGATCACCACCTGGCCATCGATCAGGGTGGCGTTGCCCAAGTGGATATCACCGTGACACTCACGGGTGAAACCTTCGAGTTTGCGTTGGGCCAGCAGTGGCTTGAGGCGTTCGAAGCTGGCTTCGGCCCAGGCTTGCAGGGCTTCGAGTTGAGCCAGGTCGGCTTTGTCGCTGAGGAACGGGCGGATCTGGTCGAAGTTCTGGCGAACCGGTGCCATCACCTCATCCGGCGTGCCGGCGGGGTGGTCTTGCGGCACTTTCGGCGCAGTAAGGTGGAAGTGCGCAATCTGCTTGGCCATATCATCAATGTGCGCGCTGGTGACCTCGCCATTGGCTTGCAGTGTGCTGAGCAGCTGGCTCTGCGGGAATTGGCGCATTTTCAGCGCGTATTCGATGACCGGGCCATCACCGCCCAATTGCGGGGCTTCGGCGCTGCCGGTGATTGGCAACACGTCAAGATACAAATCTTCGGTCAGGCGCTGATTGAGGCGCAGCTCTTCGCGGCAGAAGTGGCCGCGATCATCCAGTTGGGTGAAATCCAGAAAGCCGAAGTTCATCGGCTTCTTCAGCTTATAAGCATAGGGGCCGGTCAGTATGACCCAGGAAATATGGGTCTCAATGACTTGAAACGCTTCAACCGGATGGGGATACAAAGCCGGGTTTTGCAGGGCAGCGATCAGGGACTGGCTCACGGGCGATCCTTCAAAGTCTGGGGGAAATCATGGCCGGCATTATGGCGGTTACGGTCGGTCGTGCAAACCGCTGTCCGGCTCATGTTGATCGTCAATAAAGTGCGTATAATCCGCCGCCATGACTCGAACCCGATCTCCCCGTTCCCGTAAAAAACCTCCTTCACGCGGCCTGCGCCCGTGGCTGGGCTGGGCCATCAAGCTGAGCCTGGTAGGCCTTGTGGTGCTCGCAGGCTTCGCGGTGTACCTCGACGCCGTGGTGCAGGAGAAATTCTCCGGCAAGCGCTGGACCATCCCGGCCAAGGTATACGCACGCCCGTTGGAATTGTTCACCGGCCAAAAGCTGAGCAAGGAAGACTTCCTTACCGAACTCGACGCCTTGGGCTATCGCCGCGAACCCGTGAGCAATGGCCCCGGCGCCGCTGCTGTCAGCGGCAATACCGTCGATTTGAATACCCGTGGCTTCCAGTTCTATGAAGGCCTGGAGAAAGCCCAGCCGGTGCGCGTGCGCTTCTCCGGCGATTACGTTGCCGAACTGTCGTCGCTCAATGGCTCCAAGTTGCCCGTGGTGCGCCTGGAACCGCTGTTGATCGGCGGTATTTACCCCAAGAACCTTGAAGATCGCATCCTGATCAAGCTTGATCAGGTGCCGCCGTACCTGCTCGATACGCTGATCGCCGTGGAAGACCGCGATTTCTACAGCCACTGGGGTGTGTCGCCCAAGTCGATTGCCCGCGCCATCTGGGTTAACACTTCCGGTGGCAAGATGACCCAGGGCGGCAGTACGCTCACGCAACAATTGGTCAAGAACTTCTACCTGACCAACGAGCGCAGCCTCACCCGTAAACTCACCGAAGCCATGATGGCCATGCTGCTGGAGCTGCATTACAGCAAGCAGGAGATTCTTGAGGCGTACCTCAACGAAGTGTTCGTCGGCCAGGACGGCCAGCGCGCGGTGCACGGTTTCGGCTTGGCCAGCCAGTTCTTCTTTGGCCAGCCCTTGTCCGAATTGAAATTGCATCAAGTCGCGTTGCTGGTGGGGATGGTCAAGGGGCCGTCTTACTACAACCCGCGTCGCAACCCGGAGCGCGCGCTTGAGCGTCGTAACCTGGTGCTGGATGTACTCGAACAGCAGGGCGTGGCCACCGCTGAACAAGTCGCGGCGGCGAAAAAAATGCCACTGGGTGTTACCACTCGCGGCAAGCTGGCCGACAGTTCGTTCCCGGGCTTTATTGATCTGGTCAAACGCCAGCTACGTGAAGACTATCGCGACGAAGACTTGACCGAAGAAGGCCTGCGGATCTTTACCAGTTTCGACCCGATCCTGCAGATGAAAGCCGAAGCGTCGGTCAACGATACCTTCAAACGCCTGACCGGCCGTAAAGGTTCGGATGAAGTCGAAGCAGCCATGGTCGTGACCAACCCGGAAACCGGTGAAGTGCAGGCCATGATCGGCAGCCGCCAGGCCAGTTTTGCCGGTTTCAACCGTGCCCTGGATGCGGTGCGGCCAATCGGTTCGCTGGTCAAGCCAGCGGTCTACCTCACGGCCCTGGAAAAACCAAGCAAATACACGCTGACCAGTTGGCTGTCGGATGACCCGCTGTCGGTCAAAGGGGCGGATGGCCAGGTATGGACGCCGCAGAACTTTGATCGTCGCTCCCACGGCACTGTGTTCCTGTACCAAGGCCTGGCGCATTCCTACAACATCTCCACCTCGCGCCTTGGGCTTGAAGTGGGCGTGCCGAATGTGCTGAAAACCCTGGGGCGACTGGGCATCACCCGTGAGTTCCCGGCGTTCCCCTCGATGCTGCTGGGCGCTGGCGCCATGACCCCGATGGAAGTGGCGACGATGTACCAGACCCTCGCCAACGGTGGCTTCAATACCCCGATGCGCGGCATTCGCAGTGTGCTGACCGCCGAGGGCGAACCGCTCAAGCGTTACCCGTTCCAGATCCAGCAGCGCTTTGACGCAGGTTCCATCTATCTGATCCAGAACGCCATGCAGCGCGTGATGCGTGAAGGTACCGGGCGTTCTGTCTATAGCGTGCTGCCGTCGAACCTGACGCTGGCGGGCAAGACCGGCACCAGTAACGATTCGCGCGACAGCTGGTTCGCAGGCTTCGGCCAGGATGTGCTGGCCGTGGTCTGGCTGGGTCGCGACGATAACGGCAAAACCCCGTTCACCGGTGCGACCGGTGCGCTGCAGGTGTGGACCAGTTTCATGCGCAAGGCCGATCCGTTGCCGCTTAACATGCCGCAGCCGGACAACATCGTGCAGGCCTGGATTGATCCGCATACCGGGCAGGGTTCCGATGCCAGCTGTCCGGGCGCGGTACAGATGCCGTATATTCGCGGCAGCGAGCCACCCGCCGGTGCTGCGTGCGGTGGCAGTGCCCCCGCTGACGCGGATTCGGTGATGGATTGGGTCAAGGGCTGGATGCATTAAGCAAAGAGGGTTTCAAGTGAACAAGTTGTGGATTCCAGCTATTACCGCCTTGGTTATGCTCGGCGGTTGCTCCAGCGTGCAGCGCGGTTCGATTCCCGTGGTGGACTCAAGCACGAACGTTTCCAATAACGACCGTATCTCGGCCACTGGCGGTTTCCGTCAGACCGTGGTCAAGCGTCCTGCCCAAGCCACGCCTCAGGCCATACCGCAGGATTCGGGCGTGGTGGTGATGGTGCCGGGCGGCGGTGCTGCGACGTCGGCGCCGATCAGTGCCGAGCCTTGGACGCCAGGGCCAAGCACTTCGGGGCCGGCAAACTCCGCGCCGATCCAGACGGCGCCGGTCAACCAGAGCACTTACAACATGCCGCCGTCCACGCCGAGCGGTATTCCGTCGTCGTCTAACGCGGGTGGCCTGTCGGCTGACGAGCAACTGGACGGGCCGGTGCTGGCTTTGCTGACCACCGCCCAGCAGCAACAGGCCGGTGGTGACCTGAACGGGGCATCGTCGAGCCTTGAGCGTGCCCAGCGTGTGGCGCCGCGTGAGCCGCAAGTGCTGTATCGCCTGGCCCAGGTGCGCATGGCCCAGGGCGACGCGCCGCAAGCCGAGCAGTTCGCCCGTCGCGGCCTGACCCTGGCCAACGGTCGCCCCGACCTGCAAGCCAACCTGTGGGCTTTGATTGGTGACGCGCGTGCCGCACAAGGCGACGCCGCCGGTGCTGCCCAGGCGCGGCAAAAAGCCAAGGTCAGCCTCTGATGGATGCACGGTTTCCGGCAATTGCCGAACAGCTGTTGCTGATTGAGCGTGAGTTACGTGTGCAGGGTTGGTGGGACGAAGTGCCCCCCAGCGCTGAAGCGCTTAGCAGCGTCGAGCCGTTTTCGGTGGACACCCTGGACTTTCACCAGTGGCTGCAATGGATCTTCCTGGTGCGCATGAAGCAGATCCTCGAGCAGGACCTGCCATTGCCCAATGCTTCGGGGATCCTCGAGATGGCGGAGATGGTTTACGCCGATCGCCCGCTTGAAAGCATAGGCTTACGCAATGCGCTGAAAAAGTTCGACCAATTGATCGTCGACGCTCGTTAATTGCCTGACTGCCGGGTTTTTCGGCAGTCTTGCGCACATTTCTACCGCTTCACGACATTCAGGCGAGTTTTATCCCTCCTCAAGCCCCTTTAATCTTCGTTCTCATGCGCTTAGTTGGAAAAAAGCGCAATTATTGCTTGACTTGAAGGGGCTGAAACAGAAGAATCCAAAGTCCGCTGTATCGGGACTGCCAGAAGCAGGCCCGCTCAGCAGATCATGAGGCGCATATCCGCGCCGACCTGTAACACCCGCAACGCGTTACCTCGCGCTGGGTGGGAAAAGCCCGCAACACTTGGGACGATCCCAATACTTGCTCAGTCAGTGCTGACGTAGTCGGCGACCACCGTCGCTCATGCTCTGTTGAGAAGTAAACCTATTAAGACCCGTCGGTTTTTAACGGACGGTATTCTGGCGTTTTAGAGGTGAACAACGTGGAGCTTTTATCTGGCGGTGAGATGCTCGTCCGCTTTTTGCGTGACGAAGGCGTCGACTATATCTACGGGTACCCAGGTGGTGCTCTGCTGCATGTTTACGACGCACTGTTCAAGGAACCGGCTGTTACCCACATCCTGGTTCGCCACGAACAGGCCGCGACCCATATGGCTGACGGCTATGCCCGTGCCACCGGTAAAGCCGGTGTGGTACTGGTAACGTCCGGCCCAGGCGCAACCAATGCCATTACCGGCATCGCGACTGCCTATATGGACTCCATCCCGATGGTGATCATTTCTGGCCAGGTGCCTAGCACCATGGTCGGTACCGATGCATTCCAGGAAACCGACATGATCGGTATTTCCCGGCCGATCGTGAAACACAGTTTCATGATCAAGCATGCGTCGGAAATCCCGGAAGTCATGAAAAAGGCCTTCTACCTCGCACAGTCCGGTCGCCCGGGCCCTGTGGTGGTCGATATCCCGAAAGACATGACCAACCCGGCGGAAAAGTTCGAATACGTCTTCCCGAAAAAAGCCAAGCTGCGTTCCTACAGCCCGGCCGTTCGTGGGCACTCGGGGCAAATCCGCAAGGCGGCAGAAATGCTCTTGGCGGCCAAGCGCCCAGTGCTGTACTCCGGCGGTGGCGTGATTCTGGGCGGCGGTTCTGCACCTTTGACCGAGCTGGCCAAGTTGCTCAATCTGCCGGTGACCAATACCTTGATGGGCCTCGGCGCATTCCCGGGTACGGACCGTCAGTTCGTCGGCATGCTTGGCATGCACGGCAGCTACACCGCCAACCTGGCCATGCACCACGCCGACGTAATCCTGGCGGTGGGCGCGCGGTTTGATGACCGTGTGATCAACGGACCGAGCAAGTTTTGCCCGAATGCCAAGATCATCCACATCGACATCGACCCGGCGTCCATCTCCAAGACCATCAAGGCCGACGTGCCGATCGTAGGTCCGGTAGAAAGCGTGCTGACCGAAATGGTTGCGGCGCTCAAGGACATCGGCGAAACGCCGAACAAGGAATCGGTTGCCAGCTGGTGGAAGCAGATCGACGAATGGCGCGGCGACCGCGGCCTGTTCCCTTACGACAAGGGTGACGGCAGCATCATCAAGCCACAAACCGTGATCGAAACCCTGTGCGAAGTGACCAAGGGCGACGCCTTTGTGACCTCCGACGTGGGCCAGCACCAGATGTTCGCTGCGCAGTACTACAAGTTCGACAAGCCTAACCGCTGGATCAACTCCGGTGGCCTGGGCACGATGGGCTTTGGTTTCCCGGCGGCCATGGGTGTGAAACTGAGCTTCCCGGACACCGACGTCGCCTGCGTGACGGGTGAGGGCAGCATCCAGATGAACATCCAGGAACTGTCGACGTGCCTGCAGTACGGTCTTCCGGTGAAGATCGTGTGCTTGAACAACGGCGTGCTTGGCATGGTTCGTCAGTGGCAGGACATGAGCTACAACAGCCGTCACTCCCATTCCTACATGGAATCGCTGCCGGATTTCATCAAGTTGGTTGAAGCCTACGGCCACGTCGGCATGCGCATCACCGATTTGAAAGATCTGAAGCCGAAGATGGAAGAGGCGTTCGCCATGAAGGACCGCCTGGTGTTCCTCGATATTCAAGTGGACACCAGCGAGCACGTCTACCCGATGCAGATCAAAGACGGCTCTATGCGCGACATGTGGCTGAACAAGACGGAGCGTACCTAATCATGCGGCACATTATCTCCCTGCTTCTGGAGAACGAACCCGGCGCTCTGTCTCGTGTTGTCGGCCTGTTTTCGCAACGCAACTACAACATCGAAAGCCTGACCGTGGCGCCGACCGAAGACCCGACCCTGTCGCGCCTGACGTTGACTACTGTTGGTCACGATGAGGTGATCGAGCAGATCACCAAGAACCTCAACAAGCTGATCGAAGTGGTCAAGCTGGTCGACTTGTCGGAAAGTGCCCACATCGAGCGCGAGCTGATGCTGGTCAAGGTCAAGGCCACGGGTGCCCAACGTGCCGAGATCAAACGCACCACCGACATTTATCGCGGGCAGATCGTCGATGTGAGCGCCAGCGTTTATACCGTTCAACTGACCGGTACAAGCGACAAGCTGGACAGCTTCATCCAGTCGATCGGGACGGCCTCGATTCTGGAAACCGTACGCAGTGGTGTCACCGGGATTGCCCGTGGCGACAAAGTACTCAGCATCTAACCCAAATTAGCGAATGGCCTTACGGCCTGGATATATAGAGGAACCTCATGAAAGTTTATTACGATAAAGATTGTGACCTGTCGATCATCCAGGGCAAGAAAGTCGCCATCATCGGCTACGGTTCCCAGGGCCACGCCCAAGCGTGCAACCTGAAAGATTCCGGCGTTGACGTGACTGTTGGCCTGCGCAAAGGCTCGGCCACTGTTGCCAAGGCTGAAGCCCACGGCCTGAAAGTGACTGACGTTGCTTCCGCCGTTGCCGCTGCCGACCTGGTCATGATCCTGACCCCGGACGAATTCCAGTCCGCGCTCTACAAGAACGAAATCGAGCCAAACATCAAGAAAGGCGCCACCCTGGCCTTCTCCCACGGCTTCGCGATTCACTACAACCAGGTTGTGCCACGCGCTGACCTCGACGTGATCATGATCGCGCCGAAAGCGCCGGGCCACACCGTGCGCTCCGAGTTCGTCAAAGGCGGCGGCATCCCTGACCTGATCGCGATCTACCAGGACGCATCCGGCAACGCCAAGAACGTGGCATTGTCCTACGCTGCTGGCGTTGGTGGCGGTCGTACCGGCATCATCGAAACCACCTTCAAGGACGAGACCGAAACCGACCTGTTCGGCGAGCAAGCTGTACTGTGCGGCGGTACCGTTGAGCTGGTCAAAGCCGGTTTCGAAACCCTGGTTGAAGCTGGCTACGCGCCAGAAATGGCCTACTTCGAATGCCTGCACGAACTGAAGCTGATCGTTGACCTCATGTACGAAGGCGGTATCGCCAACATGAACTACTCGATCTCCAACAACGCCGAATACGGTGAGTATGTGACCGGCCCGGAAGTCATCAACGCCGAGTCCCGTCAGGCTATGCGCAACGCCCTGAAACGTATTCAGGACGGCGAATACGCCAAAATGTTCATCAGCGAAGGCGCTACCGGCTACCCTTCGATGACCGCCAAGCGTCGTAACAACGCCGCTCACGGTATCGAAGTGATCGGCGAGCAACTGCGCTCCATGATGCCGTGGATCGGTGCCAACAAGATCGTCGACAAAGCCAAAAACTAAGTCGTACGTATCCAGAAAAAACGCGGCTTAGGCCGCGTTTTTTCGTTTGGGGGCGGGTTCTGGTATAAAGCTGCATCGTTTGCGGGCGAACACGCGCTGCAAGTATTTGTCGAATTCTTTTCACACCGTTGCAAGGTAAAGTCCATGACCGAACGTCCCGAAGAGCCAAACCAGGCCTCTGACGCCGAAAGCCTGCTACCGATCGATGAGCATGTCGAAGAAGGGCATGATGCGGAAGGTCGCAAGGTCCGGCATCGTGGTATCTATCTTCTGCCCAATCTGTTCACCACGGCGAACCTGTTTGCCGGGTTCTACTCCATCATCAACTCCATGAGTGCGCAAAGCGCATTGGCGGCGGGTGATGCGGCGAGTGCCAGCAAGTATTTCGGCTTTGCGGCTATCGCCATCTTCGTGGCCATGGTGCTCGACGGCCTGGATGGCCGGGTGGCGCGCATGACCAATACCCAAAGCGCTTTCGGTGCCGAGTACGACTCGCTGTCGGACATGGTAGCTTTCGGCGTTGCGCCGGCATTGCTGGCATTTGCCTGGGCGCTGGGTGATATGGGCAAGGTCGGCTGGATGGTTGCCTTCATCTATGTCGCCGGCGCGGCGTTGCGTCTGGCGCGCTTTAACACCCAAGTGGGTACTGCTGACAAGCGTTACTTCATCGGCCTGGCCAGCCCGGCGGCGGCAGGTGTGGTGGCCGGTATCGTCTGGGCGTTCAGTGACTACGGCATCCAGGGTTCGAAGATGTCGTTCCTGGTGGCCTTGATGGTTGCAGCCGCTGGCATGCTGATGGTCAGCAACATCAAGTACAACAGCTTCAAGGAGTTTGACCTCAAGGGGCGCGTGCCTTTCGTGGCTATCCTGGTGGTGGTGCTGGTGTTTGCGGTCGTGTTCAGTGATCCGCCACGTATTCTGCTGCTGGCGTTCCTGGTGTATGCCGCGTCGGGGCCGATTCAGTACCTGCTGCATCTGCGCCGCGACAAAACATTGCCTTAATGTAATTTCCCCCATACTCCGCAGTCTATTGGTGCATCAGTTCTCCAATGCTGCGGAGTTGCCATGTTAATCAAGATCCCCAAAGCGTCCGATTGTCATGAGTCGGATGTCACGCCTGAATCTTTCTATCTTTCGCGTCGCAGCTTGCTCGGTGGTGCGCTGGCCGGTGTTGCGGCCACTGCGTTGCCGCGTTGGGCGAGTGCCGAAGATGCCGCGCGTTATGCCGATGTCGAGCCGGGCAATGCCCCAGGCTGGTTTGCAGATAAGCTGCCCAGCGCCCAATGGCAGGCGGTTACGGTAAAAGACGAAGCCATCACCCCGTTCAAGGACGCCACCCACTACAACAACTTCTATGAGTTCGGTACGGACAAGGGCGACCCGGCGAAGAACGCCGGTTCACTCAAGACCGAACCCTGGAGTGTGGTGATCGATGGGGAAGTCGGTAAACCTGGGCGCTATGCCCTGGAAGACTTTATGAAGCCTTATCAATTGGAAGAGCGTATCTACCGACTGCGTTGTGTCGAGGCGTGGTCGATGGTGATTCCGTGGATGGGCTTTCCTATTTCAGCCTTGCTCAAGCAGGTTGAACCAACCGCTAAAGCCAAGTACATCCGCTTTGAAACGCTGCAGGACCCCAAAAGCATGCCGGGACAGCGCTCCAGCTTCGGCTTGATCGACTGGCCCTATGTAGAAGGGCTGCGTCTGGATGAAGCAATGAATCCGTTGGCGATCCTGGCTGTGGGTATGTATGGGCGGGAGTTGCCAAACCAGAACGGTGCACCACTGCGTCTGGTAGTGCCGTGGAAGTACGGCTTCAAGAGCGTGAAGTCGATTGTGCGGATCAGCCTGGTCAGCGAGCAGCCAAAGACGACTTGGCAAAGCATTGCGGCCAATGAGTATGGGTTCTACGCGAATGTGAACCCGACCGTCGACCATCCTCGCTGGACCCAGGCGCGTGAGCGTCGTTTGCCGAGCGGTCTGTTTAGCCCGAATGTGCGAGAGACGCAGATGTTCAACGGCTATTCGGATGAGGTCGCTTCTCTCTATACGGGCCTCGACCTGCGGAAGAACTACTGATGCGTTATCCGATCTGGCGTATTGGCGTCTTTATAGCCGCGGCGATCTGGCCATTTTTCTGGCTGTATGAGGCGTGGAGCTCTGTGCTCGGGCCTGATCCAGGCAAAGTGTTGATGGATCGGTTGGGGCTTGGGACCCTGATCCTGTTGCTGGTAACGCTAGGTATGACGCCGTTGCAGAAACTCAGCGGGTGGGCAGGGTGGATTGCCGTGCGTCGGCAGCTGGGGTTGTGGTGTTTTGCGTATGTGGCACTGCACCTGGCTGCGTACTGCGTATTCATCCTCGGGCTGGATTGGTCGCAGTTCGGCGTCGAGCTGCGTAAGCGGCCCTACATTATTGTCGGTGCGCTGGGGTTCCTTGGCTTATTGGTGCTGGCAGTAACGTCCAATCGTTATAGCCAGCGCCGGTTGGGTAGCCGTTGGAAGAAGCTGCATCGCCTGGTGTACGTGATTCTTGGGCTTGGTTTGTTGCACATGTTGTGGATTGTGCGGGCCGACCTGAAGGAATGGGCGATCTATGCATCTATAGGCGCGCTGCTGCTAGTGCTGCGGATCCCGCCAGTGATGCGCCGGATTCCCCGTCTTATTGCGAAAAAACCACTTTCTGCGACAAAAGCGTAATTAAGGATTGACGGCGTTTTATATCTGTCTATAATTCGCCCCACTTCCGGCGCAGTCGAAACGGAAAACTCCTTGGTAAACAATGAGTTACGAAGTTTTCGGCAGAAAGTTGCTTCCGTTCATCGAAGCCAAAAGGAAGTTGAAAAAGAGGTGTTGACAGCAGCGTGTAACGCTGTAGAATTCGCCTCCCGCTAACGAGAGATCGTAAGCGCAAGTGGTTGAAGTTGTTGAAGAATTCTTCGAAAACTTCTGAAAATAATCACTTGACAGCAAATGAGGCTGCTGTAGAATGCGCG
>NZ_JAAQWK010000058.1:0-615 GCF_012985445.1 Pseudomonas sp. WS 5532
CCTTGGCCCAGCGCGGCTAACCCGGCGTCCTGCCGGGTTACCCACGGATTCAAGCCTGCGTTCGGCCATCGTGGTTTACGGGGCGCCTCAGATCAAAAGCAAGATCAAAAGCAGAGCACGGCGGCCTAGTAGCCGACCTGAGTGGTTGAATCAAAAACGAAAGGCGAAAGGCGAAAGGCGGATTTGCATACACTGAAGAGCTGCTTTTCTGTGGGAGCTGGCTTGCCTGCGATGCAGACACCTCGGTACATCAGGCACACCGAGTTGATGCCATCGCAGGCAAGCCAGCTCCCACCTTTGACCGAGTATGGCTCTGCTGTTGCTGTTGCTCTGGCCCTTACATCCTTTTCGATGACGAAGTCAGCGGTCTTTTGATCTGCGCTTTTGATCTTGATCTGAAATCGCCCCGTCAAACACGATGGCCGGAATTCGATAGGGATTTGGGGGGTAAACCGGCAGGGATGCCGGTTTAGCCGCGCTGGGCTAAGGATGGCCCATCGCGGCGGCCCCCCAAATCGCTGTCGGATTGCGGGCATGCCGAGCCACAGCGAGGCACCGAGTGTTGGGGCGAGGACCTTTTGCTTACTTTTCGGTCCTTCGAAAAGTGGCGGTCAG
>NZ_JAAQWK010000059.1:0-605 GCF_012985445.1 Pseudomonas sp. WS 5532
ACCACATCGACTTTGTCGATGGTGTCGTTAATGGTGGTGGTTGCGCCGTCGCCTGCGACTTCCAGTTTTTCGAAGTTGCCGCCAGTGGTGTCAGTGATCTTGACCGTCTGGGTGCTCTTATCGATGAACACGTCATCGCCAGGCGCCGCAACAGTCACGGAGCCAACGGTATCGCCAGCCTTGATGGTGATGGTCGAACCGTTATCCAACTTCAGCGTTACATCAGTACCCGCTTTATTGGAAAGCGTAGCGGTATACGTAATCTGACCGCCTTCGTTGACGGCACTTGGCGCGGTCAGCGTGACAGTAGTGGTGTTATCAGTACCCGGAGTGTCGGTGACGGTAGTGCTGACCGGCGTAGTACCTGGAACCAGATTTTCGAAGTGCTCACCGCCAGTCACGTTAGTAATAGCGGTAGTGACGGTCTGGTCGCCCTTGTACACGTCATCTGGAGCGACAACGGTCACGCTGCCATTCGACTGATTCACACCGATGGTGATGGTCTGGCCATTATCGAGAGTGACGGTCAACGGGTTGGTGATGTTAGTCACCGGCGCGCCGTTTTTATCCACAAGGCTGGCGGTGTAGACGATATTGCCGCCTTC
>NZ_JAAQWK010000060.1:0-597 GCF_012985445.1 Pseudomonas sp. WS 5532
GCGCGCCCCGTATCGAGCCTAATCCCTTCGATTCGGCTGGCCTGTCAAGGATACTCAGGAGGCCCCCGGGTTTGTTCAAATTCAAAACGTTGATTTTGCTGTTCGTCGTGTTGTTTTCAGGCAACGGCCTGCTCCATGCCGCGCCCACACTGGCTTCCGTGATCAAGGCCGAAGAGGCGGATGGCAAACCGCCTGTTCTGGTTGATGGCGGCCTGCTGGGGGCTTTGGGTGCTGGCATGGATGAGGTTCAGGACAAACTGGGCCTGAGCATGCACCTGCTGGACACCTGGGGGCTGCGTACCGAGCGTGCGGCTGATGAAGTGGGGGCACTGGTCGAGCAGGCATCCAGCCATCCGTCATGGAGCGGGCTGGCCGATTTCTTCCTGTTGTCGGTCATCTGGTTTGGCGCATTTTTCGGGCTGATGTTTGCCGGGCGATGGCTGGCGCGTTATCTGCTCACAACCCGACCGATTGCTGGCAGGCCGCGCATTCAGGCGTTGGTCAAGTATGTGGCGCCGTATATGGTGCCCGCGCTGCTGTCCTTGTTGCTGACCCTGTATGCCAGCCGATTCTTGCAAGACACGCTGGGCCGCTCGT
>NZ_JAAQWK010000061.1:0-562 GCF_012985445.1 Pseudomonas sp. WS 5532
AACATTCGCCGAAAATTCGAATTTCTCAATTAAGAGAACTCACAAATTTTACCTTAGCCTGATCCGTTACCAGTGAAAGTAACGTTCAGTCTATCTTTCTATCACATACCCAAATTTTTAAAGAACGATCTAATCAAAGACTAGAAATCAATATTCACTTCAGAATATTCATTTCTAAACTCTAACAGCAGAAGCAGTTAATGGTGGAGCCAAACGGGATCGAACCGTTGACCTCCTGCGTGCAAGGCAGGCGCTCTCCCAGCTGAGCTATGGCCCCATAACAAAATTGGTGGGTCTGGGCAGATTCGAACTGCCGACCTCACCCTTATCAGGGGTGCGCTCTAACCAACTGAGCTACAGACCCAATTTCGAGCGTCACTGATTAGCTAAGAGCTATCAGCTTGGAGCTTAAAGCTGCTTCTATCGTCTTCTTCAATGAATCAAGCAATTCGTGTGGGAACTTATGGAGCAGCTGATGTCGTCGATTAAGGAGGTGATCCAGCCGCAGGTTCCCCTACGGCTACCTTGTTACGACTTCACCCCAGTCATGAATCACACCGTG
>NZ_JAAQWK010000062.1:0-549 GCF_012985445.1 Pseudomonas sp. WS 5532
TCATCGATAAGAGCACCCAGACGGTCAAGATCACTGACACCACTGGCGGCAACTTCGAAAAACTGGAAGTCGCAGGCGACGGCGCAACCACCACCATTAACGACACCATCGACAAAGTCGATGTGGTCCTGACCGCCACTACCACCGTTGGTGAAGGCGGCAACATCGTTTACACCGCGTCGCTGGTCGACAAGTCGGGCAATCCGGTGACCAACATCACCAGCCCGCTGACCGTCACCCTGGACAACGGCAAAACCATCACCATCGGTGTGAATCAGTCCAGCGGCACTGTCACCACCGTTGCGCCTAACGACGTATACAAAGGCGACCAGACCGTTACCACCGCAATTAAGGGTGTAACTGGCGGCGAGCACTTCGAAAACCTGGTGCCGGGCACAACGCCGGTGAATACCACCGTCACGGACACACCTGGCACTGCGGACACCACGACCGTCACGCTGACCGCGCCAAGTGCCGTCAACGAAGGTGGCCAGATCACTTACACCGCCACCTTGAGCAACAAGGCCGGTACTGACGTAACCCTGAAAC
>NZ_JAAQWK010000063.1:0-533 GCF_012985445.1 Pseudomonas sp. WS 5532
CAGTGATTTGGGGGGCCGCCGCGATGGGCCATCCTTGGCCCAGCGCGGCTAAACCGGCATCCCTGCCGGTTTACCCCCCAAATCCCTGTCAGATTCCGGCCATCGTGTTTGACGGGGCGATTTCAGATCAAGATCACGATCAAAAGCGCAGATCAAAAGACCGCTGACTTCGTCATCGAAAAGGATGTAAGGGCCAGAGCAACAGCAACAGCAACAGCAACAGCAACAGCAACAGCAACAGCAACAGCAGAGCCATACTCGGTCAAAGGTGGGAGCTGGCTTGCCTGCGATGGCATCAACTCGGTGTACCTGAAGCACCGAGGTGTCTGCATCGCAGGCAAGCCAGCTCCCACAGAAAAGCAGATCCCAGGTGTATGCAAATCCGCTTTTCGCTTTTCGCTTTTGATTCAACCACTCAGGTCGGCTTTCAGGCCGCCGTGCTCTGCTTTTGATCTTGCTTTTGATCTGAGGCGCCCCGTCAACCACGATGGCCGAACGCAGGCTTGAATCCGTGGGTAACCCGGCAGGACGCC
>NZ_JAAQWK010000064.1:0-530 GCF_012985445.1 Pseudomonas sp. WS 5532
ATACCGATTTTCTTCAGGGCGTCCCAGGTCTTGATCAGGTCATCGCTGAGGAATGCCACGTGCTGAATGCCTTCGCCATTGAACTGCATAAGGAATTCTTCGATCTGCCCTGCGCCCTTGGACGATTCTTCGTTCAACGGAATGCGGATCATGCCGTCCGGGGCGGTCATGGCCTTGGAGGTCAGGCCGGTGTATTCGCCCTTGATATCGAAATAACGAATGTCACGGAAGTTGAACAGCTTCTCGTAGAAGTTGGCCCAATACGCCATACGGCCGCTGTACACGTTATGGGTCATGTGATCGATGATCTTCAGCCCCGCCCCCACCGGGTGGCGGTCTACACCTTCGATAAAGACAAAATCAATGTCGTAGATCGAGCTGCCTTCGCCGTAACGGTCAATCAGGTACAGCGGCGCGCCGCCAATGCCTTTGATGGCTGGCAGGTTCAGTTCCATTGGTCCGGTAGGGATATGCACCGGTTGTGCGCCCAGTTCCAGCGCGCGGTTGTAGGCTTGTTGAGCGTTGCGCAC
>NZ_JAAQWK010000065.1:0-522 GCF_012985445.1 Pseudomonas sp. WS 5532
GCAGCACGATGTCACGGATCATTTCTTCCGGCAGCTCGGTATGCACCCGCAGCGGGAAAGCAACGTTCTCGAACACGTCCAGATCGGTAAACAGCGCACCGCTCTGAAACAACACGCCCATGTGCTTGCGGGCATCAAACAAATCACTGCGCGACAGGGCCGGCAGGTTTTGATTGTTGACCCACACTTCACCGCTGCTGGGACGCAGTTGCATGCCCATAAGGCGCAAAAGTGTGGTCTTGCCGCAGCCCGACGGGCCCATGATCCCCGTGACCTTGCCACGCGGGATACGAATATCGACATTATTGAAGATGCTGCGCGTGCCGCGCTTGAAGGACACTCCCTTCAGCTCGACCGCGTAGGCGTTATCGGCGCTCATCTAAACTCCTTGCGATGCAGCCTCTGCCTCTCACCCTGACACCAATCTTCTTGTGAAGAAGCACGCGTTCCCTGGCGGGCCGAACTGGCGGCGAACTATACCACTGCTCATAGTGACCGCCCAAGACCGAAGGAGTGCCGGTT
>NZ_JAAQWK010000066.1:0-514 GCF_012985445.1 Pseudomonas sp. WS 5532
TGACTGGGGTGAAGTCGTAACAAGGTAGCCGTAGGGGAACCTGCGGCTGGATCACCTCCTTAATCGACGACATCAGCTGCTCCATAAGTTCCCACACGAATTGCTTGATTCATTGAAGAAGACGATAAGAAGCAGCCCGAAATTGGGTCTGTAGCTCAGTTGGTTAGAGCGCACCCCTGATAAGGGTGAGGTCGGCAGTTCGAATCTGCCCAGACCCACCAATTTTGTGTGGGAAACGCCTGTAGAAATACGGGGCCATAGCTCAGCTGGGAGAGCGCCTGCCTTGCACGCAGGAGGTCAACGGTTCGATCCCGTTTGGCTCCACCACTACTGCTTCTACGTTAAGAAAGCTTAGAAATGAGCATTCCATCAGGTTGATGATGAATGTTGATTTCTAGTCTTTGATTAGATCGTTCTTTAAAAATTTGGGTATGTGATAGAAAGATAGACTGAACGTTACTTTCACTGGTAACGGATCAGGCTAAGGTAAAATTTGTGAGTTCTCTTAGTTGAG
>NZ_JAAQWK010000067.1:0-512 GCF_012985445.1 Pseudomonas sp. WS 5532
CCGGCGTCCTGCCGGGTTACCCACGGCTTCAAGCCTGCGTTCGGCCATCGTGGTTAACGGGGCGCCTCAGATCAAAAGCAAGATCAAAAGCAGAGCACGGCGGCCTGAAAGCCGACCTGAGTGGTTGGATCAAAAGCGAAAAGCGGATTTGCATACACTGAAGAGCTGCTTTTCTGTGGGAGCTGGCTTGCCTGCGATGCAGACACCTCGGTACATCAGACACACCGAGTTGATGCCATTGCAGGCAAGCCAGCTCCCACATTAGACCGAGTATGGCTTTGCTGTTGCTGTTGCTGTTGCTGTTGCTGTTGCTGTTGCTGTTGCTGTTGCTCTGGCTCTTACATCCTTTTCGATGACGAAGTCAGCGGTCTTTTGATCTGCGCTTTTGATCTTGATCTGAAATCGCCCCGTTAAACACGATGGCCGGAATCTGACAGGGATTTGGGGGGTAAACCGGCAGGGATGCCGGTTTAGCCGCGCTGGGCCAAGGATGGCCCATCGCGGCGGCCCCC